>NZ_CP110921.1:308500-617000 GCF_026247885.1 Methylococcus mesophilus | reverse complement strand
TCCGAATACAGGCTGATGACCTGCAGCATGTCGGTCGAGACCTTCTTGACGGTGACCCCCTGTTTCTGCACGGTGTCCGGCAACTGGGCCAGAGCGCTGTTGACGAAATTCTGCACCAGGGCCAGGGCGGTGTTGAGGTCGCTGCCGACCCTGAAGGTGATGGTCAGTGTGTAGGAGCCGTCGCTTCCGCTGGTCGAGGACTGATACAGCGAATTCTCCACGCCGTTGACGGCCTGCTCGATCGGAATACCGACCGTGTTGGCGATGATCTCGGCACTGGCGCCTGGATAGCGGGTGGTGACCTGGATGGTCGGCGGCACGATGTCCGGGTATTGGGCGACCGGCAGCTCAATCAGGCTGACGACGCCCAGGATGATGGTGATGATCGCGATGACGTTGGCGAAGATCGGACGTTCGATGAAAAACTTGGAGATCATCGGCCGGCCGCTCCTGGGGGATTACCGGCCGGCGAGGCGGAGAGCGGCTGCCTGACCGGCGCGACTTCCTTGCCGGGGATCGCGCGCAGCAGGCCGTCGATGATGAGCCAGTCGCTGTTCTTGAGCCCATCGCTGACAGAAATCATGAGGCCGGAGGGAGGACCGGTCGTGATGCTGCGCCGCTCGACCAGATTTTTGTCGTTGACTACGAGTACGTACGGGCCGATCTGGTCGTAACTGATGGCTTTGGTGGGGATCAGCAGCGCGGACTGGGCGTTGTCGACCGGAGCCTTGAGCCGGGCGAACAGGCCGGGAAGGATCGAATAGTCCGGGTTCGGGAAGATGGCGCGCAGCAGCAGGGTGCCGGTGGTGGGGTCCAGCCGGATGCCGGCGAAGTCGAGTTTGCCTTGGTGCGGATAACCGTCTTCGTTGACCAGACCCAAAGCGACAGGGACGTCCGGCATCCGAGGGCTGGTCGCCTCGCTTTGGTGCCTGCCCCTGACTCTCAGCAGATCCTGCTCGCTGATCGTGAAATAGGCATAGATGGGGTCGATCTGGTTGATCTCGGCGAGTACGGTTTTTTCGCCGGCGCCGACCAGGTTGCCCGGATCCTTCATGCGTCGCCCGGCGCGGCCGGTGAACGGGGCCCTGACCTCGGTGTAGTCCAGATTGAGCTTGGCCAGATCGACGTTGGCTTCCGCCGCCATGACCGCCGCCTGCGCCGAATCCCGCTCGTAATGCCATTTGTCGACGTCGGTCTGGGCGGCGGCGTTTTGCTTGAGCAGTCCGGAAAAACGGACGTACTCGGTCTCGGCGTGCATCAGCCGGGCCTTATCCGCCAGCACCTGGGCCTTGGCTTCCTTCAACTTGGCCTCATAGGTGTTCTGCTGGATGAGAAAAAGCAGTTGCCCTTCCTTGACGATCTCACCCTCGCGGAACAGGATCTTTTCCAGGTAGCCTTCGACGCGAGCCCGGAGCTCCACGGTCTTGATCGCCTGGGTGTTTCCCGTGAGTTCGAGGTAGGGCGTGACCGGACCTTCGATGGGCTGGCTGACCACCACCTGCGGCGCGGGAGGCGGCACATAGGTGTTGGGTTTTTCGCAGCTGGCGGAGGACAGCAGCAGCATGGATGTGCCGGTGCCGGCGAGAGTGCGCCACAAGATTCCCTGGCGGTGTTGAGTCGTGCGAATCACTGGAAGAGTCTCCCTGAAATCGTTTCCGGCGGCGGCTGGATCGTCTTGAGCGTTACCCGCCGCGAAGTCTCAAATCACAAGTTGGGGTTAACGGCTTACCAGTCTGGCGCCCGAATGAGGCTGGACGGCGGTTTCTCGGGCACTGCCCCCGGCTTCAGCAGATCGCCCCAATTGGTCCGCTCCGCCATCGCCTGCCGGATCGGTTCGGGGACGAAATCCTTGCCCTCGCGAATCTGCCAGCCACCGCCGAGGGTGCGGTAGACGCCAACCAGATTGGTAGCGATGTTGCCCAGAGTCTGGGCAAAATTGTCCTGCTGTTTCAGCAAGTCCTGCTCGGCCGTCAGTACGGTGGTGAAATCGGTGATACCCTCGCGGTACTGCAGCGTGGCCAGATCCAGTGAACGTTGCGCAGCGGCGGTGCTCTCGGCCAGGAACTCGGCGGAATTCTGGGTCTTGAGGAAGCCGATCAACGCACTCTCGGCCTCCTGCTGCGCCTTCAGCACGGTGTTCTGATAACTCAGTGCGAGTTCCTGGAAGCGGGCATCCTGGGCCCGGACCTGATTGGTGAGCTGGCCGTAATTGAACAGGTTCCACTGCACCGAAGGGCCGAAGCGATAGAAATGCTGCCCCCAATTGAAAATGTCGCCCAGACTGTGGCCCTGGGAGTTGGTGGAAACGAAGCCGAAGCTGCCGCTGATCGAGAAGGCTGGGTAAAGCGCGGCTTTGGCGATGCCGATGCGGGCTGATTGGGCCGCGGCGGTTTGTTCCGCTCTTCGCACGTCCGGCCGCCGCCGCAGCAAATCGGCCGGAATGCCGACTGCGACCTGGACCGGCGGGGCGGGGATCTGGCCGAACTGGGTTTCGGAGCCCAACGGCTTGTCGAGCTTGTCGGGCGGCATGCCGAGCAAATAGCAAAGCGTGTTCTTCGCCTGCCGAAGCTGTCCTTCCAGCACCGGAATGGTCGCCTGGGTGCTGGCGAGCACGGTCTTGGCCTGTTCCACGTCACGCTGGGTGCTGGTGCCTCCGTGGAATTTGGCGTCTGCGATTCGCAGGCTTTCGCTTTGGGTCGTGACATTATGGCGGGCAATGTCGAGGCGCTTTTCCAGGGTCCGGATCTGCACGTAGGTATTGGCGACGTCGGCGGTGAGGGTGACCAGGATGTCGTCATACTCGGCGACGGACGCCATCAATTGCGCATCGGCAGACTCGATGGCCCGGCGGTACTTGCCCCAGATGTCGATTTCCCAGTTCGACATGACGCCGACGCGGGTGTACCAGAGGCTGTCGCCACTTCCCAATCCCAAATCCCGGAGGAAAGGCATGCTGAATTTCTCGGTCTGGCCTTCGAAGCCCTGGCTCTGCGGGAACAGATTGCCGGTAGCCACGCCCAGTTCCGAGCGCGAACCCAGAATGCGAACGGCGGTGATCTGGAGCGGAAGATTCTGCGAATAAGCGGTTTCGACGAGTTTATTCAGAACCGGGTCCTTGAACACCCGCCACCATTCCCGGAAATTGCCTTCTCTCTTCGAAACCCTGGTGTCCTCGCTCTCGAGCCAGTCTGGGGAAACCCGGGTTTCGGGAGTCTGGTAATCCGGCCCGATCTTATTGCTGCAGCCGGCGGCGAGAATCGCCGGAAGGATCAGAAGCAGCCGGCGTCCGGCGATTTTCAACGAATCGATTTTGGGCTCCATCCTTTAGGGAATCCTGCTTCAGTCAAAGTCCTGGTGATGGTCGTGTCTCATCGACCGTTCGTCGGAACATGCCATGGCCGTTCGGGCCGAATGCCCGCAGTACGTGCCAAGCATGCCTTAAGCGTCCCCATTGTGTCGAGCCATGCCTTGGAATTGTAATCAATACGGCGGTGTGTCCGGCCGATCGGTTGTCCGCCCCGGCGCGCTCCGGCGTTGTCGCCGCCGCAGGAACACGAAGGGGTTCCCTCCCTTCGTGCCCGCATCCGCTTACATCTTTCCAAGCATGAATAACACCACGCCCGGCATCACCAGCGCCGGTCCCCACCAGGCGCCGGCAAGGGTCGCCACGATGCCGGCAGCAAGAGTCAGGATTCCGATGGCCTGGAATTTTCCGCCAAGCTTCCTGATGGGGGGTTCGCTTTCGTAGGCGGACGATTCGATCGATTTTCCGCAGCTTGGACAGATGCCTGCTGGTGCGGAGACTTTGGCTCCGCAGTTCGCACAGGTGCCGAGTTCCATGTTTTTCTCCTCGTTCTGCGATCCGGGCCAAAGGCCCTTTGTTGTTTTGGGAGTGGAGACTGCCTAACCTTAAGGTTGTGCCGTAACGCTCGTCCGGCGCGGTTATTCTGACACCTCAGGGCTGGCCGTGGCACGCCTTACTGCGCTGTGGTTCGGGGGGAGGCGGCGGAATCGAATTTGCCTAGCCGCGACCGGATGCGTTTGAGCGCGAGGACCGGCAAGTGCATAAAATTTTTCGTTTTTCGGAAGGCGGAACGACGACATGGGCGATGCGACGGATAACGATCCTGCAGGCCGGCCAGGACCTGAGCGGGGGAGCGTAGGACCGATGCTTCGGGCTGCGAGGGAGGCTCGCCGAATCGGAGTCGATACGGTGGCGCGCGAACTCCACCTGCCGGCAGCGGCCATCTCCGCGCTGGAGCGGGACGACTACGCCAGCCTGCCGCCTGCGGCTTTCGTGCGCGGATACCTGCGCAGTTACGCGCGCCTGCTGGATCTGCCTGAGCAGCAAATCGTCGACGCCTACAACCGCGTCGCAGGGGAGGGGCCAGATCCGGAGCTGCGGCCCGTGGCGCGTGGTCAAGGCGAGGCAAAACCCGCTTCCTGGCTCGGTCCGCTGGGACTGGTCCTCTTGGGCCTGGCGGGTATCTGGGGCTACCAGTTTTGGCGTTCGTCCCAGAATCCCGTGCCGGTTCCTTCCCCAGTCGAGCTTTCCGAACCCGCACCCGTGGAACCGGCTGTGAACGGCGCAGGCATCCCCGGGGAAGCGGAAGTTCCGCCTCCTTTCGGCGAACCGGCACCCGCTCCGAGCTCCATAGCTGCTGTCGAAGCGCCTCGCTCACCGGTCGTTCCGGCGTCTCCGCCAGCGCAGCCCCCTGGCGCCCCCCCGCAGCCCGAGGGTGACACCTTGACCCTGAGCTTCTCAGGGGAATCCTGGGCCAGCGTCACCGACGCCGAGGGGAAAAAACTGCTCTTCGAAAACGTGGCCAAGGGGCAGGTCAAGACGGTCCAGGGCAAGGCCCCGTTCAAGATAACCCTTGGCCGTCCGGCCGACACCCATTTGGAATATAACGGGCGGGCTTACGACCATGGGTATAAGACCAATCGTATCTCTGCCAGGTTCATCGTTCCCAAGGAAACGGCACACTGATGGCCGGAGAGTCTCGAAACCTGATATTCCAATTGATGTCTCCCAAAAGGTTTGTCGGCAAATCCTATTCCGCCGATGCCAGCCGGGAACGATCAGCGACAGGTGAAAAAATGGCTTTTGCTGTTCTGTGCGCTAAGGAAACTCTGAACAAATCCTGCGGGTAAGCTATCCTCGACAAAGCCCGTCAACGCGGTGACCGCATGAAACCGACGACCTTTGCCTCCTTGGCTTTTGCGCGGAAGAAGAAACAGACCCGGCGTGAAAAGTTCCCGGCCGAGACGGAGCGGGCGGTGCCGTGGCCGGAGCTGCTGGCGGTAATCGAAACCTACTACCCGAAAGCCGGCCGGTGCGACAGTAAGCAAGGAATTTCGGTGCCCTTCACCCGTTTCAAAAGCCTGATTATCGGCGTGATATGTTTTTACCGGGGCGGGCCTTCCCTGCTGGGGACGATAACAAGACGATTTAAATTCGGTGAAGGACACGGCTATGCGCGTTAACTCTGCCAAGAAGATGGCCCTGTTTGTAGTCCTCCCCGGATTGTATCTATTCTGTCTTCTTTTCTTGATCTCGTTGTATCCGTCACCATCCCGGCAGGCGGCAGTGCCGGAAGAATTGCGGGCGAAGGCCGAGGTCATCGGTTTTCCAGGGGTGCGCCACACTCTGGAATCGGAATCGCTGATATTGTTGGATTTGTTCGAAAGCGAGGTGGGGATCGAAGGGACCGGAAAGCAGGATCTGAGCTTAATGGGTACGGGAAAATATCAGCCTGTCAATATGTTGGCATTATCTTCAGGTTCAGATGGCGGCGCTTACGGAGCAGGTTTCCTGAGCGGTTGGACGGTTGCGGGCAACCGGCCTCAGTTCGATGTGGTGTCGGGAGTCAGTACGGGCGCTCTGATCGCGCCGTTTGCGTTTCTCGGTTCTGAGTATGATGGTACACTCGAAACCGTTTACACAAATAGTTATTCGGGAAAGATTTTTGCTTGGCGCAATATTGTTGCGTCGTTGTTCGACGACGCAGTCGCCGACACTTCTCCTCTGCGCGATACGATCGATCGTTATATCACCCGCGAGCTTTTGAATAAGATTGCAGATCAATATAAAAATGGGCGCCTGCTGGTCGTTACAACCACCAATCTGGATTCCCGTCGCACGGTTGTCTGGAACATGACGAAAATTGCCTCGTTCGCCGCCGGCGGCAACAGGACGGCTTTGGGGCTTTTCCGGAAAGTGTTGCTGGCATCTGCGTCGATTCCGGGAGTGTTTCCTCCAGTAATGTTTACGGTAGAGGCAGGAGGAAAGCGTTATGAAGAAATGCATGCCGACGGCGGCATAATTACGCAGATGTTTGTTTATCCACCCTGGCTCGTCGAGAGCGGCATTAGCGAGCTTTCCGACATTGTCAGGGAGCGCAGGCTCTATCTGATCCGGAATGCGCGACACGAGCCGCGGGCAATGGACGTCAGTCGAAAAACTGTCGATATTCTAGCTCGCGCCATGCGGATCTTGATCTTCTCCAGGGGGGTCACCGATCTCTATAGGATATATTTGACGGCTAAGCAACATGGCGTTGAATATAACTTGGCATATGTTCCTGAGAGCTTTGACGCACACCATGACGGTTATTTCGATCAGGAATACATGCGTAGGCTGTATGCTTTCGGCTTCAATGAAGCGAAAAATGGCTATCGCTGGCACAAGCACCCTTGGCTGCATGGAGCGATGCCGAGTGACGGCGTCGTAGACGATCGGGTGGAGCGGCCTTAACAGGCTATTGATTTTCTCGGCCCAAGAAGCGGCAGAAGCTCGCTGGATTGAGCGCCGAAAATTGCCAACGGATTGTTTTGCATGGTCGAATATCGTTATTCCAACAGGCCGTGGAATGTCCATGCGCGGCGTTGACTTGACCCAAGCAGAACTGTTCAGCTACCCGATCTGCGAAGACAGGACTCCCAGGGACCCTCCCCCGTATGCGCCGTGCCGTGGTCGGCATCCTGCTGACCGCGCGGGATTCGGAACTCGGTGCCCTCTACGCCCGGACGGGTCGGGCATGGATTCCAGCGGAATGCCTGTTACGCACCGGCCTGATGCAGGTCTTGTTCTCCGTTTGCTCCGAACGGCAGTGGGTTCAAATCGTGAACCGGCTCTCAGAGCGAAACTCCGACTCGGCGGCGGGCATCCAGGCAATTCGCGCTGCCTCGGGCGAAATCCCGGCAGGTGCGGGGACGGTCTTCATAAATACGGCAGGCATAGGATTCAGCCGGAACGTGGCCACCCGCCAGGGCGGCGCAGCGCTCGCCATCGCGGCGCAGTTTCCGGCGGTTCCCGGCAGCGATGACCAGTTCAGGATGCAGGCGGACAACCGGTTCGCGCGCCGATATTTCCACCGCTTGGTAGGCTTCCCGGCAGCAGGCGCCGCAAGTGAGGCAATCGAGCTCCCCGGCAGGCTCCCAGCGCATGCAGGCCGGCGCGTCGGGGGCGATGCGCACTTTCGGTGCGTGCCGGCAGCGAATCCCCTGGCGCTCGGCGTATGACCACGCGCAACCGGCGCAGCCGTTGTCCGGCCGATAGAGAGCGACGGCGGCATGGCCCGCCGGATGCAAAGGGGGAGGCGGTACGGCCGTGCCCCACAGAGACGGCATTCCCCCCTCGCCGGCGTCATCGCTCCTGACGTAGCCGGGGACGACGCTGGCAACGGCCGCGGTCGCCGCCAGGGCGGCCTGAAGGTGCGGCGCCCACCGCGGCTGCGAAGCGCGCCAGGCCGCCAGCCGTGCGGCGACGCAGGAAGGTTCGCGGCGGCCGCCTTTGTCCGCCGGCGCTGCCATCGGATCGTCGCCGAGGGCGGGCCAGAATTTGACGCGAAAGTCGGTGGTGGGGGCGAAGAAATCGCGCAGGCCTATGCTGTCGGAGAGATAAGCCTGGAGCCGCAGGCAGGCTTGCTCGTGCCACAGATGGCGGTTGCTGGTGTTGTCCAGTCCCCAATCCACCTGGGCTTCGCCGGCCTCGCCCTCGACCAGCGCATGGCACAACTCGTGGAAGATCATCTGGGCGAGAGAGTCGTCCGGGTCGAGCAAGTCATCGCTGCCGATCAGGATCGTGCCGCGCCCATCGGTGGATGCGTAGACATCGGGGCTGCGCGCGATGCGGAAGCCTACGTTTTCGGCGCAGGCGATCCAGATCCGCGCCAGAGGGTCTTGGTAACGGTGATGGGGCTGGCGCAGGAATGCGGTCATGTGCCGGAAGCGACTGTGCGCACGGAAAGGAGCAATGCGGAAAGCGAGGATTGCCGATGCCGTCAAACGGCGGTAGGGGGGAACAGCGTCATCATGACGCTGTAGCTGCCCGCCACATACGCGACGGCAAGCAGCAAGCCGGTAGTCCAGGGTTTGGACAACGCGTGCCGGAGGATGTGCGCAACGACGGCGACGTGCCAGAGCATCATGCCGAACAGGATGAGATGGATGCCGGCGGCGTCGGGAACTGCAAGGGTCCAGCCCACCAAGGGGATGGCGGGCGCGCTGATGACGACGTCGCTGCCGAGCATGGCGGTCGCCGTCTTCTGCCAGCGCGGCGTTTTCTTGAAGAGAGCCAGCAGCAGCCAGACGAATCCGAGGAGCATCGCCAGTTCCGCCAGCGACTCGACGACAGCCGGCAGCCAGTCCACTTCCAGCCCCAGCAGGATGAAGCCGACCATGAGGTAGGTGCACGCGGTGAGCCACAACAGTAGCATCGACGGCGGGATATCTTGCGGACCTTTGCGGAACAGGCAGATTTCGATGAACAGTCGGATCAGCGGCATGCGGTGTCTTCTCCGGATTCAGGCCATGTCGGCCAGGACCTGGGCCTGTTCCAGCGCCTCGGTGGCGGCATACCAGGCCGCTTCGGCCCGGGCCAGTGACTCTTCCGCCTTGGCCTTGTCCAGCAGCAGCAGTTTGAGCCGGTCCTTGGCTTCATCGGCGTAAACGGCGGGATCGGCCAACTGCGCCTCGAGTTCGTTCCGCCGTGTCGAACATCGCTCCAGCTCCGCTTCGGCACGTTCGAGCTGCAGGCGCAAAGGCCGGAGCTGCTGGCGTCTTTCGGCGTCGGCCCGCCGGGTTTCGCGGCGGGAAGATCCGGCGTCGCGGCGACCGTCGGCGGCAGGGGATTCGATAGCGTTACGGCTGCGCAGCCAGACGCGGTAATCGTCCAGATCGCCGTCGAAAGGGGCGACCCGGCCGTCGGCGACCAGGAAGAAATTGTCGGCTACTGCCCGCAACAGGTAGCTGTCGTGGGAAACCAGTACAGCCGCGCCTTCGAAATCCTGCAGCGCTCGGATCAGCGCCAGGCGCATTTCCAGGTCCAGATGATTGGTCGGTTCGTCCAGCAGCAGGAGGTTGGGGCGCTGGTAAACGATCAGAGCCAGCACCAGGCGGGCCTTCTCGCCGCCCGAAAACCCGGCAACGGGCTCGAAAGTCCGTTCGCCGCTGAAGCCGAAGCCGCCGAGGAAATCGCGGATGTCCTTTTCCGCAGCCTTTTCGTCCAGCCGCTGGACATGGAAGATCGCGTTTTCCTCGGGACGCAGCAGCTCCAGCTGATGCTGGGCGAAATAACCCAGCCGCAGTTCGCCGGAAACTCTGCGGTCGCCGTTGAGCGGCGGCTGCAGCCCCGCCAGCAGCCGGATCAAGGTCGATTTGCCGGCCCCGTTGCGGCCCAGCAATCCGACCCGGTCGCCCGGCATCAGCGACAGCCCGACGTTTTCCAAGAGCGGAACGCCTTCGTATCCCACCGCCACGCCTTCGGCCTGCAGCAATGGACGGGGTAGCTTTTCCGGCGGGCGGAAGGCGAATTCGAAGGGTGAATCCACGTGGGCCAGCGAAATGACCTCCATCTTCGCCAGCAGCTTGAGCCGGCTCTGGGCCTGGCGCGCCTTGGTCGCCTTAGCCCGGAACCGGTCGACGAAACCCTGCAGGCGTCCGATCTCGGTCTGCTGTCTGCGGAAGGCCGCCTGGTTCTGGGCCAGCCGCTGGGCCCGGGCCTGTTCGAAGGCGGAGAAATTGCCGGTGTTCAGGACCACTTCGCCGTTTTCGATGTGGAGGATGTGGTCGGCCAGTCCGTCGAGAAAGTCGCGGTCGTGCGAGACGAACAGCAGGGTGCCGGGATAGGCCGCCAGCCACTCCTGCAGCCACAGCACGGCGTCGAGGTCGAGGTGGTTGGTCGGCTCGTCCAGCAGCAGGAGGTCCGAGCGGCACATCAGCGCCCGGGCCAGCGCGAGGCGCATGCGCCAGCCGCCGGAGAAGGCGTCGACCGGACGCTCCCCATCGCCCGCCGCAAACCCTAAACCCGCGATCAGCCGCCCGGCGTTGGCCCTGGCCTGGTAGCCGCCGATGGCTTCATAGCGGGCGTGGGCGCGGGCGAGCGCGAGGCCGTCTTCCGAAGCTTCTGCCGCCGCGATCTCGCGCTCGACTTCGCGCAGTTCGGCGTCGCCGTCCATGACGAACTCGATCGCCGCCCGTGCGTCCGTCGGCGTCTCCTGAGCGACGTGTGCGATGACCCAGTTCGGCGGAAGCCGAACTTCGCCGGTGTCGGCTTGGCCGCTGCCTGTCACCAGCTTGAACAGACTGGACTTGCCGACCCCATTGGCGCCGGTCACGCCGACCTTGTGGCCCGGGAAGATGCTGAACGATGCGTGCTCGAACAGTATCCGGCCGCCGATCCTCAGGGTGACGTCGCGAAATTCGATCATCGTGAAAGGTGCGGCCGCTTCAGTCCGCGGCGGCGATCCGTTCGTCCGCAGCCCGCACGAAGTCGCGCAGCTTGGCGGCATTGGCCGTGGCCCGGGGTACGATCAGGGCCGCGTCGATCGCCACGAAAATGAATGCGTACTTATCGGTCAGTTCGATCCTCAGGATTTCGCTCCAGGGAATCCGGCTTTCCTCGCCGTCCAGCTTCTTTTCGATCAGTGCGTCCTTGGCTACGCTCAGGCGGTAGCGGCCCAGGATGCGCCGCTTGTCTTCGTCCGAGTACATGGTTAGCAACTGCTTGCGCGTGGTCCAGCGCATGTAGGCGGGAACCAGGAAACCCCAGGCCAGTGCGACGACGCCGACGTAGGCCGCGGACACCAGGTCCTTGTAATAGAACCAGAGAAACAACGAAATGGCGACGAAGAAGGCAGGGATCGTCGACTGATGCCGTTGCCGCCGTTTCTTCAGCGCCTTGGTTTCCCGTATCTGATATTCGCTGAAGGCCAGCAGGTCCTGTTCGCGCAGTTCGTATTCGATTTCGTTCATCTGTTGAGGTGTTCCGGTCGCCGATGTTGTAGTTTTCTTGCCGCGAGCGCCGCGGATCGGGCGTATATTCGAATGTGGCAGGATGTTTTTTGGAGCTGACTAGTATACGTAATTCTGTTTCAATTACGTACGACAACCATAATGGCCCTGAAGGGCCGCGTCCTGGGAGATAGGGAAATGAAAGGTCAACCTGAAGTGATAACGGCGCTGAATCGGCTGCTGGCTGGCGAGCTTGCCGCCATCGACCAGTATTTCATCCACGCGATGATGTACCGGGATTGGGGGTTTCATGCCTTGCATGAGCACACCGCCCACGAAATGCAGGAGGAGCAGGCGCACGCCAGTGCGCTGATCAAGCGCATCCTGTTCCTGGAGGGGATTCCGGACGTGGCCACCCGCGACCCGATCCACGTCGGCCGGAACGTCCCGGAGATGCTGAAAAGCGACCTCGGCGTCGAATATGCCGTGATCGGCCATTTGCGCGAGGTGATCGGCCTGTGCGAAGAGAACGGCGACTACGAGACCCGGCGGATCCTGCAGGTGCTGCTCGACGACACCGAGGAGGACCACTGCCTGTGGCTGGAGACCCAGCTTCGGCTGATCGAGAACATCGGCCTGGAGAACTATCTGCAAAGCCAAATGGAAGAAGGGGCTTAGGCACAGCTTCGACCGCCGGATCGGGAAATGCTGATGTCCCGATTCGGAAACAAAATTTCTTCCGATTCTTGTTTGAGAAACGTTCTCAGTTCTGCTAGTCTAAGCTCGTACCCAGTTTTTGAGGTCCATGCTTATGTATGTCTGCATCTGTAGGAACGTCACTGAAACCCAGGTTCGGGAAGCCGTCGTTCGCCACGGCGCGTGCAATCTGCGCACGCTGCGGAAGCGTGTGGATACCTGCAGCCAGTGCGGAAAATGCGCGCTGGAGGTAAAGACACTCATCCAGGAAACCCTGGCAGAGAACGCCGTGTTGGAACAGCAGGACATGGCCGCCTGAGCATCCTCAGGATCGTCGGCGAACCTGGCGCCGCCGCGCGTGGCGGCGGCCAAACCTCTTCCTCAGACCGCGGATTCTCCCTCCGCTATCCGGCCGAGCACAGAGCGCTTCAGCCCATTCCTCACGGCCCAATCCGGCTCATTCCGAAAACGTAAAACGCCCTTCCGCGATCAGCTCTCCGAGCGGCCTGCGGGAATTCGGTATTTCGCGGCTGCGCAAGGCTTCTGGCAAGGCGGATTTGTCGGCTTGCCTGCCTATGGCGATGGCCGCTTCCAGTTGGTAGCCCCCCGGAATTCCCAGAATCGACCGTGCCTTGTCCCTGTCGTAGCCGCCGATGGCATGGGCATGCCAGCCGGAGAGCGATGCCTGCAAGGCCAGGCTGAGCCAGGCGGCCCCTGCGTCGAAGGCGTGGCTGGAGGCCGGTTGCGGCTCTGTCTTTCCGGGCGGAACGAAGGTCGTTTTGGACAGCAGGATCGCCAGGGCCGAGGCGCTTCGCGCCCATGAGCGGTTATATTCCGAAAGCAGTTCGAGAAACCTCGGCCAGCTGTCGCTGCCTTTCCTCGCGTAGATGAAGCGCCAGGGCTGCGAATTGTAGGCCGAAGGCGCCCAGCGTGCGGCTTCGAACAATGTGAGCAGGGTAGCCTCGTCGATCGCTTCGCCGGTGAACGCGCGGGGAGACCAGCGTTGGAAGAACAGGGCATCGACGGGATGCTCCGGGGTGCGGGGTTGGGACATGCATGTTTCCTGTGGAGTGAAAACGGGGACGGCGGGGTTCGGCGTCGAGCCCGCCGGAACTGGGCGGGCCGGGTTTCGGGTCAGGCTGCTTTCGCGCGCACGCCGAACTGGTTCTGCGGGCGGGCGAGCCCTAAGTTTTCGCGCAGGGTGCGGCCTTCGTACTCGGCACGGAACAGGCCGCGCCGCTGCAGTTCCGGGATCACCAGATCGACGAAGTCATCCAGCGCGCCGGGCAGGTACGGCGGCAGCACGTTGAAGCCGTCGGCGGCACCCTTTTCGAACCATTCCTGCAGATGATCGGCGATCTGCTCGGCCGACCCGACCAGGGTCCAGTGCCCGCGCGCGCCGGCGACCCATTGGTAGAGCTGGCGGATGGTAAAGCCGTGCTTGCGGGCGATGTCGATCATCATGCCCTGGCGGCTGACGATGCCCTTGGTGGCCGGCAGCTCCGGCAGCGGGCCGTCGAGCGGATACTGCGACAGATCGATCTCGCCGCCGGAAAGCCCGGACAGCAGGGCGAGCCCGGCATCGGGGTGGATCAGCTCCTGCAATTGTTCGTATTTGGCGCGGGCCTCGGCCTCGGTTCGGCCGACATAGGGAGACACCCCCGGCATGATCTTGAGCTGATCGGGCGTGCGTCCGTACTTGGCGAGGCGGCTCTTCACGTCCTTATAGAACGTCTGGGCGTCTTCCAGCGTCTGCTGGGCGGTGAAGATGACTTCGGCGGTCCGCGCCGCCAGTTCCTTGCCGGGCTCGGATTGGCCGGCCTGGACGATCACCGGATAGCCTTGCGGCGGCCGGGCGACGTTCAGCGGCCCCGCGACCTGGAAGTGTTTGCCCTTGTGGTTGGGTGCATGGACCTTGGCGGGATCGAAGAAGACGCCGGATTCCTTGTCTTTGACGATCGCGTCGTCCTCCCAGCTGTCCCACAGTTCCTTCACGGTGTCGACGAACTCGTTGGCGCGCTCGTAGCGTTGGGCATGTTCGAGCTGCTGGTCACGGTTGAAATTCTTCGCGGTGGCGTCGCCCGCCGAGGTCACCACGTTCCATCCCGCGCGTCCATTGCTGAGGTAATCGAGCGAAGCGAACTTCCGGGCGAGCTGGTAGGGCTCTTCGTAGGTGGTCGAGGCGGTGGCGATGAAGCCGATGTTTGTCGTGACGACGGAGAGCGCCGAAAACAGCGTGACCGGCTCGAAGGTAGCGCCCTTGTCGCTGCGTCCCTCGGACAGGTTGCCGCCGAAGTTCGCCGCGAGGCCGTCGGCGAGGAACATCGCGTCGAATTTGCCCCGCTCGGCGGTCTGCACGATCCGCTTGTAATGTTCCAGATTGAGTCCGCCGTCGGCCTGGGCATCGGGATGGCGCCAGGCGGCCACGTGCTGGCCTGCGCCGGGAATGAAGGCACCGAGTCTGAGTTTGCGGTCGGTCATGGTTGGCTCCTCTTATCAGCATTGATGTCCGGAAGGGATATCCGGTGCAGCCGCTTCCGCAAGAACCGCGCCTGATGCAGTGATGGCTGTTTCCGCAGCTTTATAGCGTCGTGTTGGCGGTTAAGCTGCTGAATCAGCAACAGTGCTGCTTGACGGCTGTTGAATGAGGCGCAGCTAACCGGCTCGAGCCAGCAGGCTTTGGTAGACGCCGGGGTCGACGTTGCCGCCGCTGATGACGCAACACACCGAACGGTTCCGGAACCGCTCCGGTTCGGCGAGCAGTGCACCGATACTCAAGGCCGCAGTGGGTTCGGCCTTGAGATTAGCCAGTTCGAACAGCAGGCGCAGTCCTTCTGCGATCGCCCATTCCGGGATTTCCACGATTCCGGCCATTTCCTTCCGCAATATCTCCCAGTTGCACCGCCCCAGGCTGAGCGTGCGGGCGCCGTCGGCGAGGCTCTGCGGCTCGCAAGCGTTGGCGACGATGCGGCCGAGTTGCAGCGAGCGTGCCGCGTCATTGGCGAGCAGGGGCTCCGCACCCAGCACCGGCACCCGGCTCCCGGCCTGGCGCAGCCCCTGGATCAGCCCCGCGCTCAACCCGCCGCCGCCGACCGGCGCGAGGACGCAATCGAGTTCGCGGTCCAGGTTCGCGATCTCGGTACCTAGGCTGGCGTTGCCTTCGATCACAAAAGGATCGTCGTAAGCGCTGGCAACATAGGCTAGCGGAAATGCCTCGGCCAGCTCGGCCACGCGTTCGGCCCGGCTCCTGGTGTTTACGTCGACCAGTTCCACGGTGGCGCCGTAGTCCCTGACCGCTTCGATCTTCACTGCCGCCGCCGTGGCGGGCATGACCACGATCGCGCGCTTTCCCAGCAAGCCGCAGGCATAGGCCAGGGCCTGGCCGAAGTTGCCGGAGGAGGCCGTGACGATCAGTTCCTGCGGCACTTTCGATGCGAGGTTGTAGGCGGCGCGGAACTTGAAGCTGCCGGTGTGCTGGAAGGTCTCGCTGACCAGGGCCACGCGGGCTTTCAAGCGCCGGGACAGACGCTCGGATTCGACCAGCGTCGTGTGGCGTACGGCCTCGTGCAGAGGCCTGGGTTCTCCTTTCATCTATCTCTCCAAAATCAAGGCGTTGCTGCTGCTGTGGGGACAGCTCGGCAACATGGGGTGTTCTCCGCCGACCAGCGTCATGGACTCAGAATCGACGAAGTCTCATATAAAACAATGCGTTATAGATTGGCATCGATCCTGCGATAGGTGGTTATAACCGGCCAACCCGCCGGCCAAGACCGTCGCCGCAAGCCATTCCGGAAAGATCCACCCAGGCCCAGCGGGCGACGCCGACTGACCGCAAGGCGCATGGCCGGATTCGGCCCCGCCGAGAAAGCAGGAGACCACTGATGAGCCATATTCCTTCGTATCGCGAGTTTCAGAAGAAACCCTCGCCGTCGCTCGCCATCCGCGAACGGCTGAACCACAAGGTCATCGACACGGACGTCCATACCATCGAATACACGCCGCTGCTGGAAGAATACATCGCCGACGTGGGCGGCGCGGCTGCGGTGGACCAGTTTCGCAGCGCCATCGCTCGCGGTTTCGGCTATCTGGGCAATGCCTGGTACGACCAGTCCTGGGAGGAGCGCCGCAATAAGCGTTCCACCCGTCCGCCGTGGTGGGCGTTGCCGACCAGGAACACCCTGGACCTGGCGACGGTGACCCTGCCGGAGCTGCTGAGCGAGCGTCTGCAGGAAGCGGGCATCGACTTCGGCGTGCTGTACCCGAACGTCGCTACTTTCGCCCCCCACATCGGCAATCCCGAGTTGCGCCGGGTGGTGGTGAGGGCGGTGAACCGCTTCAACGCCGACCTGTTCCGCGAATATTCGGATCGGGTCACCCCGGTGGCAGCCATTCCGCTGCACGATCCGCAGGAAGGCATCGAGGAGCTGGAGTACGCGATCAACGAGCTGGGCCTGAAAGCGGCGCTGATTCCGGGCTATGTCAACCGTCCTATCAAGGCGCTGGCGGACAAGTATCCGCGCGACCAGCATCCGGAAGTGGCTCAGAACGGCTGGTGGGTGGACACCTATGGCCTGGACAGCGAGCACGACTACGATCCGTTCTGGGCCAAGGCGGTGGAGCTGAAGGTGGTCCTGACCACCCACTCCGCCGGCATGGGCTGGACCGCCCGCCGCTCGCCATCCAACTACATGTACAACCATATCGGCCATTTCGCCGATGCCTCGCATGCTCTCGCGAAGTCGCTGTTCTTCGGCGGCGTGACCCGGCGCTTCCCCGACCTTCGCGTGGGCCTGCTGGAAGGCGGCGCGGCCTGGGGCGCGAACCTGTACGCCGACCTGGTCGGGCACTGGGAGAAACGCAACGGCCAGGCTATCCAGAACTACAACCCCGCCAACGTTGACCAGGAGCTGCTCGTCAAGCTGTTCGAGCGCTATGGTTCCAAGCTCACCAAGGGCAAGCCGCTGCAGGACGGCGGCAACCTGATCGGCGGCGCGCTGGGACGGGCCAACAATCTGCGCGACCAGGACCCGAACGCCCTGGACGACTTCATCGCCGCCGGCATCGAGAAGGTCGAGGACATCGCCGCGCGCTTCGTCCCCAATTTCTATTTCGGCGCCGAGGCGGACGATCCGACCGTGACCTTCGCCTTCAACGAGAAGGCGCTGGGCACCCGGCTGAATGCCTTCTGGGCCTCCGACAGCGGCCACTGGGATGTGCCGGACCTGACCCAGGTGCTGTCCGATACCTACCGCCTGGTCGAGAACGGCGCGCTGTCGGAGCAGGATTTCCGCGACCTGGTGTACACCAACCCCTACAACTTCTACGCCGGCAAGAACCCGGATTTCTTCAAGGGAACCGCCATCGACGGCGGCGTCGCCGTGGTGAAGAAAGCCGCCTAAGCGGCCCATGAAACGGGACCGGCCGACCGAGGGAGCGGCCGGCCATCCGATACTTCCAGAGGTTATTCGCAAATGTTGATTGCACAGCGCACAAACAGGACGGGTACTGCGCTAGTCCTAAAAACGGTCGGGTACGCGGGATTGGCGGTCGCCGCAACGCTGTCCAGGGGAGCGTATGCCGAATCGAAAGACTCCGAGCTCGCCGAACTGAAGAAGCAGATTCAGCTACTGACGAGCACCGTCGTCACGCTGCAGAAGCGGGTGGAAAAGGCCGAGTCCACGGCATCCAAGGCGGAGACTCAGACGACCAAATTGCACAGCCGGGTGGAAAAGGCGGAGTCCTCAGCGGCCAAGGCCGAGAGCCAGACCGCGGAACTCAGCACCAGGGTGGAGAACACCGAGAGCCAGGTGGCCCAGGTCGCGCCGGGGGGCGCGCCGCCGGCGACCCAGGACGACATCCAGGGCATCCAGTCGGACCTGGAAAGCTTCAAATGGCAATGGCAGCGCGAGCGCGAGACCCACACCGCGCTCAGCACCCGCAACTTGACCATCGGCGGTATCGTGCAGGCCGGGTACGAATGGAACCAGTCCAATCTGTCGTATTCGCCGGCCAACAGCGTCAATGCCAACAACTCTTTCTACATCAACACCGCATTGCTGCGGTTCACCGGCAACCTGTACCGCGATTACGAGGAAGGCCGCAACCTGGAGTACCAGATCAGTACCGGTGTCTCACCCCAGACCGGGTCGCCTTCGTTCAACCTGCTCGACGCCCAGATCAGCTACAACTTTCTGCCTACCATCAACCAGGAGTCTGAACGCCTCAAGTTCACCCTCGGCCAGCAGCTGATTCCATTCGGCATCGAGGTCAACGCGACGGAAGACCTGAAACCCTTGATCCGCAACGCGATGTGGACCCAGCCGGGGACCACGGGCCTCGGCGACCGCCAGATCGGCGCCTTTGTCCGCGGCGACGCATTTCCGCAGGTCGACTACGGTGCCAACTACCGCGCACCCATCCTCGAATACGCGGTCGGCGTGTTCAACGGCAACGGCCCGAACAAGCTGGACAACAACCGCATGAAGGACTGGATGGGGCGTCTGGCCCTCACCGCGCCGGTCGACTACAACTCCTGGTTCCGCGAACTCAAGATCGGCACGTCGGCCTACTTCGGCACCCAGAACGTCCAGGAAACCTATTACTCGAATCCGACGACGAAGACCAAGGCGACCCAATACCTGGACAACGGCGACAGGAATCGCGTCGGCGTGGACCTTTCGTACAACCACCATCCGCTCGGCCTGACCTTCGAATGGGTTCACACCTGGGATACCACTTACCCCGGCGTGGCGCCCACCAAGAACGCATCGCCCTACACCGTCGTCCAGGAGGGTGAAGGTTACACCACCACCGTGTTCTACAACTTCGGCGCGCAGTTCGTGAAGAGCTACCGGGCGCAAGGGCGCTACGACGACTGGTGGCCCAAGACCTACCAGGTGTTCTTCCGCTGGGATACCTGGGATCCGAATATTCATTCCAGGAACGACAAGCTCACTTACCTGATTCCCGGCATCAACATCTTCTTCGCCGAGACCACCAAGCTTCAGCTGAACTACTACCACCAGACCCTGGAAGCGGACAAGCCGCGCAACGACGAGTTCTGGGCCCAGGTGCAGTTCGGCTTCTGAAGCAGGAGGGACAGGACATGAATGCGGTCTTGAAAGCGATGTTCGGAGCCCTGGCCGTTCTCGGCGGCCTCGGCGGCGCATCGGCCGAGGTGCCGAAGGAGATCAACATCGGCGTGGCTTCCATCGGCCTGGGCGGACGTCCCTATGTCGGCAGTTCGGTGGCCGCCGTGGCCCATGTGAAGGGCTGGCTGGAGGAGGAGTTCAAGGCGGATGGCATCCGGGTCAACTGGCATTTCTTCAAGACCGCGGGTCCCGGCGTGAACGAGGCTTACACCAACGGCAAGTTGGATTTCGCCTGGCAGGGCGACCTGCCCCAGCTCATCGGCCGGGCCAGCGGACTGAAGACCCGGCTCATCCTGGGCGCGAGCCGCCGTCAGTACTTTTACCTCGCGGCGCGGAAGGACTCGACGGCCAAGGGCATCGGCGACATCAAGGGCCGCAGCGTGGCGATCCAGAAGGGCACCTGCCCGCATCTGTCGGTCGCCCGCCTGCTCGCCGCCCACGGCTTCAAGGAGAAGGACCTCAAGGTCTACAACCTGGACGCGCTGGCCGCGGTCTCCGCCCTGAGCAGCGGGGACCTGGAACTGGCGTTCGGCTCCTTCAACCTGCTCCCGGTCCGCGATCAGGGGCTGGTGAAGATCATCTATTCCGGCGCCGAGGACGGCGGCAAATACGGCTGCTCCACCGGATTCACGGTCACCGAAGGCTTCGCGGACCGTCACCCCGATCTCACCCGCCGGGTGGTCAAGATCCTGGTCAAGGCTGCTCACTGGGCCGCCCAGCCGGAGAACCGGGCGGAGTTGTACCAGATATGGGCAAAGTCGGGCGTCGAGGTCAAATACTTCCAGGAAGAGTGGGACAGCCAGGACCTCGAGCAGAAGTTTTCCCCCCTCATCGACGATTACCAGGTGAACCGCTATCGGGTCGCGCTGGATGACGCGAAGCAGTTCGGCCTGGTGCGGGGCAGCGTCGATTTCGACCGCTGGATCGACCGCAGCTACCTCGATGCGGCATTGGCGGAGCTGAAGCTGGGGGGGTTCTGGAAGCCCGAAGCCAGCGGCGGGAAGCCGTAGCAGGCTAAGCGATTTTTACACCAACACCACAAAGACTGAGATCGGAAACATGAGCATAAGAATCGAGTGGATATCCATCCTATTGGCGTTCTCCCTCATCCTCGTGGCCTACGACGGCGAGGCGGAGGACAAGCCGGAGGTCATAAATTTCGGCGTCGCCACGGTGGGCCAGGGTGGCCGGCCACAGGTGGGCGGCAGCTTCGTCGCGACGGCGCACGCCAAAGGGCTGCTGGAAGAGGAATTCAAGGCGGACGGCATCAAAGTGCGCTGGCATTTCTTCAAGACCGCGGGTCCCGGCGTCAATGAGGCGTACACCAACAACCTGCTCGACCTGGCCTGGCAGGGCGATCTGCCGCAGATCATCGGCAAAGCCAACGGTCTTCCGACCAAATTCATCATGGCGACGGGGCGCCGTGCCCAGATCTACGTGGCGGCGACGGAAGATTCCAGCGCCAGTTCGGTGAAAGACCTGGCCGGCCGCAAGGTCGCCATTTTCAAGGGGACCTGTCTCCAGCTCACGGCGGCGCGCATCCTGGAAGCCAACGGCATGTCCGAGAAGGATCTCAAGGTCTATAACATGGATACCGGCACGACGACCGCGGCACTCGCCAGCAAGGACATCGAGGCGGCTTTCGGCGGCAACCCCCTGTTCTCGGTCCGCGACCGGGGCCTCGCCAAGATCATCTACGATGCTCAGAAGGACAACGACGCCAAATACGGATGCTCGACCGGCGTTACGGTGACGGAGGAATTTGCCGAAAAGTATCCGGATATCACCAAGCGCGTCGTCAAGGTCCTGCTGAAGGCGGCCGACTGGAGCAACGATCCCAAGAACCGCACTCAGGTCTACCAGATCTGGGGAAAGTCCGGCTTCCCCTTCAAGTATTTCCAGCAGGACAACGACGGCCAGGACTTCGACGTCAAGCAGTCGCCGCTGCTGGACGAATATTTCATCGCCAGCTACCGCAAGGCCCTCAACGACGCCAAGCGCTTCGGCCTGGTGCGCAACGACATCGACTTGAACCAGTGGTTCGACCACACCTACCTGGACGCGGCGCTCAAGGAACTCAAGTACGAAAACCGCTGGAAGCCGGAGCAGGCTGAAGCCTGGCAATCCAAATAATGCGGCACGGCATGAGCGCACATCGGATCTCGGCAGGCCAGGCGGCGGACGAGCGGCGCCTTTATCTCTTTCTGCTGCTGGTCCTGCTGGCCGGGCTGTCCATCGGCATGGTGAAGGTGGCGACGCCTCTGTTCGCCCTCTCGCTGGGGGCGTCCAAGGCGGAGATCGGCTTCATCACCGGATCGCAGCCCTTGATGATGGCCTTGGTCAGCCTGCCCATCGGCATCGCGATCGGGTACGTGGGCGCCAGGGGAATGTTCATGCTAGGCAGCATTCTGGCCGGGGCGGTCTATTTCCTGACGCCTTTCGCCGACTCGCCCTACTGGCTGTTGCTGGCCAGCGCCGCGGCCAGCATGTTCATGCCGATGCGCTTCATATCGACC
Organism: Methylococcus mesophilus; assembly: GCF_026247885.1. Classification (NCBI taxonomy): domain Bacteria; kingdom Pseudomonadati; phylum Pseudomonadota; class Gammaproteobacteria; order Methylococcales; family Methylococcaceae; genus Methylococcus; species Methylococcus mesophilus. The sequence goes on along the minus strand of NZ_CP110921.1, from coordinate 595,402 downwards.
CAGAGCGAGTTCTTCCATTACCTCGCTATCGCCGGCCAGCGCAAGGCCGGCTGGCTGCGCGGCGTTCAGCTGGCCGGGGCATTCGTGGCCGGTCCGATGCTGGGCAGCTACCTGCTGGGCTTCCTGGACTACCAGGGGGCGTTCTGGCTGATCGGCGCGTCGTTCCTGGCGACCATGGGTCTGGCTTGGGGCATCTTGAGCGGGCGCAGCGAAGCCCTCGGGCGCCGGGCCGAGGACCGGCCGGTGCCGCTGCGCAAGGCGCTGGCCGATTTGTTCAGCCACCGGGACATCGTCGAAACCAGCCTGATCGACCTGGTGGCCCACGGTTCCCTGATGTTCTACACGGTGTTCATCGTGCTGATCGCGCTGGAGCAGTTCCACGCCTCGCGGGACGAGGCTGCCCGGCTCATCGCTCTGCAGGGCTTCAGCTTCATGGCTGCCTTGTTCCTGCTGAACGGACTCCTGGCCAGGATCGGCCAGGAGCGGTTTTACCGGCTGAGTTTCGGCGTCGCCGTGCTCGGGCTGGGGTGCCTGGGAATGGCGCAGGAGCTGGCGCACCTTCAGCTCGGCGGGGTGCTGCTCGGACTGGGGTTGGGAATGCTGGGCATCGTCAACGTGGTTCGGCTGGCATCCGTCAGCGAGACGCTGGGACGCGGAACCGTCGCGGGCGCATCCGCCCTGTCCGGGCCCCTGGGGGCCCTGGCGGGCACGGCGGGTGGCGGCTACGCGAGTCATTGGATCTCTCTTCAACACCAATTTCTGGGGCTTATGACGGCTATGACTATCATCGCATCGCTCACTCTTTCCCGTGATTCGCGAGGTTTCCTGCCCCGCGTACTTGGCGCTTCGTTCGCCGGCGTGTTCAAGCTGGCGGTTTTGTTGCTGTTTCCGGTGGCGCTGGCGGCCCTGTGGCACGCCTCGGCGCTCTACGGCTGGACCTCGCAACAGATTCTGCCGCCCCCGGCGGTGGTCTGGGCCACGCTGACCGATCTGATCGCCAGCGGCGAGGTGTCCACCAATCTGTGGATCAGCCTCAAGCGGGTCTTCGCCGGATTCGCTCTGGGGGGAGGCGTCGGCCTGGCGCTGGGCTTCGCCATGGGCTTGTCGCGGCGGGTGGACGCCTATCTCGGTCCGATCTTCAAGGCGCTGGCCAGCGTGCCCATGCTGGGCTGGATTCCCTTGCTGATCGTGCTGCTCGGCATCGAGGAGGCGCTCAAGGTCGCCGTGATCGCCATCGGCTGCGTGGTGCCGGTGGCGCTGAACACGCTCGAAGGCGTGAAGGGCGTGCCGCGCGGCTATGTCGAAGTGGCCCGCGTGTTCCGCTTCAGCCCGCTGCAGCTGCTGCGCAAGGTGATTTTCCCGGCGGCGATCCCGCCCATCTTCGCCGGCATCAGTCTTTCCCTGAGCCACGCCTGGAAGGCCATGGTCGCCGTCGAACTGATGGCGTCCTCGGAAGGCATCGGCTTCCTGATGGTGATGGGACGGCAGCTGTTCCAGCTCGACGTGGTGCTGGCGACCATCCTGGTGATCGGCGCCGTCGGCCTGGTGCTCGATCAGCTGCTGCGCCTCGCCGAACGCAGCATGACCCGCTGGCAGCCGGCGACCGCCTGAAGAAACAACGACTCAAACCCTTACCCGAGGATTACATCATGTCTACGATCAGCACAGCCATCCGTACCGCGCCCAAGGTCCGCGCCCGCGCCTTGTCCCTGCCGGCATTCGACGCATCCCGCTACCGCGGGCTGGTGATTCCTCTGGCGCTGCTGGCGCTGTGGGAAATCGCCGCGCAGGCTCACTGGATCAATCCGGTTCTGTTGGCATCGCCCTCGGTCATCCTCGGCGGCTTCGAGCGCCTGCTCGGCGAGGGCGATCTCCTGTTCAACCTCAAGCTCAGCGTTACCCGCATGGGTCTGGGCTGGCTGGCCGGCTCGCTCATCGGCGTCGCCGCCGGATTGATCCTGGGCCTGTCCCGCACCGCGGACCGTGTGTTAGGCCCGACCCTGCACGCTTTCCGCCAGATCGCTCCGTTCGCCTGGATTCCGCTGATCTCGGTGTGGTTCGGCCTGGGCGATTCGGCCAAGGTGGCCTTCATCGCGTTGGTGGTGTTTTTCCCCGTAGTGGTGAACACCTATGAAGGCATCCGCAGCGTGCCCAAGCAACTGCTCGAGGTGTCGCGGGTCCTGATGTTCTCGCCGGTCCGGCGCATCCGCTCGGTCGTGCTGCCCGCCGCTACGCCTGCCATACTCAACGGGCTGGAGCTCGGCTTCCTCTACGCCTGGCTGTCCACCATCGGCGCGGAATACCTGATGAACGCCACCGGCGGCGTCGGGTCCATGATGGAAAGCGCGCAGGAATCGCTGGAAATGGATGTCGTGTTCGTCGGCGTCATCGTGTCCGGCCTGATCGGCTTCGGCATCAGCCTGAGCGTCCGGCTGGCCCGCGCGCGCCTGCTGCACTGGCGCAAGTCGTTCGCTTGATCGGGAGCATCGCCATGTCCGAACTCGGCACACTGAGCATCCGCAACGTCAGCAAGCAGTACAAGGTCAAGGGGAGTACGCTGAGCGTACTGGAAAACATCGACCTGGACGTCAAGCCAGGCGAATTTGTCGCCATCGTCGGCTCCAGCGGCTGCGGCAAATCCACACTGCTGCGGCTGGTCGTCGGCCTGGAGGGCGACTACCGCGGCGACATCCTGCTGGACGGCGAGCGCATCACCGGGCCGGGTTTGCAGCGCGGCATTGTGTTCCAGGAGCACCGGCTGTTTCCCTGGGCCACGGTGCGGGAGAACGTCGGGCTGGGCCTGCTCAACGCCGACCTGGAGCGTGCCGAGAAGGAGCGGCTGATCCAGGAGCATATCGACCTGGTCGGTCTGCACGGCTTCGAGAACGCCCATCCCCACCAACTCTCCGGCGGCATGGCGCAGCGCGCCGCCATCGCCCGTGGGCTGGTCAACCGGCCGGAAATCCTTCTGCTCGACGAGCCCTTCGGGGCGCTGGACGCGCTCACCAAGATCTACCTGCAGACCGAGCTGCAACGCATCTGGCTACAGGAGGACATCACCATGATCCTGGTGACGCACGACGTGGAAGAGGCGGTATTCTTGTCCGACCGGGTGGTGGTGATGGATGCCCGGCCCGGCCGGATCAAGCGCATCGTGCCGGTGCCGCTGGAGCATCCGCGCGACCGCGCCGATCCGGAGTTCGCCCGTTTGAAAAACGAGGTGCTCGGCGAAATCAGCGGTTTCAAACCCGTCAACGCCAAGCCCGCGCTCAAGGTCGTCGGAGGCGGGCTAGGAGTATTTTAGGGAAGGAAAGATGAGCGACAGGACCCTGCCCAGCTTTCATTCGGACCGGCGCGGCTTCGTCGCCAAGGTTTTGAGTGCCGGTTTCGCCCTGGCCGTGCGTCCCGCCTTGGCGGCTGAAACCATTATCCATACCGGCAGCGAAGGGCTGATCGCGGGCGGGATCGAAATTCCGGCCGCGGGCGGCACGCTGCCGGCCTACCGCTCCGTGCCCGCGGGGGGGCGGCAAGCATCCGGTGATCCTGGTGGTGCAGGAAATCTTCGGCGTGCACGAGCACATCAAGGACATCACCCGGCGGCTGGCCAAGCTGGGTTATCTCGCCATCGCGCCGGAACTGTATTTCCGCCAGGGCGACGTCTCCAAGCTGGCGAGCATCGACGAAATCCGCGAGAAAGTGCTATCCAAGGTGCCGGATGGGCAGGTCCTGGCGGACCTGGACGCCGCGGTGGACTGGGCCGGCAGGAACGGCGGCGACCTCGACCGCTTAGGGCTGACCGGCTTCTGCTGGGGCGGCCGCATCGCCTGGCTCTACGCCGCCCACCAGCCCCGGCTCAAGGCCGGGGTGGCCTGGTACGGGCGGCTGACCGGCGACCGCAACGCCCTCACACCGAAATATCCGGTCGATCTCGCCGGCGAACTGAAAGCGCCGGTGCTCGGCTTGTACGGCGGGCAGGACCAGGGCATTCCGCTGGACACCGTGGAGCAGATGCGCGCCGCGCTGAAAGCCGCCGGCAGTCCGTCGGCGATACGGGTCTATCCCGACGCGCCCCACGCCTTCTACGCCGATTACCGTCCCAGCTACCGCAAGGACGCCGCCGAAGACGGCTGGCGGCGGCTGCGCGAGTGGTTCAAGGCGCACGGCGTCTGAAGGCAAGGCGCTGCGCATCGGCCGGTTTCGGCTTCGCTCAGCCGGTCATAGGTTGAGTAGGATGCGCTGAGGTACGAAGCGCATCGATCATATTTGCCGCCCCCCGATAAGGATTATTGCAAGCATCGATTGATGCGCTTCCCTTCGTTCAGCGCATCCTACGCTGGCTCCACTTATTTCTTCCTCCTCAACCCCTCAAACTTCAAATAAATCACCGGCGTAATGTATAGCGTCAGCAGCTGCGAAACCAGCAGTCCGCCGACGACCGCCAGTCCCAAGGGCCGGCGGCTGTCCGCTCCGGCCCCGGCGCCAAGGGCGATGGGGAGGGCGCCCATGATGGCGGCGAGGGTGGTCATCATGATGGGGCGGAAGCGGATCAGGCAGGCGTCGTAGATGGCTTGGGCGGGGGGTAAGTTTTGCAGCTTCTGCGCTTCGAGGGCGAAGTCGATCATCATGATGGCGTTCTTCTTGACGATACCGATCAGCATGATGATGCCGACGAAGCCGTACAGGTCCAGCGGGTATTGGAACGCCAGCAGGGCGAGCAGGGCGCCGAGGGCGGCGGTGGGGATGCCGGAGAGGATGGTGAGGGGGTGGATGAAGCTTTCGTAGAGAATGCCGAGCACCAGGTAGATGACCAGCACTGCCATGAGCAGCAGCAGCCAGAGGCCTTTGAGCGAGGCCTGGAAGGCCTGGGCCGAGCCTTGGTAGCGGCCGGTGAGGGATTCCGGCAGGCCGAGTTCGGCGATGGCGGCGCCGAGGCGGTCGATGGCCTGGCTCAGGGCTGCGCCCGGCGGCAGGCTGAAGGAGAGGGTGGCGGCGGGCAACTGGCCAAGATGGGCGATGGACAAAGGCGAGGTGCCTTGTTCCATCTTGACCACGGCGCTGAGCGGCACCATCGCACCGGTGCCTGCACGCAGGTATAGCAGAGACAGGGCGTTGGGGTCGGACTGGTAGCGCGGGTCCAGCTCCAGGATCACGGCGTATTCGTTAGAGGCGGTGTAGATGGTGGAGACCTGGCGCGCGCCGTAGGCGCTGTACAGCGCGTCTTCGATCTGGCCGGCGGTGATGCCTAGGGCCGAGGCCTTGTTGCGGTCGATGTCGATCCGGACCTTGGGGTTGTTGAGCTGCAGATCGCTGGTCACGTCCAGGAAGCCGGGCAGGCCGCGCATGCGTTCCTCGACGATCGGCGCCCAATGGAACAGCTCGGCGGTGTCGACGCTTTGCAGGGTGTACTGGTACTGACTCTTGCTGACCATGCCGCCGATCCGGATGACGGGCGGGTTTTGCATGAAGGCCTTGATGCCGGGAACGCCGGCGAGCTTGGGCCGCAGCCCCTGGATCACCGCTTCGGCCGGCTGGCGCTGGTCGCGGGGCTTCAAGCGGACGATGACCCGGCCCTGGCTCAGCGATTGGCTGATGCCGCTGGCGCCGACCACGGCGTTGATCGATTCCACGTTCGGATCGTTCTTGATGATCGTGGCGATGGCGCGCTGCTTCTCCTTCATCGCGTCGAAGGAAATGTCCGAGGCGGCTTCGGTGATGCAGATGAGGAGGCCGGTGTCGTCGCTGGGCAGGAATCCTTTGGGCACGGCGGTAAACAGCCAGCCGGTGCCGAACAGGATCAGGAAGAACGCCGCCAGCGTCCAGTTCTGCCGGGCCAATACCGCGTTCAGGCTGCGCCGGTAGGCCGCGAGGCCGGCGTCGAACACCGCTTCGCTGGCCCGGTAGAACCGCCCGGGAATGCGTTCCGCGTCGGGCTTCAGCAGCCGGGCGCACATCATCGGCGTCAGGCTCAGGGAGACGAATCCGGAAATCAGCACGGCGATCATGATGGTCGCCGAGAATTCGTTGAGCAGCCGCCCGACGATGCCGCCCATGAACAGCACCGGGATGAACACCGCGATCAGCGAGATCGTCATCGACACGATGGTGAAGCCGATTTCGCGGGAACCCTTCAGAGTGGCTTGCAGCGGGGATTCGCCGGCCTCGACGTGGCGGGAAATGTTCTCCAGCATGACGATGGCGTCGTCCACCACAAAGCCGATGCTTAAGGTGAGCGCCATCAGGGACAGGTTGTCGATGCTGAAGCCTAAGAGATGCATGGCGGCGAAGGTGCCGACCAGGGACAGCGGCAGGGCCAGGCTGGGGATGAGCGTGGCGCGGACGTTGCGCAGGAACAGGAAGATCACCAGCACCACCAGCACCAGGGTCAGTCCCATGGTGCCCTGCACGTCGGCGACCGACTCGCGGATGGTTTCCGAGCGGTCATAGAACACATTGAGTTCCAGCCCCGCCGGCATCTGCGCCCGCAGCTTCGGCAGCAGTTCGCGGATGGTGTCGACCACCTCGATGGTGTTGGTGCCGGGCTGGCGCAGCAGGGCGAGGAAGATCGCCGGCTGGAGATTGGTCGAGGCTGCCACCTTGTCGGTTTCGACGCCGTCGACGATCTCTCCCAGTTCGCCCAGCCGTACCGGTGCACCGTTGCGCCAGGCCACGATCATGGGACGGAAATCCTTGGCGCTCTGGAGCTGGCCCGATGCCTCCACCGCATAGGCGCGGTCCTTGCCGTACAGCACGCCGGTCGGCAGATTGACGTTGTGCTCGCTCAAGGCCTTGCGCACCTCGTCGATGCCGATGCCGCGGCTGGCCAGCGCGTTCGGGTCGAGCCGGACCCGCACCGCGTATTTCTGCGCACCGTTCACCTGGACCTGGGCCACGCCCGGCACCATCGACAGGCGCTGGGCCAGCAGGGTCTCGGCGTATTCGTCCACCGCGGACAGCGGCAGGTAGGCGGAGCTGAGGGTCAGGATCAGGATGGGCGCGTCGGCCGGGTTCACCTTGCGCAGGGTAGGCGGCACCGGCATGTCCGGCGGCAACTGCCGCTGGGCCAGGGAGATGGCCGCCTGTACGTCCTGGGCGGCGGCGTCGATGTCCCGTTCCAGAGCGAACTGCAAGGTGATCTGGGTCTGGCCCTGGGTGCTGCTCGAGGTCATCGAGTCGATGGCCGGCACCGTCGACAGCTGTTTTTCCAGCGGCGTCGCCACCGACGAGGCCATGGTCTCGGCGCTGGCACCGGGGAGGCCGGCGGAGACCTGGATGGTGGGGAAGTCCACGCTCGGCAGTTCTGCGACCGGCAGAAGGGTGTATGCGAAGGCACCGAACAGGAGGATGCCTAGCATGACCAGGCTGGTCATTACGGGTCTATGCACGAAGAGTGCGGATAGGTTCATTGGGATTTTTGCGCTTTAGGAAATCGGATTGGAAGCGCTGCGCGCGGCTTTGATTGAAATTGGGTTTTCGGACCCACGGCCGACGTACTTTCTTTTGGGCGGCCAAAAGAAAGTACGCAAAGAAAAGGCCGCCCGGAGGCCGCGAAAGCTTCCTGCGCTTCTACGAAAACCGTCCATGGTTTTCGCCCTGCGGGCCAGCCTACGGCTGTTCAACTTTGCTCCCAGCAAAGTTGTCGCTTTCGGCGAGGGTCCATCGAAGGGACTCCTTGCCCCTCGATGGACGAGCCGCCTCCCTGCGGCTCCCCTTCGGGCTGTTCTCGCCGAAAGCTGCGATGCTCGGCGCGGCCTGACGGGGGAAAGTCAAGAGCGGAAACGGCCACGCTTCGCGTAACCGTTCAGAGAGTGCGTTTTAGGGTGCTGGTTTGATCTCCACCGAAACCCCATTCACCAACCGCGATTGCCCATCCAGCACTACCTTTTCCTCTGCTTCCAGCCCTCGCCCGATCACCGCTTCTTCACCCTGTTGCCGTTCCTGCACCACGTCCCGCATTTCGACGGTCTGATCGGGTTTCACCACGAACACGTAGGCGCCGCGGGGGCCGGTTAGCACGGCTTTGGCGGGGACGGTGAGGGCGTTCTTATCCTCACCCAGCTCGACGAATACCTTGACGAACTGGCCCGGCCACAGGCCGCGGTCCTTGTTCGGGAAGGTGGCTTTGAGTTTGATCGTGCCGGTGGTGGTGTCCACGGTGTTGTCGATGAAGCGCAATTCGCCTGCCGGCCTTGGGCCTTGCGCCCCGGCCACTTCGGCGGAAACGGCAACCTGATGGCCTTGGGCATGGCTTTTCAGTTCCGCCAGGCGCTGTTCGGGAATGGCGAAATTCACCTGGATCGGCTCGATCTGGTTGATGACGACCAGCGGCGCGTTGCCGTCGGCTTTCACCTGGTTGCCCTGGTGGACCATGATCCGCCCGGTGCGCCCGCTGATCGGGGCGTCGATGTAGGCGTCGGCCAGGCGCAACCGGGCGGAGCCCAGCACCGCTTCGTCTGCCTGGACGTTGGCGGCGTACACCTCCACGTCGGTGCGGGCGCGCTGCATCATTTCCTCGGAGACGAAGCTCATCTTGCGCAGCTGCTCGTAGCGCTGGACCTGCGAGCGGGCGTTTTCCAGCTGGGCCTTGTCCCGGGCCAGATTGGCCTCGGCCTGCCGGACCTGGGATTTGTACTGGCTGGGATCGATCTCGAACAGGCGCTGTCCTTTGACCACGTCGTCGCCCTCGCGGAAGGCGATCCGCAGCAACTCCCCTTCGACCTTGGAGCGCACGGCGACCGTGGCGTAGGGCTCGACGTTGCCCACCGCGTTGATACGGATCGGGACCGAGTTGCGTACCGCCACCGCGACGGTGACCGGCACCTTGCCCTGAGCCTTGGCGCCCGGTCCCGGTTTCTGGGCGTTGCCGGCGTCGCTCGGGCAGCCCGTCAGGCCGGACAGCGGACCCAGCAGCAGTAATGGAAACAGACGGTGCCGGCGTGCGAACGTAAAAAGCGATTCCATGACCCTCAGGAGCGTGAGGCCGCCGAAGCGGCAGCCGGGCCGGATTCTCTCATGGCGGGGTTCAAGATTTTGTGAGGGGAATGTAAAGCCGGCTCCGGGCGTCGGTTACCGCTTGTACCAGACCGGAAACAGTCCCGGTTCGATCCAGCCTTCCTTCGGCATCCAGTCGCAGTAGACGACACGCTTCCAGTTGTATTCCTCCGGCGGGTCCCAGCGGCATTGCGGCGTCCGTTCGTCGCGCTTCTGGACCACCCGGACGAAGGTGCTGGGCATGCCGGGGCTGCCGTCCTTCGCCGGCCGGCCGGAGCGGATTTCGACGAAGTCGCCGAAGGCCAGCTTGGTACCGGGCGGGATGTAGAAATAGATGTCGGAGCCGTGTTCGGCCGGCCCGCCGCAGCAGAGCACGCGGGCTGCGCCCAGGCTGCCGTTGGTGATGGCGGAGTCTTTGATGCCCGAGGCGAGCAGGGCCTGGTAGGTCTTCTGCATCTGCACGATGTCGTTGCGGGTGGCGACCGATTGGACCTGAGCCACCCGCAGCGTGCCGGGCGGCACGTCGTCGGCGTAGATCATCAGGCCGGAAGCGCAGCCGGCGAGGAGCAAGGGGCTCAGCAGCGCGAGACGGCGCAGCAGGGAGAGTTTCCCTGCGCGAGTAGTCCCTTTGGCGACGGGCGAAGCATGTTCCCGGTGAGTCATGGGGATGTCACCAGGCATAGGCTTCCGGTGCCTCGCCGCCGGGTCCGGGCCAGATTTCGTCCAGCGTTTTCAGCGTCTCCGGCGTCAGCTCGATCTCCAGCGCCCGCAGGCTGCCTTCCAGCTGTTCCAGCGTGCGCGGGCCGATGATGGGCGCCGTCACCGCCGGGTTGTGCAGCAGCCAGGCGAGAGCCAGATCGGCTGGCTTTTCCCCGAGTTCGGCGGAGTAGGCCTCGTAGCGCTCGATCCGGTCTAGGTGTTTCTCGATGAATTTCTGCGTCAGCTCCGAACCGCGCCGGCCGCTCTTGGCGTGGATGTCGCCGGCCAGCGCGCCGCGCGCCAGCGGGCTCCAGGGGATGATGCCGATGCCCAGGGCGCGGGCCGCCGGGATCACTTCCAACTCGATCGCCCGCTCGGCCAGGTTGTACAGGCTCTGCTCGGACACCAGTCCGAGAAAGTGCCGCGCCGAGGCCAGCCCCTGCGCGTGGGCGAGCTGCCAGCCGGCGAAGTTGCTGCTGCCGACATACAGCACCTTGCCCTGCTGGACCAGTTGCTCGAAGGCTTGCCAGATTTCTTCCAAGGGCGTTTCGCGGTCGACGTGGTGCATCTGGTAGAGGTCGATGTGGTCGGTCTTGAGCCGCCGCAGGCTGTCTTCGACCGCCCGCCTGATGTGGTAGGCGGACAGGCGCTGGTCGTTGGGGCCTTCGCCCATGCGGCCGTAAACCTTGGTGGCCAGCACGATGTTCTCGCGCCGTCCGCCCTGGGCCAGCCAGCGGCCGACGATCTGCTCGGTCACGCCTTCGCCCAGCTTCCAGCCGTAGACGTTGGCGGTGTCGAAGAAATTGATGCCCAGCTCCAGGGCTTTGTCCATGATGGCGAAGCTGTCGGCTTCCCTGGTCTGCGGACCGAAGTTCATGGTGCCCAGGCAGAGGCGGCTGACTTTGAGGCCGGTGCGGCCGAGACGGGTATAGGGGACGGTCATGGTCGTTTTCTAGTCGTATGTGAGGTTAACGTGCTCTGGCGTAGCGTTCCGGCCAGCCGATGTCGGCGCCAAGCAGAGCCGCGGCGTTCAACGGCCAGTGCGGCCGCCGCAGCAGCTCGCGGCCAAGGAAGATGGCGTCAGCGCTGCCGGACACGAGGATGTCTTCGGCCTGACGTGGTTCGGTGATGAGGCCGACCGCGCCGGTGGGGAGTCCGGTGCGCTCCCGGATCGCCCGGGCGAAGGGGACCTGGTAGCCCGGCGCGGCAGGGGGAACGGCGTCGGGCAGCGTGCCGCCGCTGGAAACGTCGATCAGATCCACCCCGAGTTCGCCGAGCAGGCCGGCGAAGCGGACCGACTGTTCCAGATCCCATCCACCTTCTGCCCAGTCGGTCGCGGAAATGCGCACCAACAAGGGCAGTTCGTCCGGCCACACGGCGCGTACGGCGGCGGCGACCGCCAGCGGGAACCGGGCCCGGTTGTCGAAGGAGCCGCCGTAGGCGTCGTCGCGCCGATTGCTCAAGGGCGACAGAAACGAATGCAGCAGGTAGCCGTGGGCCATGTGCAACTCTACGACCTCGAATCCGGCGGCGAGGGCGCGTTTCGCCGCCAGGACGAAGGCGGCTATGAGCTGTTCGAGGCCGGTGTCGTCCAACGCCCGCGGAACGGGGGAGCCGGGGCCGAATGCCAACGGGCTCGGCCCGATCGCGGCGCCGTGACTGCTGGCCTTGCGGCCGGCATGGGCGAGCTGGATGCCGGCGACGGAGCCTTGGGCGCGGATGAAGTCTGTGACCCGTTTGAGGGCCGGGACCTGTTCGTCGGCCCATAGCCCCAAGTCGGCCGGGCTGATGCGCCCGCCCGGAGTCACCGCTGCGGCTTCCACGATGCTGAGGCCGATGCCGCCGAGCGCGCGGGCGCCGTAATGAACCAGGTGCCAGTCGCTGGCAAGGCCATCTTCGGCGGCGGCGTACTGGCACATCGGCGAGAGCACCGTGCGGTTGCGGAATTCGATGCCGCGCAGCCGGAACGGAGAGAACAGCAGCCCTTGGCTGGCTGGGATGGGTTTGAGTTGGGTTGCGCTCATGCAGGTTTCCTCGGGACGGGATCAAGACTCCAGCAGAAACGGTGCCAGCATACGCCCGAACCGCCGCTGCTGCCCTGGGGACAGCGCCGAATGTTGCCATATCACCATCCCCTGGTGTCTCGCTGGTGGCCGGCCAACACGGCTTCGGAGCCTCGGGGCGGGAGCCCGCGGGTTGCTGCCTGGTCCGGTTCCTGCTTCGTACTGTTTGTCCCCACCCTTTGAGGATTCGCCATGACGACTCTGGCCCTGGATACGCCGGTATTGGCCCGGCAATACGAAGATCTCAGCGACAAGCAGTACAACCACGGCAAGCTGCTGCTCGGCGACCTCGGCCTGGGCCGAGGCCAGCGCGTGCTGGATGTGGGTTGCGGCACCGGCCGGCTGACCGAATACGCTGCCGGACTGGTGGGTGAAGAAGGCTGGGTGGTGGGCGTCGATCCGCTGCCGCTGCGGGTCGAGATCGCCAAGCGGCGCGGTGCCGCCAACCTGTTGTTCCGCGAGGGCCGCAGCGAGAATCTCCGCGATTTCCCGGCCGACAGTTTCGATGCGGTGTTTCTTAACAGCGTCTTCCACTGGCTGCCCGAGAAGGCCGGCAGCCTGGCCGAAGCCTACCGGGTGCTGAAACCCGGCGGCCGGCTCGGCATCAGCACCGCCTCCAGGGAGCGGCCGCATGCGCTGGAGCGGATCGTGCAGTCGGTGGTCGAGCGTCCGCCTTACGCCGCGCACCCCGTGGTTTCTGCCACGACGCCCTACAAGGTGACGTCGGCGGAACTGGCGGCGCTGCTGGAGCGAGCAGGTTTCCGGGTTCGTTCGCTCGAAATCCGCAGCTTCGTCGACCATTTCGACAACCCCGCGACGGTCATCGATTTCTCCAGATCGAGTTCCTTCGGCAATTTTCTGGGCACGCTGCCGGCCGCGCTGAGGGCTTCGGCCATCGAAGAAATCAAGTCCGAGCTGGCGAAGCTCCGGGGGCCGGAGGGCATCGTGCTGACCCGGAACCTGATCTTCGCGGTGGCGGAAAAGCTTGATCCATCCCCAACGACAAGGAGCACCACGTAATGAAGTTTTCTCCCCTGGGACGCACCGGCCTCGAAGTGAGCCGGATCTGTCTCGGCACCATGACCTTCGGCGAACAGAACAGCGAAAAGGACGGTCACGAACAACTGGATCTGGCGCTGGACGCCGGCGTCAATTTCATCGACACGGCGGAGATGTACTCGGTGCCGCCAAAGCCGGAAACCTACGGCGCCACCGAGCGCATCATCGGCTCCTGGTTCAAGAAGAGCGGCAGGCGCGAGCAAGTGATCCTGGCCACCAAGGCCGCGGGTCCGTCCCGTTTGCTGCCGCAGGCGGCCCATGTGCGGGGCGGCGTATCGCACTTCGACCGCAAGAATCTGGAAGCCGCCGTGGAAGGCAGCCTGCAGCGCTTGCAGACCGATTACATCGACTTATACCAGCTGCATTGGCCGGACCGCAGCACCAATCATTTCGGACGGCTGGGCTACAGCCATATCGCCGACGAATTCACCGTGCCGATCCAGGAGACGCTCGAAGTGCTGGGCGATCTGGTCAAGGCCGGCAAGATCCGCCACGTCGGCGTGTCCAACGAAACGCCCTGGGGGGTGTCCCAGTTCCTCTCGCTTTCGGAAAAAGGCGTGGGGCCGCGCATCGCCAGCATTCAGAACCCGTACAGCCTGCTGAACCGTACCTACGAGGTGGGTCTGGCCGAGTTTTCGCACCGCGAAGACGTCAGCCTCCTGGCCTATTCGCCGCTCGCTTTCGGCGTGCTGTCCGGCAAATACCTGAACGGTGCGAAACCCGAAGGCGCCCGCCTCAGCCTGTGGGACCGCTTCGCCCGCTACAACAGCCCGGAAGCCGAGAAGGCCGTATCGGCCTATGTCGGCTTGGCGCGCGACCACGGTTTGGACCCGGCGCAGGCGGCGCTGGCCTATGTCAACAGCCGGCCGTTCCTGACCAGCAACATCATCGGGGCGACGACGTTGGCGCAGTTGCGCAGCAATCTCGCCAGCATCGACCTCGAATTGCCGCCAACTGTGGCCGAAGGCATCGAAGCCATTCACAATACCTACCCGAACCCCTCGCCCTGAGCCGGGTTCGTCCGCCGGAAGGGTCGAAGGCCCGGTTCTCGACGAGGGCCGGGCCTCTCGTTTTTGCGGCGGGCTTTTTTGTTTTCTTTTCGAGCCGCCGATGTCCGATTCTTTGAAGGGCTTTTCCGCCCTGCGCCACCGCAATTTCGCCTTGTTCCTGGGCTCCCGCTTCCTTGTCCAGATCGCCTTGCAGATTCAGAGCGTCGCCGTCGGCTGGCAGGTCTACGCGATCACCGGCGAGGCGCTGGACCTCGGCCTGGTCGGTCTGGCGCAATTTCTCCCCTTCGCGGCGCTGGTGCTGGTGGCGGGGCAGGTGGCGGACCATCACGACAAGCGCTGGATTCTGGCGGTCTGCTTCGCGGTCGACCTGCTCTGCGCCCTGGCCCTGCTGGCGTTTACGCTGTTCGGCCTGCGCGAGATCTGGCCGGTGCTGGCGGTGATGGCCGTATTCGGCGTGGCGCGGGCCTTCGTCATGCCCACCACCCAGGCGATCGTGATGAGCCTGGTGCCCGCGGAGGATTTCGGCAATGCCGTCGCGATCAGTTCCTCGGCTTTCCACGTGGCGGTGATCGGGGGCCCGACCGTCGGCGGGCTGCTGTACCTGGCTGGCCCGGAAACCGTGTACACCGTCGTGGCCGGCCTGATCGCGCTGGCTACGGTCTCGATCGCCTTCGTGCATACCGGGTTCCAGCGCAGGCAGCGCGAACCGGCGACCTGGCATACCCTGCTGGAAGGCCTGCGCTTCGTACGTTCACGTCCGGTCGTGCTGGGGGCGATCTCGCTCGACCTGTTCGCCGTGCTGTTCGGCGGCGCGACCGCGCTGCTGCCGGCTTATGCCAACGACGTACTGCACGTCGGGCCGACGGGGCTGGGCATCCTGCGCACCGCGCCGGGCGTGGGGGCCGCGTTGACGGCGGTCGCCCTGGCCCATGCGCCCATCACGCGCCGGGTGGGGCACTGGATGTTCGGCGGCGTAGCGGTTTTTGGCGCCGCCACGATCGTGTTCGGCCTGTCGACGAACTTTGCCGTGTCTTTGGTGGCGCTGTTCCTGCTCGGCGCCGGTGACATGGTCAGCATGTACATCCGCCACATCCTGGTCCAGTTCGAGACGCCGGACGCGATCCGCGGACGGGTCAGCGCCGTCAACTCGGTGTTCATCGGGGCGTCGAACGAACTGGGCGAATTCGAATCCGGGGCCAGCGTCGTGCTGCTGGGGCTGGTGCCGGCGGTGGTCTTCGGCGGCGTCGCGACGCTGGTGGTGACCGCGGCCTGGATGTACCTGTTTCCGGTGTTGCGGACCATGGACCGGTTTCCCCACGCAGCCTCGGCCTCAGCGCTGCGCGGACCCGCCGGGGGATCGCAATGGCGCTACACCAAGCGGAAGGGCCGCCGTGGGGGGCCAAAGCGGCGGGGAGCCAGATAGTCGGGTTTGGAAAGTTCGGGGGTTCGACATCTGACGCGGGTATTGGCTGACCGTAGGTCACGCCGGCGGTGCCAATCAGTCGAAGCTGTGGGCTGGGAAGCACGGCGCGCCAACCTCGCGAGGTAAATGAGCGGGGCCGCCTGGCGCGGCCCCTGTAGATGCCGGTCTTAGCCGATCAAGCGGCTTTCTGCTGAGGGGGAGCTGTTTCCGCGGCGAGTGCGGCCTGCACCGAGGGACGCTGGTCGAAGCGGGCGCCGAAGGCGGCCAGGTTCGGCAACTGCGCCAGCCAGGGGCTTTGGGTGCGATGGAGCCAGCGCCAGAACACGCCCAGGTAGGCGTCGGCAATGGTGAAGCGGTCGCCGATGGCCCAGGTCTTTCCTTCCAGCTTGCGGTCCACGAAGTGGAGCAGTTGCAGCAGGCGTTCGGCGCCTTTCGCCTTGATCGCGTCGTGGGCTGCGCCGTCGTCGTGGAAAATCTCCGGGCGGTTCACGGGTCGGAAGGCGGGATGCAGCTCGGAGTTGAGGAATCCTATCCACTCCTGGATGCGGGCGCGCTCGACCGAGCCCGCCGGGCCGAACAGCCCGGCTTCCGGTTTGAGGTCGCCGAGAAAAGGCAGAATGGCGCCGTTTTCGGTCAGCACTTCGCCGGAATCCAGCTTCAGTGCCGGCACCCGTCCCAGCGGGTTGACCCGATGGATCGGCGAATCGGGCGTGCGCAGCGGTACGACGGCAATCTCGTGGGGGATGCCGAGTTCCTTCAAGACGACGTGGGCTCCGAAGGAGCAGGCGCCGGGGGCGACGTAAAGCGTGGGCATGAGCGGTCTCCAATGCTTGAGTGATTTCGGGAAGGGCGAAGACGCTCCTTGTCCCTGGCGCGCGCGTTGCCGGAAGGGGCGTGTGGGCTGATGCTGGACCCGCGGCGGGCTTTCCGGTCGCTATGCCTGTCTTCGCCTATTGCGGAAAGAGCAGGGTCCGTGCCATTCGTCTAAGCCCCCGATTCCTCCCGGTTCAGCCGGCAGGCCTGTGTTCATGGAGCCATGCGCTGCTGCGAAAGTGCTGCTGGACAAGCATCCTCAGCTCCGGCGTCAGTCGGTTTCGCCGTCCCCGTAGCGGGCGTAGTTGGCCTGGCTGGCGAAGCTGCGCGGGTCCATGCGGTCGATGTAGAGCCCGCCGTGCAGGTGGTCGATCTCGTGCTGCAGGATACGGGCATACCAGCCGCTGGCCTCGATGATCCGCGTTTCTCCGCGGTGGTCCAGGCAGGACACCCGCACCGAGCGGGCGCGCTCCACCCGTGCGCTGAAGCCGGCGAGGCTCAGGCAGCCTTCGTGGAAGACGTCGGTCTCTTCCGAGCGGGCGACGATTTCCGGATTGACGATGACGTGGAAGGGCACCGGTTCGCGTCCTCGCGCCGCCAGTTCCTCGGCCGACAGGCCCTTCTGGTAGTCGGCGCGGTCTTCGATGACGGCCAGTTGCAGACCCTGGCCGATCTGCGGCGCGGCGAGTCCCACGCCCGGCGCGTCGCGCATCGTCTCGCGCATGTGCTCGATCAGCGCCTGGATCGCGGCGCTACGGATTTCCTCCGGGCTCAAGGGACGCGCCCGCTGCCGCAGCACCGGTTCGCCGGCCTGGACGATCTTCAGCCTGAGGGCAAGGCCGTCCATGTCAGCGCAGTTCGAAGCCGAGAGCGTTCAGGGCCGCCTTGAGCCGGTCGCGGCCGGACAGCTTGGCGGGGCCGGAGATGCGCGAGGCGGAGTGTTTCGACCAGTCGCCCGAGACCGCCATGTTATGTTCGGCATAGAACTCCGACATCGCGGCGTTGTAACGCTCCACCGCGCCGTCCTGGCTTTCGAGGGCATAGGTTTCCCGGTGTAACACCGCCTCCTGCGGCAGGCGCGGCTTGATGGCGGGGACAGCGGCGGGGTCGGGATGGCCGACGCAGAGCCCGAACACGGCGAACACCCCTGGCGGCAGACCGAGTTCCGCCGCCACCTGCTCCGGGTGGTTGCGCATCGCGCCGATGTAGACGGTGCCCAGCCCTAACGATTCCGCGGCGACCACGGCGTTCTGCGCCGCCAGCGCGGCATCGACCACGGCCATGGTGTACATCTCCAGGCAGTCGAGCCCTTCCGCGCCGATGCCTCGCTGGGCCGCGATCCGCCGCAGACGGGCGTGGTCCGCCAGCCAGACCAGGAACAGCGGCGCCTGGACAATGTGGGCCTGGTTGCCGGCCAGTTCGGCCAGGCGGGCGCGCCGCGCGCCGTCTTCGACCGCGACCACGCTCCAGAGCTGAAGGTTGGATGAACTGGCGGCGGACTGGGCTGCAGCGACCAGGGCTTCGAGCGTGCCTGGCGCCAAGGGCTCGGCGGTGTAGGCGCGGACCGAGCGGTGGGAAAGCAGGTGTTCCAGGACTGCGTTCGAGGCGATGGCCGGCAGGGGTTCGTGCCGGCCGTAACGGGATTCGAGTAGCGTTCGGGCTTGGCTCATGATTTTCGATCGATGGCTCAGAAGGGCCGCCCTCCTGCCAGGCTGATGCGCTTGAGCACGCGCCGCGATTCGGCGGGGAACGGGGTTCGCGCATGCACGGTCGCCTGGTTGTCCCAGAACACGATGTCGCCCACGCGCCAGTGGTGGCGGTAGGCGAAACGCGGCTCTGCCAGATGGGTCCGCAACCGCTCGATCAGGGCCGCGCCCTCCTGCGGCTCCCAGCCGACGATTTCCACTTCGGTGGCTGCGCTGAGATACAGCAGCTTCCTGCCGCTCTCGGGATGGGTGCGCACCAGCGGGTGGGGGAAGGCCTCACTGCTGGGGAGAGCTTTCGGGTCGAGCCGGTAGCGGGGACGCGGGTCGCCCGGCTTGCGCTTGAACGGATTGTAGGTGATGAGCTGCAGGCCGTCGATGAGGTGCCTGGTGGCCTCGTCGAGCGTGTCGTAGGCCAGGGCGAGGTTGATCCAGGTGGTGTCGCCGCCGGTTTCCGGCACTTCCAGCGCATACAGCAGCGAGCCCGCGGAAGGATAGGGCGTCCATTGATGATCGATATGGGCGTGCAGCTCGCCGTTGCCGGTGTAGCCGCCTTCGACGTTGGCGATCGGGATGATGTCCGGGGTCTTGCCGGCATTGTCGGAAGCCAGTACCGGCACGTCTTCCGGCGGGATGAACACCGCGCCGAAGTAGGTGGCTAAGCGGAGGAATGCCTCGTCGGTCAGCTTCTGGCCGCTGAAGATCAGGATGTGGTGGTCGTTGAGGGCCTGCCGGAGCTTGAGGAGGGTGGCGGGGTCGACCGGGAGGCTGGCGTCGATTCCGGATACGAATGCGCCGAGAGCGCCTCCGGTCGGCTCGATTTCGGCGGCATTCTTTAGAAAGCGAAGCGACTGGTCGGTGCGGTACAGATTGGGTGCGGTGGACATGAGGACTCCTAGGTGAGGGTTGCGGGTTATTCCCGTCCCGTTCCATTGAAAGGAGCATGCCAAGAATTTTTCGCAGTTTCCCGTCGCCCCGGCACGGATTGCCGGAGCCCCGGGATCATGGATGGCTTCCGCTTGCGCACACTCGCTGCCCGGACAGCAGCAACGGTTGCCTGCCGACTGTTGACCGGTCAGCAGCGTACAAAAAAGGACCCGCAAGAGCGGGTCGTCAAGGAGGAGGGGCAACACAAATCGGTCATGGAGCCGCGAGGATGCGGGCTCAGTCCCAATGCCATTAAGTTAAGCCGTCATACCGGCAGGGACCGCCGGACCAAGCCGCCGGGAGCGGATTGGCACCAGCCCGCTGGGTGCCGGGCAGGATAGCCCGGCATGAATCCAGGTCACATGGACATGAAGGCCTTTCGCCATCCCTGATTGCTGAGTTCCGGCAATCCCTGCCGGAACGGCAAGTTTTTCTTAATTTAACGGCATTGGGCTCAGTCGCAGCAGCCCAGTTCGGCTGCCGGCGGAACGTAGCCGTGCTGGCGGGCCGGTAAGGGCCGCTCCGGTTCCGGCGGCTTGTCGCCGGGCAGCATGCCGTAGATCGCCAGCCGGTGGCGCAGGACGTTGCGGCTGATATCCAAGAGGCGCGCGGTCTGCACCTGATTCTGCTCGCAGTAGTCATACGCAGTTCGGATCACGGTTTTCTCGATCAGTTCGAACAGCTTGGGCGGAGAGCGCTCGCACAGGACTTTCAGCGCGTTTTCCAGGGAAGAGGTGGAAATCGAGGGTGCCGGCGCCTGGGTCTTCAAGCCGGAGAGCTTGAAATCGCAGGCACGGAGCCGGTCTCCGGGGCAGACCAGCAGGGCGCGGTGGATGGCGTTCTCCAACTCGCGGATATTGCCCGGCCAGTCGTAGTCCAGCAGGATTTGCTCGGCTTCCGGCGTCAGCAAGGCCTCGGTATAGCCCAGGCGCTTGCCGTAGATATTCAGGAAATGGCGGGCCAGGGGCAGGATGTCGCCGGAGCGTTCCCGCAGCGGGATCAGCCGCACGTTCGCCACGTTGAAGCGGTAGTACAGATCGGCCCGGAAGCGACCGGCTTCCACGGCTTCTTCCAGGTTCACATTGGTGGCGGCGATGACCCGCACGTCGATCGGCGTGGCCCGGCGCGCGCCGACTCTGACCACTTCACGCTCCTGCAGCACCCGCAGCAGCTTGGCCTGCAGCCCCAAAGGCAGGTCGCCGACCTCGTCGAGGAACAGGGTGCCGCCGTGGGCGGTTTCGAACCAGCCTTCCTTGGCCCCCACGGCCCCGGTGAACGCGCCCTTCTCGTGGCCGAACAGCTCGCTTTCGATCAGCGACTCAGACAGGGAGGCGCAGTTCAATGCACCGAAGGGGCCGTTGCGCCGGTTGCTGAGGGCATGAATGTGACGGGCGATCAGTTCCTTGCCGGTGCCGGTTTCGCCGATGATGAGCACAGTGGCGTCGCTGGGTGCGATCCGCTCGACGTGATCCAACAGCCGGCGCGAAGAGGGATCCTCGAACACTAAGGCGCTGGCGCGGATGGAGAGCGAGAGCGAACGAGGTTCCTGGAAAGTCAGGACCGGGGAGAGTTGTCCTTCCTTGAGCAGTTCGGTTGGTCGATCGGGAAGAGTGTTTTCCATGATGATTCGCTTCGCCTCTGGTGGTGATTGCGGTGGCTCCAGTGCATGCGCCGGCGACGCTTTCGACGAGGTTCATCGTCTGACGTTGCCTAACTCTAACAACGCGTTGCATAAAACAATAAAGAATAAATACGAATATTTTTATTCTTATGTTGTAGCGCGTATTGCGCCGGAGCCTGTTGCGGCTCCAACACCCCTGTTTCCCTATTGTTGTCAGGACAGCAGCGCGGTACCCCGGAACGTTTGAGCCGCGGCGCCGAGTCCGCCGCCTCCTGGCCAAATTGTCGGGCTTCCTGCTGCTCTGAAAGCACGTTGCGTACCATGCCTGTTGAGCGTGCAGCAAAAATGCATGCCGGAGGGCCTTGGCATCGAATGTGCGTTAGTACAAGCGACCGTTTCACTTCTGTTCGAACGACCATACAAGGATGCCCATGAACTTCTCAGCCTACCGGGGTGCGGATCGCCGCCCCCTCGCTCGCAAGCTGCTGGTGCTCGGCTTGCTCACCCCCTTTGTCTGGAGTTGCGCGAAATATCCGACGGCAACGGCCGACGCTCAAGGCCGGCTTCAAGGCAATGGATTCAGAGTCACATTGCCGCAAGGTGAAGGTTGGATCCTCAAGGAGGAGAAGAGCAGCAGCATCGTGTTCGAGAAAAACACCAAGCCGAGGGAGGAGGATAGGGAGAAGCGCCCGAAGTTCGTTCATGCCCGGCTGGGTGTGGAATCCTTGCCGGCCGGCAAGGCGCAGTCGGCGGATGCCGCTGGATTTCCCGATGCGGCCAAGGCCATCCTGGCCAAACGCTACGACGGCATCTCGGACGATTTCGAAGACATCGAGCGCTCAAGCCTCGTGGAGTTGACGGTGGAACCGTACTCCAAGAACGGAGCGCCGTGCGTGACCTTCAAGGCCAGGCAGATCGAGCCGGCCCCGATTCAGCAGTCGGTGGAGCAGATGGTCTACGAGTACGTGAACCGCGGATTCCTCTGCCGCCATCCGCAGAACAGCGCCGTCGTGCTCCATGCCTACATCAACGAAACCAATTACCGCAACAACCCGCGGCCCCTCGATCCGGAGACGGAGAAGGAGGCCGACAAGTTTTTCCAGGACATCGAGTTTACGCCGGCGCGCTAGCATCGATCCGCTGCCCCGCACCGAAACAACGCGTTCCTTAGTTCCGTTCCTTCGACCCGCTTCGGCGGGTCTTTTTTCAGCGATAGGAAGGAACCAGGGCTGTCGGAGGGAATCCCCGAAGGCAGAATGCCTTCCGCGCCCTTCGGAAAGTGATCAGTAGTAGATTGCCCCGACGCTTCCGCCGCCGGTAGCGATCGCGTCTCCGTTGATCGATACGCTTTTCGGCGAGGCCAGAAAGGCGACCACCCAGGCGACTTCTTCCGCATCCACGATGCGGCCGATACTGACAGCGGAGGCGTATGTGGCTTCCAGTGCCGGATCGGTACCCTCCGTGCGGGTGGCTCCGGGATGCACGACCGTAACGTTAACGCCCTTGGGACCCAGTTCGTCCGCCAAGTTCTTGGTGATCGTCGCGACGCCGACGTTGCGCAGCGATGCGACGGGCCGTCCCGCTTTGCGCACAGCGAGCCCGCCGATGTTGATGATGCGTCCCCAGCCATTGGCGACGAGGTGGGGAGCCGCGGCCCGTGCGGTGCGCAGGTAGCCGACCACCTTGATGTTAACGTCTTCCAGCACTTCGTCGCTGACGATCTGGTCGAGCCGAGTGGCGGGTGAAATGCCGCCGGGGACCGCCGCGTTATTCACCAGGATGTCGACGCCGCTCAGTTCGGCCACCGTGGCGGCGATCAGCCGCTCGACCGACGCGTCGTCGCCGGTATCGGCTACCACAGGGATGACCCTTCGGCCGGTTTCCTTGGACAATTCGTCCGCCGTCTGTTCCAGCTGTTTGCGGGTGCGGGCGGCGATCACCACATCGGCGCCTTCGAGCGCGAGCTGTCTGGCGATGGCTTTGCCGATGCCGCGGCTGCCGCCGGTAACGATGGCGCGTTTGCCTTTGAGTTCGAGATCCATAGCTGTGCTCCTGTTTGCGGTGTGGGCCGGAAAACCGGCTAAATCGGTTGTGGGTAGGGGCGGGCGGCGGCGGATGCGGGTTTCGGCTCGAGTGCGGAACGCAGTTTCAGCCACAGCTCGGCGGCCTTGCCTTCCAGCGCGGCGAGGTCCGACGGCAGCGGCGGGTAGGAGCCGGCAACGAGGGCGATGGCCAGCGCCGCTGCAAGGCTAGGCCTGAGTGTCCAGTGGCGGGGATTCTCGGCGCTAGCCACCCGGTTCCGGTGCGAGTCTTGGCCGAACAGCAGAGGCCAGACGACCAGCCCGAACAACGGGGCGAACAGCAGGAACACGCCCTGCAGACCCAGCGAATGCCCGAACACACCGCCCAACAGACTTCCCAGGAATGAGCCGGAAGGGCCTACCACCGCAGTCAGGCCGGACACCTTGCCTTGGCCGAAGCGGCCGCCGACCCGGGCCAGGCGGGAGATCACCACGATCTGCAGCATCCCCAGCCCCAAGCCGAGCAGCAGCCCACCGGCCCACAAAACGGGAGCGCTGCGGCCCAGTCCCAGCAAGGGCAGGGCGGTGAGGATCGCTGCCAGTCCGATCCTGAACACCGAATGGGGGCTCATGCGGCTGACGGGATGCCCCAGGAAAAGCAGTGCGGCGACCATGCTGCAGCCTTCCACCGCAGCCAGCCCGGACGCCGATTCCGGGCTCAGGCCGAGGACTTCGACGGCGATGACGATGATGAAGAAGGCGTAATAGGCGTTGAGCGCCTGCACCATGAATTCCGCGGAGCAAACTCGCCGAAGCTGCCGGTCCTGCCCCAGCAGGGCCAACGCGGTGCCGACTTCCCGAACGGTCAGGCGCTTCACGGTTTGTCCAGGTTTGGCGCAATCGGCGAAGACGATGGGCGAGATCAGCACGGTCAGGCCGAAACTGGCGGCGATCAGCCGGTAGATCGACGGGAAATCCATCAATTCGGTCAGCCTGGCGGCGAGCAAGGGGCCGACCAGCAGCAGCCCCATCATGTAGGCGGCGCGGGCCCAGCCGGCTTTGCTGACGCCGATGGCCGGCAGCCGCTCCATGAAAACGGTGTTGAGCGAAACGAAACGCAGCGGCATGAAGAAGCTGATGAGGGCCATGCACTGCAGCAGGAACTCGGCGGTGGGAACCAGCGGAATGAGTCCGTAGACGGTGCCGCCCAGCAGGTTCCCCAGCACGAACAGCCGGGTCGGGCCGTAGCGGTCGACGAGAATGCCCACCGGCAGGCCCATCACCAGTATGCCTATGCTCTGGGAGCCGGCGATGAGCCCCAGCATACGTTCGTCCGCGCCCAGCGACAGGCCGTAAAGCGCGGCGACGACGACCGCCGTTCCGGCGCTGGTGCCCATCAGCACGGACAGGAGCGAAAACGCCAGCAGGAATCGATGGCGCGAAAAGCCGGCGCCGGCTGTCGATCCGGCGTAGCTGCTTGGGTTGGGGGCGTCGATAGCGGGCTCCTCGCTGGCTGGATGCGTTTGGCTGCATCAGAATGCGTGCCATGTTCCGTTCCCTATCAACCGCAGTACCGCCAAGCTAAGCCGTTCACTGAGCGGAGTCGAAGCGAACAAGCGGGCTTCGGCTCGGATCAGCCGGTGCGACTCGGTTCTGCCGGCGGAAGGCCGAGTTTGGGTGGCCCCTAACGCCTTGGCGTCGACCTCCGCCGGAGTGATAGACGGCACTGCTGCTATTCGATCAGCACTTCACTGCTGGTCGGTTGGTGGCTCGGGGGCACTCGCTATGTCCCAGACATTGTCCGGCATTCACTGAACCGCAAATTCGGCCGGTTTCAAGACGATCGCTCCGATGGCATGGATTTTGGGGGAGTGAAAAGGTGTGGCAACACGCAAGACCCGATTCGCACGTCGAAGCGGCTCGGGCTCGATTCCCCTTAGCTTGCTGGAGACCTTCATGAGCAAAAAACGCCAAATCAAGCTCGGCGCGTTCCTCGCCCCCACCGGCCACCATGCCGCTTCCTGGCGCCATCCGGATACCCACCCGGCCGGCGGGACCGATTTCGAGCACTTCAAGAAGCTCGCGGCCATCGCCGAGAAAGCCAAATTCGACGCGATCTTCACCGCCGACAGCGACGGCATCTGGTCGCGTTCCGCGGACAAGGAAGTGCTGCGCCGCGACGGCCACGGACCGGGCTTCGAGCCGATCACGCTGTACTCGGCGCTATCCGCCGTGACCAAGAACATCGGCTTCGTGGCGACGGCCTCGACCACCTATAACGACCCTTACCACATCGCCCGCAAGTACGCCTCGCTGGATCTCATCAGCGGCGGCCGCGCCGGCTGGAACGTGGTGACCTCGGGCAATCGGGATGCCGCCTACAACTTCGGCCTGGAGGCCCATCCCGATCACGGCGACCGTTACCGCCGCGCCACCGAATTCGTCGAAGTGGTGAAAGGCCTGTGGGACAGCTGGGAAGACGATGCCCTCATCTACGACAAGGCAAGCGGCGTCTTCGCCGATCCCGACAAGCTGCATACGCTGAACCACAAGGGCGAGTTCTACAGCGTGCGAGGGCCTCTGAACGTACCGCGCTCGCCCCAGGGGCATCCGGTACTGGTCCAGGCAGGCGCATCGGAGCCGGGCAAGGAACTGGGCGCGCGCTACGCCGATGCCATCTTCGCCGCCTGGCAGACGCTGGAAGATGCACAAGCCTTCTACAAGGACGTCAAGAGCCGTGCGCCCAGGTACGGCCGCAACCCCGACCACATCAAGATTTTGCCCGGCGTCTACCCGGTGATCGGCCGCACCGAGCAGGAGGCCAAGGACAAGCTGGAGCAGCTGCGCGCCCTGATCGATCCCAAGGTCGGGCTGTCCCTGCTGAGCACATTGGGCGGCCTGGACACCCTGAGCGCCTACGACCTCGACGGTCCGGTGCCCACCGATTTGCCGGAAACCAACGACAACAAGAGCCGTCAACGCCTGCTGCTGGAACTGGCGGCAAGGGAAAACCTGACCATCCGCGGCCTCTACGAATGGGTCGCGGGCGCCCGCGGCCACCGCGTCATCCACGGCACGCCGGAAAGCATCGCCGACCAGCTGGAAGAATGGTTCGTCAACGGCGCCGCCGACGGCTTCAACCTGCTGGCGCCGACGTATCCGACCGGCCTGGTCGAGTTCGCGGAGCTGGTCATCCCCATCCTGCAGAAGCGCGGGCTGTTCCGCACCGAGTACGAAGCTTCCACCTTGCGCGGCAACCTGGGACTGCCGATCCCGGAGAACCGCTATGCTGCGGCCCGGCTTCAGGCGAAGTCGGCCTGATCCCCCGCGAAAGCGCTGCCGGCTCCTTCCGGGAGGGCGGCAGCGCCGTTCAGACACCGGGACGGGAGTGGTCGATGGGAAAACTTACCGCCACTCTCAGCCCTTTCCCGCCTCCGCCCTCGTTCATCGAAATACGGGCGCCATGCAAGTCCGCAATGCGGGCGACGATCGACAGCCCCAGCCCGGAGCCGGACGCTTCGGTGCCGACGATCCGGTAAAACCGTTGCAGGACCTGTTCTCTTTCGGCTGCCGGGATGCCGGGGCCTTGATCGACGACTTCGAGCCGGGCTTGTTCCTTCTGCATGGACAGCCGCACCGCAACTCGGCTTCCTCCGGGGCTGTAGCGGACGGCGTTGTCCACCAGATTGCGCACCATGACCTGCAGCAGGGTTTCTTCGCCGCGGACGAACACCGGCGCGGGGGCGACGAGTTCGAGTTCGACGCCCCGGTCGTAGGCGGAAGGGCCCAAGTCGGTCAGGACGACACGTGCGGCTTGGGCGAGATCGCAGAGCGCGGCGGGGGGGGGCGTGATGGTCGCATCCAGGCGTGCCAGCGTCAGCAACTGTTCGGTGAGGCGGGTCGCGCGGTCGCATCCGGCCAACACTTTGTCCAGGGCTAGTTGTCGTTCCGCCTCGTCTGCGGCCGCCCGGGCGACCTGCGCCTGGGCCCGGATGGCGGCGATCGGGGTGCGCAACTCATGGGCGGCATCGGCAATGAAACGCCGTTCGTTTTCCAGCGAATGCTGGATACGAAGGAACAGTGCATTGAGCTGGTTCACCAGTGGAATAATTTCGGCGGGCGCCTGCTCCGTCAGGATCGGTTCCATCCGTTGGGCGTCACGGGCCGAGATTTCCCGCGCCATTGTGTTGAGCGGTTTGAGCCCCCGCCCGATGGCGAACGCCAGTATGCCGGCGAGTAGGGGCAGTGCGAGCCCTAAGGGGGCGAGCAGCTGTTCGGCGATTTCAGCGCTGACATCTTCCCGCGCTTCGACGCGTTCACCGACCTGGATCAGCACCCCTTGGGCTGTGCTGCGCAAGCTGAATACTCGCCACCGCTTACCTTCCGTGGTCTGGGTGCTGAAGCCTGTGTCGGCGGGGGATAGCCGGCCCGCCGGAGCGGAAGCCGAGTGCAGCCGCAGCCTCCGGTGGCTGTCCCAGATTTGGAAAGCCACCTGGCGCTCATAGCGGTGAAGGCGGGGAGTGTGTTCCAGTTCGATCTCGTCCGCTTCCTCCCCCAACAGGGCCAGCAGGATGGAGGCGGATTGCGCCAGATGCGCGTCGAGCAGTTCGTCCAGCTCGTGCCTCGCCTTGAAATAGCCGGCCGCAGCCACCGCGATCCAGGCGACCGCCACGGTGGCCAGCACGCCGACCAGCAAGCGCAGGCGCAGTGAGCCCGCCGGCTTCATCGCAAGTCCCTTGGGATCATGTAGCCCACGCCGCGCAGCGTGACGATCGCATCCGCGGCGAGTTTCCGGCGCAGGTGATGGATGTGTACCTCGATGGCGTTGGACTCGATCTCCTCTCCCCAGGGATACAAGCGCTGGATGAGCTGTTCCTTGGACAGCACGCGTCCGGCTTCTTGGGCCAACTCGTGCAGCAGTGCGAATTCCCGGCCCGAAAGCTCCACCGGCTGGCCCCGGAAGCTGACCCTGTGGCCGGCCGGGTCCAGTACCAGCGGGCCGACTTCCAGTGCCGGCGCCGCTTGGCCGGCGCTGCGGCGGATCAGTGCACGCAGGCGGGCCGCCAGTTCGCCCAGGTCGCAGGGCTTGACGAGGTAGTCGTCGGCGCCGGCATCGAGCCACGCGATGCGGTCGGCTACCGCGTCGCGGGCGGTCAGGATCAGGACCGGCAGCGGGTTTTTTGCTTCCCTCAGCCGTTTGAGCAGTTCAAGGCCCGCTAGTTTCGGCAGACCCAGATCGAGTACCAGGGCGGCAAAGGTTTCGGTGTTCAGCGCGTGCCAAGCGGAGAGCCCGTCCCGGACCCAGTCCGGGGAGAACCCGGCCTGCTTCAGCCTGGCCCGCAGGCCGTCCCCGAGCAAGGCGTCGTCTTCGACGAGCAATATCCGCATGGTTTCGATCTCTGTGAGTCGGGGTTCAATCGTCGTCTTCATCCTTTTCTTGCGGCCCGGCCGAGCCGAAGAGCGAAGACCGGGCGGTTTCCGCGTGCGTTCCGGCATCGTAGACGGACCAGCCCCAGAATCCCAGGAGGCCAGCCAGCAAGAACAGCCCCGCCAGCGGACGGGGGCTGGGGATGGCTTGTCCGGCCTCGCCTTGCTTCCTGCCGGTGAGCATCGCCAGGGTCAGATTTTCGCCGTGCAGGCGGCTGCTGACGATGACCCCCAGGATATGCACGGCGACTACCGCCAGCATGGCATTGGAGAAGAATTCATGTACCTCTTCCAGCCATTCGCCGCCGGAGTCCTCTAACACCATCCAGCCGGAAACCCCGCTGGCGATGCCCAGGAGCAGCAGCAAAACGACGAAAACCGCGCCTGCCGGGTTATGGCCGACATGATGCTCCGGCCTGCCGTCGGCCAAACTCTTCAGATATCGGGTGATGGCGGACGGGCCGCGTACGAACTCGGCGAAGCGGGCGTAGCGTGTGCCGGTAAATCCCCAGATCAGGCGGAATGCGATCAGGCCGGCCAGGGTGTAGCCGAGCAGCACGTGGATATCCCGCCAGCGCTCGCTTTCGGCAGTGAGATAAGCACCGGCGAAGCTCAGCGCGAGGGTCCAGTGAAAGATTCGGGTGGGAAGGTCCCATACCAGGATGCGTTGTTTCATGTGTGGTGGTCTCCTGTGGATGTGCGACGGAGGCCAGCATGCGGGGGATCGATTAAGCGAACATTATGGCGATACGTCCGGTTCGAGAGAGATAGAGGCCATAATGGAAGCATGTGATCTTGTTCGCCAATAACCCACTAAGCCATGCGCCGAGACGTCTCAGCATCACGCTTTAACGACCTGCCCAGAGAAGACGAGGGCTTGGATGCCGTCGAAGCGGCGGCCCGGCGAGTTCGTTACGGGGCCAACGAGATTCTGGAAGTCGTAGGCAACCCCTGGGCCGGTTTGGCGCAGGAGACGCTGAAGGATCCGATGATCTGGTTCCTGATCGGGACCGGCGGTGTTTATGCCGCCTTGGGCAGCTATACCGAGGCGGCGACCTTGCTGCTGGCGATTCTTCCCCTCGTCGGCATGGATGCTTTCCTGCATCGCCGCACACAGGCTTCCACCGAAGGCCTGAGCCGCCAACTGGCCCAGAAGGCACGGGTCATCCGGGACGGCGTTGTGGTGGAGATGCCCGCAGTCGAGCTGGTGCCGGGGGACTGGGTGCAGGTGGCTACCGGCGAACCGTTTCCCGCCGACGGGCTGATCATCGGCGGCGAAAACCTGCAGGCGGATGAATCTTCGCTGACCGGCGAATCCTTGCCGGCGCCCAAGCGGCCGATGGCGCGTTGGCCCGCGGCCCGGTCTTCCGGGCAGGCGGTCTGGATCGGGGGCGAGCATTGGGGGTTCGCCGGTACCCGGTTGCTGACCGGCGAGGCCAAGTTCCGTGTCGTGTATACCGGCGCGCAGACCCTTTACGGGGAGATCGTCCACGCGGCGGCGCAAGGCGGCCGTGAACGTACGCCGCTGCAAAACGCCATCGGTCATCTGGTCGGCTTACTGGTCGTCAGCGCCGGGGTGCTGTGCCTGATCCTGGCCGGCGTGCGGTTGCGCCAGGGGCATGACTGGGTCGATGCCCTGGTCAGCGCCGCGACTTTGGCTGTGGCGGCATTGCCAGAAGAGTTTCCGGTGGTGTTCACGGTCTTTCTGGGCGTCGGAGTGTATCGGCTGGCCCGGCGGAAGGCGCTGGTCCGGCGCGGGGTCTCGGTGGAAAATATCGGCCGTCTCACCTGCATCTGCTCGGACAAGACCGGCACGATCACCGAAGGCCGATTGCGGCTGGAGCATCTGTATCCTGCGGAGACGAGTTCGGACGCCGAGCTCCTGCACCTGGCGGCGCTCGCCAGCCGGGCCGAAACCGGCGATCCCATGGACTTGGCGATCATCGAGCGCCTGGCCGACGCGCCCGACCGGAAGACGCCGGATTCCATCCTCGCCACGTATCCCTATACCGAGCAGCGGCGGCGCGAAACCGCCGTGCTGAAGCTGGACGGGGAGATTCTGGCGGCGAGCAAAGGTTCGCCGGAAATCATGCTGGCGATCTCGGACCTGGATTCCGCCCGGCGGGCCGAGTGGAGCGACCAGGTCGACCGCCTAGCCGCCCAAGGGCACAAGGTGCTTGCCTGTGTTTACTGGAGATTGGGTGAACGCTGGTCGGGCGGGGAGCCGGACCGCAACGGCAGCTTCGCCGGCCTGCTGGCCTGCGAAGACCCGGTTCGGGGTGGTGTGCCCGAGGCCGTCCGGCAATGCCGGGAAGCCGGGATAAGGCTCATCATGGTCACCGGCGACCATCCGGCCACGGCGGCCTGCGTCGCGAGGGAAATCGGCCTGGGTGACCCTGTCCCAGGGGTCCTATCGGGTGACGAGATGGCGAAACGGCTGGAGAACGGCGCGACCACGGACCTCGGAAAGGTCGACGTAGTGGCGCGTGCCCTGCCGGCCCAGAAGTTGGATCTGGTGCGGGCCCTGAAGGCGGAAGGGGAAATCGTTGCCGTCACCGGCGACGGGGTCAACGATGTGCCCGCCTTGCAGGCCGCCGACATCGGAGTGGCGATGGGCGGGCGCGGCACACGGAGCGCGAGAGAAGCCGCCTCCATCGTCCTGCTGGACGACGATTTCAGCACCATCGTGCATGCCATCGCCGAAGGCCGGCAGCTGTTCCGCAATTTACAGATGAGCTTCTTGTACATCCTGATGATCCACATCCCGCTGGTCGTCACCGCGACTTTCATTCCGCTCGCGGGCTATCCCATCCTCTATCTGCCCATCCACATCGTTTGGCTGGAGGCGATCATTCACCCGACGGCGCTGCTGGTGTTCCAGGAGCTGCCGGCGCGCGGTCCGCTGCAACCGGTGCGCAGACGGCAGGCAAAGCGGTTTTTCGGCACGATGGAGTGGGTCATGATCGCCCTGGCCGGCGCCCTGCTGACGGCGTTGATCATCTGGAGCTATGACCGCAGCCTGCTGCCCGGCCGCAACGTCGAGCATGCCCGGGCCATGGCCATGGTGGTGCTGTCCTGTGCCAGCGCCGCGATCACGGCGGTGTTGAGCCGGCTGCGCACCGGAGCTGCCTGGTTCATGTCCTTGGCGACTTTAGTGCTGACCGGGCTGCTGGTGCAGACGCCGGTGTTGGCGAGCTATCTGCACCTGCAGCCTTTGCATCGCGACGACTGGCTCATCGCTGCCGTCGGCGGCTTCCTGTCGGTGGCCGCGCCCATTCTCATTTGTTCGGTTCGGCGCAATTCTTAGGCGCTGTCAGCGCATGGTCTGCAACAGCCTCCAGCTTAGATCCGAATCTGCGCCCCGGCCTCGCTCCTTGGCCCAGCCGATGGCGCTGCGGTAGCTGCCCAGCAGCGCGGCATCGGCCAGCTCGGTCTCATCGACCTCGACCGGCTCTTCCGCCTGCGGGGCGACGTACAGCGCGTCCACCGGGCAATAAGCCTCGCACAGGAAGCAGGTCTGGCAGTCGTGCTTGCGGGCGATGACCGGGAGGTTTCCTGCGATTTCGGCGAACACGTTGGTAGGGCAGACCCTGACGCAGATGTTGCACGCAATGCAGCGGGTTTGGCTGAGCAGTTCGATCATGAGGCCAGCGCCTCCTCCGCCCGTTCCACTGCTTCGGGACGCACTTGGACCCGATCGAGGCCGCTGCTGATCAACCGGTGATGGAGGCGGGGATCGCGCTCCGGGTAATCCTCGCGCTTGTGCATGCCGCGGCTTTCGGTGCGGGCCAGGGCGCTGGCATACATCCAGCGGGCGGTCGCCGCCATGGCCGCGGCTTCCCGTGCCCGGAGCGGATCGGCGGGCGCGAGGCCGCGGCGGATGTTTTTCCACAGCCCGTCCAGTTTCCGCAGCGATTCCGACAGGACCGGCCCGGTGCGGAACAGGTTCTTCTCGAAGGGAAAGACCTCGGCTTGCACCGCAGCTACGGCCTCCGGGGCGGTCAAGCCCGACAGCCCGGCCGCCTGGGGTTGCAGGCCGGCTTCACCCAGGTGGACCAGCCTGAGCTGTTTTCCGGGATGACGTCTGGCATGCCGCGCTGCACCCTGGCCGGCCCAGATGCCCGAAGATATCGCCCAGGCCGCGTTGTGGCTGCCGCCGCCGGTGAAGGCGCCGCAGATCGGTTCGCGGGTGGCGGC
Organism: Methylococcus mesophilus; assembly: GCF_026247885.1. Classification (NCBI taxonomy): domain Bacteria; kingdom Pseudomonadati; phylum Pseudomonadota; class Gammaproteobacteria; order Methylococcales; family Methylococcaceae; genus Methylococcus; species Methylococcus mesophilus. The sequence goes on along the minus strand of NZ_CP110921.1, from coordinate 563,451 downwards.
GTCGCCGGCGGCGTAGAGGCCGGGTACGGTCGTGGCGCACTGGTCGTCGACGATGCGGATGCCGCCGGTGCCGCGCACCGTGCCTTCCAGGCGCAGGGTGACAGGGAACAGTTGGGTGAAGGGGTCGATACCCAAGCGATCGAAAGGCAGGAAGAAATTGGGCTGGGCAGCGCGCATCCAGGCCCGCATGTCGTCCGTGGCACGGTCCAGACGGGCGTAAACCGGCTGGCTCAAGAGGGTCCGGGCGATGGCCGAGCGGCCCTGGTGGGCGCCGGACCCTTCGATTTCGGTGCCGTCCTCGTAATAAAAATTGGCCCAGTTGTAGAACAGGCCCTTGGTGACCGAGGAGAACGCCGGGGCCAGGCCGTAGGCATTGGAGAATTCCATGCCGGAGAGGTCGGCGCCGGCCTCGGCGGCGAACAGATAGCCGTCGCCGGTCAGCACGTTGCATCCCAGCGCCTTGCTGAGGAAGGCGCAGCCGCCGGTGGCGACGACCACGGCCCCGGCTTCCACCGTCCAGCGTTCTCCGGTCTGGCGGTTGATGCCCGCGGCGCCCGCGACCCGGCCTTCGGCGTCGGCCAGCAGTTCCAGCGCCGGGCTGTGGTCCAGAATTTGGACGCCGGCGCGCTGGACCTGCTTGCGCATCAGCCGCATGTATTCGGGGCCTTGCAGGCTGCGGCGCTGGGGCCGGCCGTGCGGATCTTTCGGGAACGGATACCCCCAGGCGCCCAGTTCGTTGACTGCACTGTAAGTCTGATCGAGCACCCGGTGCACCCAGCGGTGATCGGCCAGATAACCGCCCAAGGCGTCCCGGCTGTCGCGGGCCTGACGGCGCGCTTCCGGATCGGGCGGAACGTACCAGACGCCGGTGCCGGAAGGCGCCGTCGCGCCGCTGGTGCCGCAAAAGCCCTTGTCGGCCAGAATCACGCTGGCGCCCTCCCGGACTGCGCTGATGGCGGCCCAGGTTCCGGCCGGTCCGCCTCCGAGTACGAGCACATTTCCGGTGAGTTTGCGGTCGGATTTCGAATGGCCTGCGTTGCTGGATTTGATCTGTCCCATTGGCGTCTCCTGTATGTGAGCGTTCGGGATTACTTTCTTACTGCAACGGCAATGATGCGGCGGCCTTCCAGCCGTATGCCGTCTGGTGTCAGATAGGCGTGGAGTTCCTGCTTGATTTCCCGGAGCGCCTCCTCCCGCAGCTCGTCGGGAAGATGGCCCAGGAAGTTGCCGAAGGAACTCGCCTGCGAGAAGTCAATGGCGGCGTCGGCGTCGCTGTGGCTGATGAGGTTGTCCCGGACTTCTACCTTTTCGATGGAAAATCCGGTGCGGTCCAGCAGCCAGACCAGCTCCGGGACGCTTACCCAATGCGGTGAGCCGGAGCGCGATTCGGGAAAGACGTTGTACGGCTCCCGCGCCAGCACTTCGCGCCGGACTTGCTGGAGGCGGTTGGGATGCTCCTTGGAGCCGGTGGTCAGCCCCAGCCGGCCGCCCGGCTTGAGCACACGGCGGATTTGCTGCAGTGGTTCCTCCTTTTCCGAGAGCCAGTGGAACACGGCGTTCAGGTACACGGCGTCGAAGTTTTCTTCGGAAAATTCGTCCAGGGCGTAGGCGTTGCCGACGAAATAGGAGAGATTCGGTCTGGCTTTGCGCCTGGCGATCTCGATGCGCAATGGCAGGGGATCGATGCCGACCACCGAACCGGCCGGGCCGACGAGGTCCGCGACATGCTCGGCCAGGGAGCCGGTGCCGCAGCCGATGTCCAGGACATGCTCCCCTGCAGCGATGCTCAATTCCTCGGCCAAGTGTTTGCCTTGCACGAATTGGCGGTCGCTACTCAGCTCCTCGTATTTTTCGGCGAGACGTTGGGTGTCGAAAGCCAGGCTCAAAGCGTTCATCTATCGAATTCCTGTCATGGGTGATGTTCAAGGGTGGCGGATCGCCTCCCATCGCCTCGCGCAGGATGCATGCCATACGGCCGATGAGCCGTAAGTGCAGGGATTGCGGGGGTGTATGGGCCTTTGGAGTCCAGTCTCTGGCTTACTTGCAACAGATGGCCAGCACGAAGCTGTTTCTTCGTCAACAGGAAGGGGTTTCGGTCTTCGATGCCGGCAACGCTGGTCCACCTGGTGGTGCCATGGCAGCAGCGGGTCAGCAGACGGTGTCTCTTCGCCAGCACCCGGACGGGGCGGACTGCATATTTCCAATAGTTATCAATTCATCAATGAATGGCACGCGACTTGAATAAACCCCAGTGCGATCAAGATCGCATGCATCGATGCCGGCGCGCTTCATCGGAATCCTGAGTCAATGGGGGATGCCGGACGACTTCCGACTCGGGAATTCCATGGAGAACACAAACATGTCTTTGATAACCAAATTTTTTTCGTTCTTTTCAAGAGAGGAAATCGAAGTGGGGAAAATCAACAAATTGCTGGTGGGCGAAGCACTGGTGGGCGAGGGCAACGAAATCGCCCATATCGACCTGATTCTGGGGCCGCGCGGCAGTGCCGCCGAAACCGCGTTCGCCAACGCGCTGGTCAACAACAAGGACGGGTTCACCACTCTGTTGGCCGTGGTCGCCCCTAACCTAGCGGTGAAGCCGCACACCATCCTTTACAACAAAGTCACCATCAAGAACGGCAAGCAGGCGGTCCAGATCTTCGGGCCGGCTCAGCGCGGCGTGGCACTGGCCGTTGCCGATTCGGTGGAAGACGGCACGATCCCCGCCGACGAAGCCGACGACATCTTCATCTCCGTCGGGGTGTTCATCCACTGGCTGGCGGAAGACGACGCCAAGATCCAGGATTTCAACTACGAAGCGACCCGACTGGCGATCAAGCGGGCCGTAGCCGGCGAGCCCAAGGCTGCTGATGTGGTCGCGAAAAAGTCCAGCGTCGACCATCCATTCCAGGCACACAAATAGGTCTGCGCCCGAAGCCGCTCCGGGATTCCCCGGGGCGGACCCGAATTCTTGAAGTTACCCATCATCCTCTTGGGGTACCTGCCCGGCCCCACGGGCGGGCTTTTTATCTGGACCGGCGGCGGGGGCCGCCGGGTTGGTCAAATCGAAACGGAGTGAACGCCATGCCACATGTCCAGGACATTTTGAAACGCGCCGATGAAGCCACCATCCGCATCGCCAAGGAAATTCCGCCGGAGGATGCACGGGTTTGGATCGACTTGGGGGCGCTGATCATCGACGTACGGGATGAACAGGAGTTCGCGGCTGGAAGGATCCCTGGCGCGATACGCGTCGGGCTCGACCGGCTGGAATCGTCCATCGAGGCTGTTGCGCCTCTTAAGTCAACGCCAGTTCTATTATATTGCAGTCTAGGATTCCGGTCCGCACGTGCCGCCGATGCACTTCAACGGCTGGGCTACGCCAGCGTCGCCTCGCTTGCCGGTGGCTTGAAAGCCTATACGGAAGCGTTCAACGCCAGACAAATTACCTGAATGCGTCTTGCGCAGAATGCTGTGGAGGCGGTTTCTCGGATACATAAAACCAGCCTGGCCTCGCTTTTTTAAACCCAATCGTATACCGAACGATCCCCGTTCAGACTGGCTGCGCCCGTGGTCTGCAGGATGTCACATGATTTTGAGCTTTATTTGAGTATATCGATAGTTAATAAGGTAATTCAATATCAGCTCTTCCCGTCCTTCCCCTTAAGGAGTAGGGGTGCATGTGAAACTACTTTGATGGTCCTTAATAAGTTGTGGTCTTGGGGCGGTCGAAGGGTTGGCGTGTCGTTTCTATTGAATACAGGTGCCTGACAAAGGCTGGCACATAGGGATGTTTTTTCTATTGATTGTTAGGAGTGATATGAAAGCCTCACGTAATTTAATGTTATCCAGCGTACTGAGCCTCGCCGCGGCGCCGGTGTTTTCCGATGGCACTTGGCAGAACCCGGGGCTTGCGCCGAATAACCGCAGCAACATGCATAACGATTCCTACCAGAGTGACAATTACACCGTTCCCGGTCCGAACGCCGCGGTGGGTGCGGACGTAAAATTGGTCACCAATGGGGTGTCGGTGAATCCCGTGACCCACTCGAAAAAGATCGTGCCGTTCGGCGAATGCCTTACGCATACTTTTGACGCGGCCGGCAATCTCTATTCGGTCTGTTATGGATATCCGGTGCCCGGTCAGCAAGGCAAAAAGCAGTTGCTGGCCTTCGATCCGGAAATGCATTTGCTCGCAACGAAAGAGCTGCCGTCCGCGAGCACCAGCCTTACCAACGCCGGCGGGGGAGGCTATTTCTACCTGGACGATTTGGACCGCCCGGTGGTGGTCCAAGGTGACGGCCATCTGGTCGTTTACCAGCCTCTTCTGGGCTCGCCATCGGGGACGGGAACCTTCGTAGCGGCGCGGGATGTCAACCTGAACCGCTTTCTGCCGAAGGGCGACGAACTATATTCGGCCATGCCGGACAAGTCCGGGAATATCTGGTGGGTCAGCAGCCAGGGCATCGTCGGCTACATCGATCCGGACGACAGCGTCCAGGTCTTCGATCTGAACGATCCCGAAGGCGATGGGGTGCGCGTCGCTTCCGATGCCTGGAACTACCAGGAGATTGCGAATTCCATTGCGGTCGATGAAGGGGACGGCGCACATGAAGGAAGCGGCGTTTACGTCGTGTCCACGCACAAGCTGTATCGGTTTGGCCGCCGCGCCGGATCGATAGTGATCGACTGGTCGGAGCGCTACGATCGTGGCAAGGAACAAAAGCCGGGCCAGATCAGCCAGGGATCCGGGACGACGCCGACGGTATTCACTCTCGGGGACCGCCGCTATGTCACCATTGCCGACAACGCCACGCCGATGAATGTCAACATCTATCGCGCCGAAACCGATGTCGGCCAGGAACCGCGTTTGTTCAGCCAGGTCCAGCCGTTCGCTACTAACAAGAGCGCGGACGAAAACAGCATAATTGCCTATCCCACCCAGTCTGGAGTGGCACTATTCGTCGAGAATAATTGGGGTTATACCGGGCCGAAATCCGTGACCGGCAGGAAGATCACGGCTCCGGGCTTTGCCCGTATCGACGTCACGCCCGCGGGGGCGGTGCTTGGCGATGTCAATAAAAAGATATCCGTACCCTCGGTCGTGTCGAAGGGCAATTCGCACAGCGGCGTCGTCTATGTGTACGAGAAGCGTATCGACGGCTATTGGTATCTGACTGGGCTGGCGCCGGACGATTTGAATAAATCGCTGTTCTCGGTGCAAATCGGGGGCGCCAGCGATAATTTCCTTTACAACAACCACTACGCGCCTCTGAGCCTGGCGCCGGACGGCACCCTATACACCGGTAGCCTGTTCGGGATCATTCAGATGCGGTTGTATTGATTGGGGGCTGGTATGTCGCCGGGTACCGACCCGGCGGCCGGCCTTTATGCGATCGGACACCTGGGGTTTTGGACCGATTTAGGGCTTCCAGCATGCCGGAAGATACGATATCTGCGCTTGTGAAGGAGGGCGGTTTCAAATTTGAAGTGCGACAGAGCATTTTGAGTCGAGGATATCCCGCTGAAAGTCTTCGGCTGGGGTTTCGAAACCCAGGCATTTTCTGGGTCATCTTGAGGGTCGCCATTTCTTGCGAAACCCGACGGGACATCCCAGTCACCCTCGGGAGCAAATTGTGGCGACGCCTTTGCCTTCGGTGGCCCGCGCCGTCCGGCGTCCGCCTCGGCTCCGTCCGTCTCTCCGCGACGCACTCCGCCAAGGCTCCCACAATAATGGGATGGTCGCCCCTTCCTTAACCGGCACCGTCGTGCCACCTTGGGGCTTCCCCTTGCACGCTACTGATAAGGAGCATTCCATGACCACGCCCATCATCACCACTGTAGGTCTCGACATCGCGAAGCACGTGATCCAGGTCCATGCGGTGGATACCCGGGGCAAGCCCGTGATCCGTAAGGCGCTCAAGCGTCATCAAGTTCTGCCGTTCTTCGCCAATCTCCCGCTGTGTCTCATCGGCATCGAGGCCTGCAGCGGCGCCCATGATTGGGCTCGGCGCCTGACGGTCTTGGGCCACACGGTCAAGCTGATGGCGCCGCAATTCGTGAAACCTTACGTCAAAGCCAACAAGCACGATGCCGCCGACGCGGAAGCCATCTGCGAGGCGGTGTCCCGGCCCTCCGTGTGTGTCGTCTCCATCGAGGCGCCCGAGCAACAGGCACTGTTGGCTCTGCACCGCGCTCGCCAGGGTTTCGTCACCGCACGAACCGCGCAGGCCAACCAGATCCGCGGCCTTCTCGCCGGATTCGGCCTGGTGGTCCCGAAGGGACTGGCCACCTTGAAGCAGCGTCTTCCTGAAATTCTGGAGGATGCCGAGAACGATCTGCCCGGCGCCTTCCGGGAGCTCCTCCACACGTTGGGGGCTCATCTCGCTGAACTGAATCGCCAGGTGGATGACCTGACCCAGCGCATCGAGGCGGTCCACGGCGCGAACCCCGTGTCCCGCCGACTGGCGCAGATTCCCGGCATCGGTCCGCTCATCGCCACCGCACTGTTAGCCTCGATCGGCGACATCCGGGGATTCGCCAACGGCCGGCAATTGGCGGCCTGGCTGGGCTTGGTACCGAAGCAGTCTTCCACCGGCGGCAAAACCCGGCTCCTCGGCATCAGCAAGCGTGGCGATACCTATCTCCGAACGTTGCTGATTCATGGGGCGCGTTCGGCTCTCCGCACCGCTCAGCGGAGAGCGGACGTCAACGCCGCCTGGCTGACGCGGCTGGCCGATCGGCGTCAACCCAACATCGCGGCGGTGGCCTTGGCTCACAAAAACGTCCGCATCGCCTTCGCGCTCTTGGCGCACGACCAGGACTATCGGCCAAGTGATGTGCCGCAAGCGGCCACCGCCTGAAGTTTCTCCATTTGACGATTGGACCCACCCGAGTTTAACGGAGGGCTTTCCCGCCACATGAATGCTTAGGTGATCCGAACCGATGGCGAGCCGGCGAGACCGGCGTTGGGCGAACCTGCTAGAGTCATGGCGCATCCAGCGCGGCACAGTGATAAGGCCCCAACCCGCAGATTCCATCCGGGACCGAGGGTCACCCTTCCACACGAGTCCAAATGTATGGCTGCATTCTCCCCTTTCTCAACTTCGGTACGAAACGCTTGTCATACTGGGGCGACCATGTATTGACCTGCTCCCCGAGATTAGTCCGGTCGTGATGTAGAGTCTGCCTCGATAGGAGGCGGCATGAAGAAGCGTTTCACCGAAGAACAGATCATTGGCATCCTGAAGGAAGCCGAAGCCGGCCTAAAAGTAGCGGAGCTGTGCCGCAAGCACGGGCTCAGCGAGGCGACGTACTACAACTGGAAAGCGAAATACGGCGGCCTGACAGTGTCGGATGCGCAGCGGCTCAAGGCACTGGAGACCGAGAATGCCCGGCTCAAGCGCCTGCTGGCGGAGGCGATGCTGGACAATGCTGCGTTGAAAGAGGTTGTAGGCCGAAAGTGGTAAGCCCACAAGCCAAGAGGGCGGCGGTCTCCCATCTGATGACAAAGCACCAGATGGGCGTCACGCGGGCTTGTGGGCTGATCGGTATTTCTCGGTCGCTGTATCGCTACGAAGCTAAGCGGCCAGCAGACCAGGAGCTCAAGGAACGACTGTGCGAATTGGCAGCGCAGAAGCGGCGCTATGGGTATCGCCGGCTGCACGTGCTACTTTGCCGAGAGGGTTGGGAAATCAACCGAAAGCGCACCTATCGCGTGTATCACGAGGCCGGCCTGATGGTCCGCAAACGAAAGCGGAAGCGCATTGCCGGCGTGGAGCGCCAAATCAAGGTCGCGCCATCGGCGCCTAACGAGAGTTGGTCTATGGACTATGTTTCGGACGGTTTGGCCGATGGTCGGCGGCTGCGGTGCCTGAATATCGTCGATGACTTCACGAAGCAGTGCTTGGCCATCGAAGTCGATACTTCGCTGCCTGGCAGACGTGTAGTCGGTGTGCTGCAACGGCTGGCAGAGATCCGCGGATTGCCCAAATCAGTCACCGTCGACAACGGCCCCGAGTTTGCCGGCAAGGCTTTGGATGAATGGGCCGATAGCCAAGGACTGTGCTTGAGCTTCATCCAGCCAGGTAAGCCACAGCAGAACGCCTACATCGAAAGCTTCAACGGCAAATTCCGGGATGAATGCCTGAACGAGCATTGGTTCGTCTCGATGCGCCATGCTCGCCAAGTCATTGAGGAGTGGCGTCGGGAATACAATGAGCAACGCCCCCACAGTTCGTTGGCTTACCTGACGCCAGATCAGTTTGCAGACACATTTTTAACCACAGACTCTATGTCCGTTTCGGACTAAATCGGGGAGCAGGTCAGTATGACTCGACGCCGTGTCGGATCCCCTATGTTTTGGCTCCACACGCGATGAAGCCGCAGACTCCGACAAAACATCCGGGCCTACGGCTTCGCGGGGGGCGTCGCACTCGCTCGCTTCGCTCGACTTCCTTGTGCTCCTTCCCGGAAGGCTACGGAAACCTCCCGCGGTTGTCTGCCGCCGCATTGGCGGGCGCCATGCTGGCCTCGAGCGGAGCGGCGTATCCCGCGGAATTCGTGGCCGATCTCAAGGCGCAGCTCGAAGCGATGCAGCGCTCGAACCGGGAGATGGAGGCGCGCATGAAGGCCATGGAACAACTGGTCGCCACGCTGGCGGCCCAGGTTCAACCGGCGGCCTCGCCCAAGCCCACGCCGGAGATGTCGCCGCGCCAGGCGGCCTGGGCGCGGTCCGTGGCGGCGGCGCCCGATACGCAGCGGGCTGAAAAGCAGGCCCATCCCGGCGACGTGTTCCGCACCGAGCCCGAGCCGGGCCGTTTGGGCGAGATTACCTACACCAAGCAAACTACGGTGGATCTCTACGGCTTCATCGAAGCCGATTCCATCTACGACGCGGGCCGCGAGAACCCCGTCTGGCAGGCGACCACCCGCGCCTCGATGATCCCGGTGAACTGCCCCCCGCAAGGCAACGATCCGGGCTGCGGCACCAGCGGCCAGACCACGTTCAGCGCCCGCCAATCGCGCTTCGGCATGAACACCCTATTTCCCACCGCGCTGGGCGACATCAAGACCAAATTCGAATTCGATTTGTTCGGAGTCGGCGCCAACGCCGGCCAAACCGCTTTCCGACTCCGCCATGCCTGGGGCGAACTCGGCCAGTTCGGGGCAGGGCAAACCTGGAGCGTGTTCATGGACACCGACGTCTGGCCCAACATCATCGACTACTGGGGGCCGGGCGGCATGATCTTTCAGCGCCAGCCCCAGTTGCGCTGGACGCCGGACTTGGGTGCCGGCTGGTCAGCGGCGATGTCCTTGGAGTCGCCCAACTCCGCCATCGACTCCGGCAAGGCTCAGACGGTGGACCCGGATCTCGCCAAGACGGTGGCGAGCAAGACCCAGTGGCCCGATCTGGTCGGCCAGATCCGCACCGACCGGGATTGGGGGCATGCCCAGGCCGCCGGCGTGCTGCGTTCCGTCGGCTACCAGGTGACCGGGCGGCGCAACGGCAATCCATCTCAGAATTTCGTCGGCTGGGGTTTCAATTTTTCCGGTGCCTTCAAGACTTTCGGCAAGGACCAGTTGCTCGGCCAGGTGGCCTACGGCCAGGGCATCGCCTCCTATGTCGAGGACGGCGGCGTCGATCTGGCGCCCCAGGCGATGCTGCGCGGTCAGGTCATGCCGCTGCTCGGCGTGCTGGGCTACTACGACCATTACTGGAGCGAGCGCTGGAGTTCGTCCATCGGTTACAGCGAGACGCTGCAGGACAATTCGGGGGGGCAGAATCCCGATGCCTTCCATATCGGCCGGTATGCCTCGGTCAACCTGCTTTATGCGCCGATGCCGAAGTTCCTGGCCGGCATCGAAATGATGTGGGCGAGGCGGGAGAACAAGAACGGCGATGCGGCCAACGATCCGCGCGTCCAGTTTTCCGTACGCTACAACTACGATGTTCATTTCCATCCCTCGTTTTGAGCGCGCAGACCCCATATAGCCGGTAAGACTTAAATCATTCGAAAATAATCGTCTGATATAAAAACACCTATTGATATTCTTTTATTGCGAACTTAGGCCTGTAGCTGACCGGACGACCGGAAGCCGGCGCACTCGATAGGGGGCGTCGGCTTTTTTTTGGGCAAGGAATCAGGGAGAGCGTTTCTGATGGAGTGCTGAGCCACGGCGATAGAGGCTTCCCGTTCAATCAACACGTCATTATTCAAGGAGTTAAGAAATGGCTGAAATAGAAGCGAAACAATTGGCTCTGAGCGATGCCGCGGCCCGTCAGTTGGCCAATGCCACCAAGACTGTCCCCCAGCTGTCCACTATCTCGCCCCGATGGCTGGTGCACCTGCTGCCCTGGGTGGGCGTGGAGGCTGGCATCTACCGTGTGAACCGGGTGCTGGACGCATCCCGTGTGCTGACTGCCTGCTCGCAGCGGGATGAGAGCGACCTGCCGCAGACTTTCGTCGACTACGACGAGAATCCGCGGGAATATTTCCTCAGCGCGGTGACTACACTGGTGGACGTCCATACCCGCGTTTCGGATCTGTACAGCAGCCCGCACGACCAGATTCAGCAGCAGCTGCGCCTGACCATCGAAACCGTCAAGGAACGGCAGGAAGACGAACTCGTCAACAATCCGGAATACGGGCTATTGCACAACATCGCGCCCGAGCAGCGCATTTCGACGCTGAGCGGCGCGCCGACACCGGACGATCTGGACGAGCTGATCACCAAGGTCTGGAAGGAACCGGCCTTCTTCCTGGCGCATCCCAAGGCCATCGCGGCCTTCGGGCGCGAAGCGACGCGCCGCGCCGCGGCGTGCCGCCGGCCACCGTCAACTTGTTCGGATCGTCTTTTATCACCTGGCGCGGCATCCCGCTGGTGCCGAGCAACAAGCTCAAGATCGAAAACGGCAAGACCCAAATCCTGTTGCTGCGTACCGGCGAGAGCCGCCAAGGCGTGGTCGGCCTGTACCAGCCCGGCCTGCCCGGCGAGCAGGGTCTCGGCCTGTCGGTGAAGTTCACCGGCATCAGCCGCAAAGCCATCGCCTCCTATCTGGTCTCGCTGTACAGCTCCCTGGCGGTGCTGACCGAAGATGCGGTTGCGGTGCTGGAAAACGTCGAGGTCGGCAAGTACCACGACTACAAGGACACCTACAGTAAGTAGTCGCGGCCCGCAAAGTCCGCGATTCTCTAACGACTCATCATTCAGGAAGAAGATCATGGCTGAACTCGACTCGAAGCAGTTGGCCTTGGGCGATCTGGCGGCCCGCCAGCTTGCCGATGCCACCAAGACCGTTCCGCAACTGCCCCCCATCACGCCGCGCTGGCTGGTCCATCTGCTGCCCTGGGTGGGCGTGGAAGCGGGCATCTACCGCGTGAACCGGGTGATCGACTCGACCCGCGTGGAAACGGCCATCGCCATTTCCCAGCGCGGAGACGAAAGCGATTTGCCGCAGACCTTCGTCGATTACCAGGATAATCCGCGCGAATATTTTCTCAGCGCCGTGACGACCCTGGTCGACATCCATACGCGGGTCTCCGATCTGTACAGCAGCCCCCACAACCAGATCCAGCAGCAGCTGCGGCTGGCGATCGAGACCATCAAGGAGCGGCAGGAAGAAGAGCTGCTCCACAACAAGGAATACGGCCTGCTCAACAACATCGTGCCGGAGCAGCGCATTTCCACCTTGACCGGTGCGCCGACGCCGGACGATCTGGACGAGCTGATCACCAAGGTGTGGAAGGAGCCGGCCTTCTTCCTGGCGCACCCTCAAGCGATCGCGGCATTCGGCCGGGAAGCGACCCGCCGCGGCGTGCCGCCGGCCACCGTGACCCTGTTCGGCTCCTCGTTCATCACCTGGCGCGGCATTCCGCTGATTCCGACCAGCAAGCTCAGGGTCACGGACGGCAAGACCCAAATCCTGCTGCTGCGCACCGGCGAGAACCGCCAAGGCGTCGTGGGCCTGTATCAGCCGGGCTTGCCCGGCGAGCAAGGCCTCGGCCTGTCGGTGAAGTTCACCGGCATCAGCCGCAAGGCCATCGCCTCCTACCTGGTCTCTTTGTACTGCTCGATCGCCGTGTTGACGGAAGATGCGATCGCCGTGCTCGAGAACGTCGAAGTGGGGAAATATCATGACTACCAGCCTTAGCAGCGTGGGCGATCCGGGTTCGGCCTTCGACGTCGGGTCTACGGTCCTGCCCGGCTTCGACCCGGCGCAGGTCCCGACGCCCGGCGTGTCCAGCCTGTCTTCAGGCTTCCCCAGCGAGGATGTGTCGAGGACCTTGCCGGCGGGATTGGCGGGGACGACGGGCCAGAGTCCGCAGGCCTTGATCGATCCCGGTCAGGCGGGCGGTGCCGAGCCGTTGCTGTATTTTCTCCAGAGCGCCCAGCCCGGCACGCCTGGAACGCTGCCGGCGTTGCGGCTGGATCGACCGGGCCTGGACCCGGCGACGGGAGTGACCGTGCCTTCCGCGCTGCTGCCCGCCGATCCGCGTTCGCTGCCGGGACGCACCGCGGCGCCCGGCCAGCATCTGGGCTCGACCGCTCCGGCGACGCCAGGCATCGAGCTGGGTGCGCAGCCGTTTGCCGGGGCCATTTCGCCGGCCTCGGCCTTCGGCCCGCCGATCGAAGACCATATCCGCGATTTGACGGCGGTGGTCGCCGGGGGCATCGGGATCGCGCCCAGCGCCGGTCATCTGCCTACGGATGCCGGTCCTTACTTCCTGGCGTCGGAGTATCCGTCTGCGTCTCGGGGGGCCTCCCTGGTGGATCTGCGGCCGCGCGACGCCGATCTGGAGCCTATTCCGGATCTGGGGCTGGTCGTGGGGGCGTGGCTGAGCATCCCGCCGTCGATACCCGGCGCCTCGGCGGCGTCCGCGCCGCTGCGGGGGCAGGAACCGTTCGGCACGGTGCCGGACGTCGGCGCCCAGCCGCCGGCGGCTGGGGCTTCCCCATATTTCCTGGGGGAAACCTGGCAGGGCGGGCTGCCGCGGGTCGAAGCCGCGGAGCCTAAGCCGGTCGCGGGCGAATCCTCGGCGCATCCGGGATTCGACGTCTACGCCATCCGGCGGGACTTTCCCATCCTGCAGGAGAAGGTCCACGGACGGCCCTTGATCTGGCTGGACAACGGCGCGACCACGCAGAAGCCGCAGGCGGTGATCGACCGGCTGGTGCATTTCTACCGGCACGAGAACTCCAACATCCACCGGGCCGCGCACGAGCTGGCGGCACGCGCCACCGATGCCTACGAGGGCGCGCGCGACACCGTCGCCCGCTTCCTGCACGCCTCGACCAAGGACGAGATCGTGTTCGTCCGCGGCACCACGGAAGGCATCAATCTGATCGCCAAGTCCTGGGGCCGGCGCAACATCGGCAAGGACGACGAGATCGTCATCACCTGGCTGGAGCACCACGCCAACATCGTGCCCTGGCAGCAACTGGCGGCCGAGACCGGCGCCAAGCTGCGGGTGGCGCCGGTGGACGACCGCGGCCAGGTGATCCTGGAGGAGTACGAGAAGCTGTTCAATTCCAGGACCAAGCTGGCGTCCTTCACCCAGGTCTCCAATGCCTTGGGCACGATCACGCCGGCCAAGACGATGATCGAGATCGCCCATCGCCACGGCGCACGGGTGCTGCTGGACGGCGCCCAAGGCATCGCCCACGCGGCGGTGGACGTGCAGGCGCTGGACGTCGACTGGTACGTGTTCTCCGCCCACAAGATCTTCGGTCCCACCGGCATCGGCGCGGTCTACGGCAAGCTCGACCTGCTCAACACCACCCCGCCTTGGCAGGGCGGCGGCAACATGATCCAGGACGTGACCCACGAACGCACGATCTACCATACCGCCCCGCATCGCTTCGAGGCCGGCGGCGGCAACATGATCCAGGACGTGACCCACGAACGCACGATCTACCATACCGCCCCGCATCGCTTCGAGGCCGGCACCGGCAACATCGCCGATGCCGTAGGCATGGGCGCGGCGCTGGAATACGTGGAGCGGCTCGGCATCGAAAACATCGCCCGAGCCGAACACGAGCTGCTCGGATACGCCACCGCCGGGTTGCTGAACGTGCCGGGTCTGCGCTTGATCGGTACGGCGGCGGAAAAAGCCGGGGTGCTGTCGTTCGTGTTGCCGGGGCTCCGTTCCGAGGACATCGGCAAGGCGCTGAACCAGGAAGGCATCGCGGTGCGCGCCGGCCATCACTGCGCGCAGCCGATCCTGCGGCGGTTCGGGTTGGAGACCACGGTGCGGCCCTCGCTGGCCTTGTACAACACCCGCGAGGATGTCGATGCCCTGGTCGATGCGGTACGCCGCATCCAGAGCGGGGGTAGCATCCTCAAGCGTTGACCCCTGCGCCGCAGGGATCGCGGCGCGATTCTTCCGGTCGCGGATATGACCGGAGCAGCCGGGGCGGCGGAGCCCGGTTTTCCGGCTGCAGGATGCCGGCGCTTCGGGAAGACGGCGCCGGTTCCGCTTAATCATTCGACTAGACAACTAGCAAGAGGTGAAAGCCATGCCATACGTACAAGACATTCTGAAGCGCGCCGACGAAGCCCGGACCCGCATCAAGGAAATCTCGCCGGAGGACGCCCGCGCTTGGATCGAACTGGGCGCGGCGATCGTCGACGTCCGCGAGGAAAAGGAGTTTGCGGCCGGAAAGATTCCGGGGGCGATACTCGTCAGCTTAGGGCCGCTGGAAACCGCCATCGAGGCCGCCGTGCCGGGTAAATCCACACCGGTTCTGGTCTATTGCGCCATAGGCCACCGCTCGGCCATCGGCGCCGACGTGCTGCAGCAACTGGGCTATACCAGCGTCGCCTCGCTCGGCGGCGGTCTGAAAGCCTATCTGGAAAGTTCGGAAGCAAGAAAAATCGCCTGAAATCCACTCGGCGCCTACACGGCGTCCGGCGGCCGCTTTCGGGTGATTCACGGGAGAGGACGAGACGATGGAAACGGTCACTGAAGAAGCAGTATTTCCCGGCGCGGTTCCGGAGCCGGTCTATCGGGCGGGCTTGAGCCGGGAGGCCTGGAAGGAGGCGACCCGGTTCGACGGCGCCGACTTCGGCTGGGTCATCATGAGCATCGGCATGGCCATCGGCGCCGGCATCGTGTTTCTGCCGGTGCAGGTGGGCTTGAAGGGCTTGTGGGTGTTCCTGCTCTCCGCCGTCGTCGGCTATCCGGCCATGTACCTGTTCCAGCGGTTGTTCATCAACACCCTGGCGGAATCGCCCGAATGCAAGGACTACCCCTGCGTCATCGCCGGCTATCTCGGCAAGCGCTGGGGCGTCCTGCTCGGCGTGCTTTACGTCGTCATGCTGATCATCTGGATGTTCGTTTACTCCGCGGCGATCACCAACGACAGCGCGTCTTATCTTTACACCTTCGGCGTCACCGACACCTTATTGTCGAAGAACCCCTTCTACGGTTTGGGGCTGATCGGCTTCCTCGTGGCCATCGCCTCGCGGGGAGAACAGCTGCTGTTCAAGATTTCCAGCTTCATGGTGTTGACCAAGCTGAGCGTGGTCGCCGCGCTCGGCTTCTCGATGATCGGCATGTGGAAGCTCTACAATGTAGGCGCCCTGCCGCCGGGAGGGCAGCTGGTCAAGGACGCCGTCATCACGCTGCCGTTCACGCTGACTTCGATTTTGTTCATCCAGACCCTGAGCCCGATGGTGATTTCGTTCCGGGCCAGGGAAAAGTCCCCGGAAGTGGCGCGCTACAAGGCCCTGCGCGCCATGAACATCGCCTTTCTGGTGCTGTTCACCGCCGTGTTCTTCTACGCCGTATCGTTCACCCTGGCGATGGGGCACGAGGAGGCGGTCAAGGCCTACGAACAGAACATCTCGGCGCTGGCCATCGCCGCCCAGTTCTTTCCCGGCACCTGGGCTACCGTCGTCGGCGTCATCCTCAACATCTTCGCCGTGGTGACGGCGTTCTTCGGGGTCTATCTCGGTTTCCGCGAGGCCTGCCAGGGCCTGGTGACGAACCTGTTCCAGCGCTTTCTGCCCCAAGGCGGCATCGACGAAACCTGGCTGCATGGAGGCATCGCCCTGGCCGCCATCCTGCTGGCCTGGGGCGCCATCGTGCTGAACGCCCCGGTGCTGAGCTTCACCTCCATCTGCAGCCCCATCTTCGGCCTGGTTGGCTGTCTGATCCCGGCCTATCTGGTCTACCGGGTGCCGGCGCTGCACAAGTACAAGGGGTTCGGGCTCCAGGTCATCGTCTTGACCGGCTTCTTGCTGGTGGTCTCGCCGTTCCTGGCGTTTTCCTAAAGGCGAGTCCGGATTTGGAGCTCAGCGTCAGCGCTCTGGCCGCGCGGCCCTTGTTCGAAACCGCCGGCGTGATGTTCTTCGCCGCCAGCGGCGTGCTGAGCGCCGGCCGCAAGGGCATGGACCTGGTCGGCGTGGCGGTCATAGCCCTGGCAACGGCCCTGGGCGGCGGCACCCTGCGGGATCTGCTGCTACAGCGTCATCCGATGTTCTGGATCGGCGATACCGGCTATCTATGGGAGTGCTTCATCGCTACCGGCTTGACGCTGCTGTACGTGCGCCACCGCCACCCTCCGCCCCGCGCCATGCTGATCGCCGACGGACTGGGGTTGGCCTTGTTCACCATCGGCGGCGCCCAGATCGCGGAACGGACCGGAGCGGGCGGCACGATCGTGGCGCTGATGGGGGTGATTACCGGCGTAGCAGGCGGCGTCGTGCGGGACGTACTCAGCGCCGAGGTGCCCTTGATCTTCCGGGCCGGCCGCTTGTACGCCAGCGCCGCGCTGGTCGGCGCCGTACTCTACCTCGCCCTGCAGAACCTGGGCGTCGTCCGGGACGCCGCGGCCCTGGCCGGCATGGGATTGATCGCGCTGCTCCGGTTCGGCGCCATCGTCCATGACTGGCGCGTACCGATACCCCGCGTCCGCACCGGGCCGGACGATCCGGCGCCGACTTGAGCGGGAGTCAGGCGGTCACGAACGTAGCGTAGCGACCAAACGCTTGGGGTTTTGGAGCAGTTCGAGGGCTTCAAGAATGCCGGGAGACACGATGTCTGCACTTGCCAGTGTTTCGGCAGATGCGCCTTCCCTTTGGATGAGGGCGATGCCTAGAACGGCGGCGCCGAGCATTTTTCGGTCGTTTCGGCCGTTGCCTATCGCGACCACGGAATCTACCCCCAACTGCGAGATAAATTCGAGTTTGGTCTCGGCTTGGGCTTCGACAGGAGCGATGGTCAGCTTGACCGGCAGCCCAGCGAGTTGGACTGCAGCCAATCCAAAGGTATCGGCAGTGATGACGTGGATTCGAATGTTCGATGAAAGTGCGCTGACGGCTTCCTGCACACCGGGAATCAGTTTTCCGTCTATTGCCAGGGTGCCGTTGTAGTCGGACACCAAGTGAGCCAAATGGAGCTTTCGAAAACCTGGAATGTCGATTTCTATCATGTCGGCTTCAGCCTGCTTTAGACGTCTAACGGTGTGATCGCGGTGCTTCGTTTTGCCCAATTTACGAATGCTTTAAGGCTAGGGTCAGCCCGTCGGCAACAGATAGTAGACTGATGTCGACCCGCGGATCGGTGTGGAGTTTCTCGTTCAGCGCCCGGATCGCCGCCGTGCCGGGGTCCTGAATCTCCGGATCGGCGACCTGTCCGCCGCGGAAGATGTTGTCGATGAGCAGCAGGCCGCCGGGCCGCAGCAGTTCGAGCGTTTTTTCGTAATAGCCGTCGTAATTCTCCTTGTCGGCGTCGATGAAGGCCAGGTCGTAGCTGCCGGCGCGGCCTTCGCCGATGAGCCGTTCCAGCGTGTCCAAGGCAGGGCCCAGGCGCAATTCGACCCTGTCGGTGACGCCCGCTTTTTCCCAATAGCGTTTCGCGACCGCGGTCCAGGGTTCGCTGATGTCCAGGGCCGTCAAGCGGCCCTCGGGCGGGAGGGCGAGGGCCAGCGTGGTGGAGCTGTAGCCGGTGAATACGCCGACTTCGAGTATCCTGCGGGCACCGGTCAGTCTGACCAGCAGCGCCATGAACTGGCCCTGCTCGGGGGCGATCTGCATCAGCGCATTGGGGTAGGTGCCGGTTTCATCGCGCAGTTGCCTCAGGACCTCCGGTTCCCGCAGGGATACGGCGAGGAGGTAGTCGTAGAGCGTGTCGCTCAGGGCGAGATTTTTCGACATGGCGTTCTCGGGAGGGTTGGGCAGGGATTATCCCCCGACCGACGGATGAATCCACTCGTCGCCGGCCCCGGCCAGGGCGTCGAGGTTGAGGAGATGGCCGAGCTTCTGCGACTTGGTGCGCAGATAAACGAGGTTCTCCGGGTGCGGCGCCGGCTCCAGCGGCACCCGCTCGACGATCTTCAGGCGGTAGCCGGCCAGCTCGGTGAACTTCGCCGGGTTGTTGCTCATCAGCCGCAGGGTGGTCACGCCCAGGTCGGTGAGAATCTGCGCCCCCACGTCGTAGCTGCGGGCGTCCACCGGCAGGCCTAAGTCCAGATTGGCCTCCACCGTGTCCCGGCCGCGGTCCTGCAGCTGGTAGGCCTTCAGCTTGTGGGCCAACCCGATGCCCCGGCCCTCATGGCCGCGCAGATACACCAGGACCCCGTTGCCCGCCTGCTCGATCGCCTCCAGCGCCATCTTCAGCTGGTTGCCGCAGTCGCAGCGCAACGAACCCAGGATGTCCCCGGTCAGGCATTCCGAATGCACCCGCACCAGCACGTTCTCCCGCCCGTACACCCAGCCCTTGACCAGGGCCAGGTGTTCGGAGCCGTCCACCACCGAGCGGTAGACGTGGGCGGTGAAGGTTCCGTACGGCGTCGGCAATCTCGCCTCCGCCACGTGCTCCACCAGCCGCTCGGTGCGGCGCCGGTAAGCGATCAGATCGGCGATGCGGATCACCGGCAGCCAGTGGCGGCGGGCGAAGGCCACCAGCTCCGGCCCCCGCACCATGCGGCCGTCGTCGTTCACGATCTCGCACAAGGCCCCCGCCGGCGCCAGCCCCGCCAAGCGGGCCAGGTCCACCGCCGCCTCGGTATGGCCCGGCCGCTCCAGCACCCCGTTCGGTTTCGCCTTGAGCGGGAACACATGGCCCGGCCGGGCGAACGCCGCCGGTCCCGCCTCGGGATCGGCCAGGGCCCGGATGGTCGCGCTGCGGTCGGCGGCCGAGATCCCGGTGCTGGTGCCCTGGGCCAGGTCCACCGACACCGTGAAAGCCGTGCGGAACGGATCGGAGTTGTTCCCCACCATCGGCGGCAGCTGCAGGGCCTCCACCCGCTCCGGCGCCAGCCCCACGCAGACCAGGCCGCTGGTATGGCGGACCAGGAAGGCCATGCGCTCGGGCGTCATCTTCTCCGCCGCCAGGATCAGATCGCCCTCGTTCTCGCGCGAGGCATCGTCCGCCACCACCACGAAACCGCCGTTGCGGATCGCGGTCAGGGCCGTTTCTATCGTGTCGTAGGTCATCTCTTCACCTAGGGATCGCCGCGGATTCGGTCATGTTTCTCGAAGACAGCAATCACTATGCCGCGGCCTCGGCGACGGAACATCGTCTTCAGATCGGAGTGCTGTCCAGGAAGCAGCAAGCGCTGGGGGATGGCTGCCTCGCAGCGAACAGTCGATGATCTTCGCCAGCCTGCCATCGTCACGAAGCTGTCGGATCAACTCGTGCCCGCCGCTATGGAATGGATGCAACTTGACGGTGGGCAGTCCCCGCAGGCGTTCGGCGTGGATCCGGTCCGCGGTGTGATCGGTGGCGTAATAGACGTTGATGTCGCATTGGCTATGTACCCGCTTGCGCAGCAGGCGCACGAGATCGAGATAGCGGGCGCCACGGACGCAGCGCAGTCGGCAGGCGTAGCGGTAGAAGCGGTCATCACGATGGGCGCGGACATTGCGGCGGTCCATGAAGGTCTGAGGCACGAAGGCATGGACGGCGTCGGCCTCCAGCAGCAGCCCCATGATGATGGCCGCATAGCCGCCCATCGAATTGCCGACGACGACGATCCGCTCGGCGCCCAGGACGATCACCGTTTCGCGCAGAAACGCCGCGATGCCGTCGATATCGTCCGCGATTCCGGGCAAACCCCTTTGATACCAGGTCTGGCGGATGTCCCGGACGAAGATGCGGGTCACGGGCAGCTTGCGGGTCAGATTGAAAAACTCGAAGGGCGGAAATCCAATCGCGCCGATGAGACCGCCGAATGCGATCAGCACGGTGCGGTTGCCGGGCCGGTGATGAACGGCGACGGATGCCGTCGGATCGTTGAGTGTCGTTTCGAAATCGGAGTCGGAAATCCCGTTCGGATACATGGTGCAGTTCGCCTCGCCTGATGTTTTTCGCTTTGCCAGCAGAAATCGGGCCCGAGGCCGCCTGCTGGTTTCCGGTCAGGGTTGGGGCAGTCGATGTTGTGGCAGCACCATTCTGCGGGAGCGGTTAGGCCGAATGGCGCCGGTTCCGGCGTTGGCTTGGAAATTGACTGGGATTTCGGTTCGTAAGTATCAGAACCCTCGTATCCATGCCGAATAAAACCTTGGTGAAGGCGCCCGCGCTTGGGCGTCTGCTGAACGAACCCTTGCTGCAGTTCTTTTTCCTGGGCGCGGCCCTGTTCGCCGTGGCCCATGCGGTGGAACGGCATCGGGCGAATGCCGCACGCGAAATCGTGATCGACCCGCCTCTGATCGAGCGTCTCTCCAGGCTCTACGAGCTGCAGACCGGATCGCTCCCGTCCCAAGCCCGCATGGACAAGCTGGTTGACGAATACGTGAGGGAGGAGGTGCTGTTCCGCGAAGCGGTCCGGATGGGCTTGGATCGGGACGACGAAATCGTGCGGCGGCGGCTGACCCAGAAGCTGGATTTCCTCCAGCGCGACCTCCAGGCCATCGCCGATCCTACGGACAGCGGTCTGCGGCAGTTCTACGCCGAACATCCCGAGCGCTTCCGGGTTCCCGCCACGGTCAGCTTCAGCCATGTCTATTTCAGTCCCGACCGGGATGGCGCCGAGGGCGCCCGCAAGCGGGCGGAGCAGGCGCTCGCAAGCCTGAAGACCGCTGGCACCGAGCGGGCGCCCGAAGCGGGCGACCGGTTTCCGCTGCAGTACGATTTTTCCGGTCTGAGTCCGGACGAAGCCGCCCAGAGCTTCGGCCGCACGCCCATTCTCGATGCTCTGTTTTCGGCGCCTCCAGGCCAATGGACGGGGCCGGTCGAATCCGGCTACGGGCTCCATCTGGTGTACGTCAGCGCCCGCAAGGAGCCTTCCGTGCCGCCCTTCGACGCCATCCGGGATAAGGTAAGGGAAGCGTATCTGGACGCCGCCCGCCGCGAGGGCAACGAAAGGCGTTTCGAGGAAATGAAGCGCGGCTACGCGGTGAGTTACGCCGGTCTGGAGCCGACCGAATGAGTGCGGCCAAGCTTTTTCTGCTGTTTTCGATGGCTTGGGTTTCGCTGCCGGCGGCGGCGCACGAAGTCAGGCCGGCCTACCTGGAAATCAGCGAAAGCCGTTCCGGCCAGGTGCATGTGCTGTGGAAGCAGCCGACCGCGGGCCGCTTGTCCCTGCCGCTCAGCCCCCATCTGTCTTCGGGCTGGCTGGACGCGCCGCCGGCTTCGGCGACCTTCACCGAATCCTATATGCTCCGCCGCTGGGAGCATTCGGTCCCGCCGGGCGGACTGAACGGCCAGACCGTCGCCATCGATGGACTGGACCGGACCATCACAGACGTCCTGCTGCGCGTCAACTTCGCCGATGGCAGTTCGCTGAGCCAGGTGCTGAGGCCCGGACAGGCGAGGTTCACCATCGAGCAGGCCGGCAAGTCATCGCTGCCGGTGGGGGACTACTTCCGGCTCGGCGTCACCCACATCTGGCTGGGCATCGACCATCTGCTCTATGTGTTCGGGCTGATCCTGCTGGTGGACGGCCTGCGCAACCTGCTGAAGACCATCACCGCGTTCACTCTGGCCCACAGCATCACTCTGGCTTCGGCGGCGCTGGGCTACGTCGAGGTGTCGCCCCGGCCGATCGAGGCGGTGATCGCGCTGAGCATCGTCTATGTCGCTGTGGAACTGGTGCATTTGTACCGGGGGAGGCCGGGCTTCGCCCGCCGCTATCCCTGGGTTGTGGCCTTCGCTTTCGGCCTGCTGCACGGCTTCGGCTTCGCCGGAGCCCTGGCTGAAGTGGGGCTGCCCGAGGATGCGATTCCGGCGGCGCTGCTGCTGTTCAACTTAGGCATCGAAGCGGGGCAGGTGGCGTTCGTGCTTGCGGTGCTGCTCGTCATCAAGGGACTGAGGCTGTTGCTGCCGCGCGCGGCCGGCTGGGTACCCCGGCTCGCGCCCCACGCCATCGGCTCCCTGGCCGCGTTCTGGTGCCTGGAGCGCCTGGAATTCCTTTTTTAGCCCACGAGGTTCGTTCATGAAACCCTACAACTTATCGACCCTGGCCCTGGCCTGGGCTGTGGCCGCTCCGGCCCTGGCCGCCGAGGCGCTGCCGCCGCCCAATCCGTTGAGGAACGCCTATTTCGGCGATCTGCACTTGCATACTTCGCTGTCCTTCGATGCGGCGGCGATGAAGACCAACACCCTGCCGGAGGATTCCTACCGCTTCGCCCAGGGCGAGGCCGTGGAATACCTGGGGCAGAAGGTCCAGCGGCGCAGCCCCCTGGATTTCCTGGCCGTGACAGATCATTCCGAATATCTAGGGATAGTCCGGTCCCTGCTGGACCCGAAAGGTCCCTATGCCGGAACCGAATGGCACAAGCTGCTGACCGACCCGGACCCGCAGGTGGCCTGGGGCGCGGTGCACAAGCTGGCGCTGACCATCGCCAACGGCCAGCCGATCGCCGAGTTTCTGCAGGAGGACAAGATCCGCAGCAACTGGCAGATCGAAATCGACGCCGCCGAGAAGTATTACCAGCCGGGCAGGTTCACCACCTTCATCGCCTACGAATGGACTTCTTTCCCGGATTTCCAGAATCTGCACCGCAACGTGATCTACCGCAGCGGCAAGGTCCCGGCCAAGCCATTCTCTTCGATCGACTCGCAACGACCGGAGGAACTGTGGACCTTCCTCGACAACGGCCGCAAGAACGGCATCGAGGCGCTGGACATCCCCCATAACGCCAACGCCAGCAACGGCCTGATGCTGGCCGACCAGGATTCCGACGGCAAGCCAATCTCGAAGGAATACGCCGAACAGCGGATGCGCAACGAGCCGGTGTTTGAGGTCGACCAGGCCAAGGGCCAAAGCGAAACCCACCCGGTGCTCTCGCCCAACGACGAATTCGCCAATTTCGAGCTGTGGGAGCTGCTGCTGGCGACCGACATCAAGGGCAAGGTGGACGGCAGCTACATCCGCCAGGGCTACGGCAAGGGCCAGGAGATCGCCGCCCGCACCGGGGTCAACCCGTTCAAGTACGGCCTGGTCGGCGCCAGCGATTTCCATTCCGGCATCACCTCGACCGAGGAGAACAACTTTCCCGGCGCGCACGGCCTGATGGACAGCAACCCGAAGATCGTGCTCACCGCCCAGGATTCGCTGGCGGGCTCGGCGCCGGTCATCCTCGGCGCGGCCGGCCTGACCGGTGTCTGGGCCGAGCAGAACACCCGCGAGGCGATCTTCGATGCGATCAAGCGCAAGGAGGTGTTCGCGACCTCCGGCAACCGGATCAAAGTCCGCCTGTTCGGCGGCTGGGACTACTCAAAAGGTCTGACCGCCCGGCCCGACTGGGTCAAGGACGCCTATGCCGGCGGCGCGCCGATGGGCGCCGACCTGCCGGCCCGTCCCGGCGGCGCCAAGGCCCCGCGCTTCATTGTCGACGCGGTGAAGGACCCGGACGCCGGCAATCTCGACCGGGTGCAGATCGTCAAGGTCTGGACCAAGGACGGCAAGAGCCAGGAGAAGGTGTTCGACGTGATCTGGAGCGGCGGCGGGCGGAAGATCGACCCGAAGACCGGCAGGCTGGAGCCCATCGCCAGCACCGTGGACCTCAAGACCGCCACTTATACCAACACCGTAGGTGCGGTCGAACTGGCCACGGTCTGGGAAGACCCGGAGTTCGATCCCGCCGCGGCCGCGACCTACTACGCCCGGGTGCTGGAAATCCCCACGCCACGTTGGTCCACGATCTGGGCGGTGAAATACCAGTTGCCGCTGTCCGAACGGGTCAGCCCGACCATTCAGGAGCGGGCCTGGACCTCGCCGGTGTTCTACAAACCGATCTGACGGAGACGACTCGCATGGACCTGACACACATTTCTCCGCTCGACGCGCCGCTGTACGTCCTCGCCGGCATGGTGGTCGGCTTCCTCGTCGGCCTGACCGGCATCGGCGGCGGCTCGCTGATGACGCCGCTCCTCGTGTTCGCCTTCGGTTTCGACCCGCGGCTCGCCATCGGCACCGACCTGTTGTTCGCCGCGATCACCAAGACCGGGGGCGTACTGATCCACCACGGCAACCACCGTTCGGTGGAATGGCGGATCGTCGGCTGGATGGCGGCCGGCAGCATCCCGGCCACCCTGGCGGTGCTATACCTCCTGGAGCATATCAGCATAAACGCCGCGGTCATCAAGACCGTGTTGGGCGTCGCTTCGCTGGCGACCGGCCTGGCGATGATCTACTACGACCGCCTGGCCCGCAAAGCTGCCGCGTCGCCGGTCGCCATCGGCCCGCGGTTCGGCGCCTGGACCCTGCCCGTCACCGTCGCCACCGGGCTCCTGATCGGCGTCCTGGTGACGCTGTCCTCGGTGGGCGCGGGGGCGCTGGGCACGATCGCCCTGCTGTTCCTGTACCCCAAGCTGCCGGCGGTCCGCATCGTCGGCACCGATCTGGCCCACGCTATCCCTCTCACCGCCATCGCCGGCCTCGGCTATCTGCACATGGGCAGCGTCAGTTTTCCGCTGCTGGGTTTCCTGCTGGTCGGCTCGCTGCCCGGCATCTACGTCGGCAGCCACGTCAGCGCGAGGATTTCGGAAGGCGTGTTGAGGCCGATCCTGGCGACGCTGCTGATGGGGATCGGGGTGAAGTTCGTCTGGGCTTGAGGCGGTGTTTCCGGACGCGGCTTTCAGAACAACCGGGAATCCCACCACACAGGCTGGGCAAGGTCCGCCGTGATTCTGGAAAACTCCGGATGGTCCGGATTGATCAGGACATTCCGCTCGAGCCGCGCCACCACGCTGGGAACGAACAGCAGCAAGGAGCGGTTTTCGAGCTGCCACTTTTCGCCGAACTCGCGCGAGGCCGCGCAGGTGGCCTCATCCCAGCGGGGAAGATGGGCGGGGGTCACGAATTCGTAGGAAACGCCGTTGGCAAGGGTGATTTCGATGAAATGCTGGTTGGGCGGCAAGCAGCCGCTGCCGTGTACCAGCTTTTCCAGCATCGCGGTGGAGTAATGCTCGCTGGTGTAGATCATGGGACTGGCGGCGGTATTCCAGCGCCCCGGAAACAGCTTCGACCCGGTAGCATCGAAGAGGGGATACGTCCCGTCCGGATCGCCGATCCGGTAGCACTTCAGCACGCGATCCAGCACCTGCGGCTTCAAGCGGCCGTTCCGTACTTCAACTGCCCTAAGATGCCATTCACCAGTTCCGCCCCCAACTCGCTGGCAAGCACCACGTCGATTGGCAGGCGGCCTTCCAACAGGGGATGGGCGCGGAAGAAGAAGGCGCGTGCATCGGCCTCACTGCCCCAGACTTCCTGGGCGAAACTCCACACGCGGGCCAGGCGGACTAAGCGGTCGCCTTCGCCGGTCTGCAACTTCTCTTTGCCCGGTTTGCGGCGGCGGGCCAGCGTCGCCCGCGGGACGATCCGGTATTTGAAGTTGGCGTCCTGCGGAGAAACCCGCAGGGAAACGCGTTCGAGGGCCGAAAGTGGCAATCCGTCCTCGATGAGATGGATCAGTTGGATCGGCGACATGCTCCGGCTTGCGCTCTCCGAAAAGCCGAGCAGACTCGCTACTTCATGGACTGTGGCTGCCATAGAATCGAATCCTCGATTGACCATGTGAGACGTAATGAAGATTCATATGATACATGAGTCCGGACTCAAGCACCGTCCATAATGAAGATTGGAAGATCTGCGAGCCTTGCACCCCGCCAAACGGTGTGCCAGAGTTCAAAAGCTTACGTTACACAAACAATCGCTTAGCCACCCTAATTCGACAGATCACTCGGGAACGACATCATGACCGACAAATGTCAGCAACACGGTGCGTTCAGCTGGTGCGAACTGCTTACCTCCGACGCCGAAGCCGCGAAGCGGTTTTACGGTGTTCTGTTTGGATGGGAGATGGAAGAAGTCAATCCCGCTGGCATGCCTTATACCATGCTCAAAGCAGTCGGAAATCCCGTCGGCGGCATCATGACGATACCGGCCCAAGCGGAAGGCATGGCCCCGCAATGGGGCACCTATGTCACCGTGGAGGACGTGGATGCCACCGCGAAAAAAGCCGAAGAACTCGGTGCGCAAATCTGCGTGCCGCCGACCGATATCCCCTCCGTCGGCCGGTTCTGCGTGTTTCGAGACCCCCAAGGTGCAAGCATCGCCGCCATCACCTACAACTTCGCCAGCACCTGCGGTTAGCCCGTGGAGCGTGCGCTAAACCTGTGGTGCGCAGGCAGTAAACGTTAAGCAAGAAAAGCCATCCGCCGCCTCGGCAGGATTCGCTGCGCGCTTTGGCGAGCGCCGGGGTCCGAACGACAGTGATGTACTATTGCCCACTCCCCGCTTCAACCACGTCGCGCCGCTTCGATCGCCGCGATGTCGATCTTTCTCATCTGCATCATGGCATCGAACGCCCGCTTGACAGCGGCGCGGTCGGGGTCGGCTATCGCTTCTGTCAGAGCCCGTGGGGTAATCTGCCAGGAGCGACCCCATTTGTCTTTGCACCAGCCGCACACACTCTCTTCGCCACCGTTGCCCACGATCGCGTCTCAGTAACGATCGGTCTCTGCCTGGTCAGAGGTTGCGACCTGGAAGGAGAATGCTTCGCTGTGCTTAAAGATGGGGCCGCCATTGAGTCCGAGACAGGGAATTCCCACGACGGTGAACTCGACCGTCAAAACATCCCCTTGCTTCCCGGATGGGAAGTCGCCCGGTGCGCGAAGTACCGCACCAACGGATGAGTCGGGAAAGGTCTGCGCGTAAAAGCGCGCCGCCTCTTCGGCACCGCCGTCATACCAAAGGCAAATCGTGTTTTTGGGTTGTTTCATCATATTATTTCTCCAGGTCTGTGGGGTCAGGTCTTGCTTGAGCGGGTCATCCGATGAGGCTCGGGAAAATAACGCTAGACTCGACCCCGTTCTCACAGCCGGCGGATCGTCTCGTCGAGAGGCTGAACCCGGCCGAGGATTGCTACATTCGCCAACTCCGGACGGAGGATGCGTGTCGACGCCTGAAGGATGTGCGGGCAGTCCGTGTACAGGCGATCCCAGGTGACGAAGCACAATGGATGACATCCCTCCTTCAGCTAAATCCATCCTGATTTCCGGACGGCGGCTCGGGAACTTTGTAAACTCCTCCGGCACACTGGGCGAAAACCGATACGGCGTATGGCGAACGAATCGCACTACATCATCCGCGGCGGCGAATCCGGGGCAGAGCGGCTGCACGTGCTCGGCCGCGTCATGTGGCCAGCGAGCCTTGCGGTTCTGGGGCGAGCCGGCTTGGCGCCCGGAATGGACGTGCTGGATCTCGGCTGCGGAAGCGGGGACATGACGCTCGAGATCGCGCGGGTCGCCGGCGCCAACGGGCGGGTCGTGGGGATCGACATGGATGCCGGCGTGCTAGCGGAGGCGAAGAGGGCTTCCGAAGGCAGTGGCCTCCCAATTGAGTGGCGGCAAGGCCGCATCGAAGAAGTCGACGAAGATGGCGCTTTCGACCTCGTTTACGCGCGCTTCCTTCTTTCTCACCTCCCCGATCCTCGCGATGCGCTCCGGCGGATGTGCAGGGCTGTCCGCCCGTTCAGCCGGGTCGTGGTTGAGGACATCGACATCTCCGCCCATGTCCACTGGCCGCCGAGCGCGGCGTTCCGGCGCTACGTCGAGCTGTACACCGCCACCGCGCTCGCTCGGGGCGCCGATCCGGGCATCGGGCCGCGTCTTCCCGCATTGCTGATCGACGCCGGCCTCGAAGACGTGGAGGTTGCGGTTTCCATGCCCGTTTTCCGGCAAGGCGAGGGCAAGACGGTCGCGCGGATCACACTCTCGAATATCGCCGAGTCCGCGATTGCGGTGGGGCTGACTTGCCGCGAGGAAATCGACCGCTTGCTTGGCGACCTGGCGGGACACGAGGCCGATCCGCGGTCCATCCAGAGTACTGCCCAGGTGTTCCAGGTGATCGGACGCCGTCCGCTGACGGAGCTCGACACAGCGGGTGTGTGATGATGTTGCCCTTTTTGGGATAGGGTTCGATCTCTGCTGAAGCGACGGCGCCGTTGGGATAACATCCGTGAGACGCTTCGGCGTTATCCTTCCCCCAGTACCGGCTCAGGAGACCCAGATGGCGACGATCGATCCCCAGACTATGTGCGGTGTGGAATCCAACCTGACGGACGGCCGGCAATCACCGCCGCAGCCGGGCGACAGCGTCCTGATCTGTCCGGGATGCGGCACGGCGAACCCGGCCGATGCCGTCTTCTGCATCAACCAGGTCTGCCACAAGGCGCTGGGGGAGTTTCGCTACGTCCTGGAGGAACTCAAAGCCCACCGCAGCCGGTTTGAAAAACTGGCGGATCGCGTGACTCGCTTCACCGGACATCCGCACTTCCTCACCATCCACCTGCTATGGTTTGCCGTGTGGATACTGGCCAATTCGGGGATGCTGGCGTTCTTCCATACCTTCGATGAATATCCCTACGGCTTGCTCGGCATCATCCTGGCGATCGAGGCGATACTGATCGGCAGCTTCGTCCTGATCAGCCAGAACCGGCAGAGTGCCTATGCCGACATGCGTGCCGAGCTGGATTACGAGGTGACGATCCAGACTTACCGCAGAATCGAGGCCATGGAAAAGCGATTGGACGCGCTCGCGGCGGCCCTGGCTCAACCAGCACGGAAACGCGAAGACGAGCCTTGAGATCGTGGGACCGTATGCGCTGTTATCAATGTCCATCCTCAGCCGAGCCGAAAGTTTCTGGTAGCATACCGACGCTCTTGCGCAGTGTTGTTAAGGGTTGCCTCGTCACCCCGGCAAGGAATGCCGGGGTCCTGGAACCAAGGAGGGTCGAGGCCTAACACGTCCCTGTGCCTTGGATTCACGCCGGGCTGTCCTGCCCGGCACCCTGCGGGCCGGTGCCAATCCGCTCCCGGCGGATTGGTCCGGCAATCCATGCCGGAATGACGGCTTAACTCAACGGCATTGCCTTCTTGCCCCCTCTTTCCCGAAGCGCTCATGGAACCTCAAGACTTGCTCGGCTCGCTGGCCGGGACACTGACCACGGTGTCGTTCGTGCCGCAGGTGTGGAAGCTCTGGAAATCCCGGTCGGCCGAGGACATTTCTTTCGGCATGTTCTCGATCTTCGCGGCCGGGGTGCTGCTGTGGCTGGTTTACGGGATCATGATCCACGCTGTGCCCATCATCCTGGCCAACTCGGTTTCGCTGGTGCTGGTGGCGGCGATCCTCGTCATGAAAATCGCATTCCGCTCCTGACCGGCGGCGCAATCTTCAGGGCTTGGGTCTCCCGGCCGCGTCTTCTTCTTTCCAACAGCCCTGCAGCTTGAGTTCGGCCAGCGCCTTGTCCAGGTAGCTGCGGTCGAAATAGCCGCCGTAGTCGAACTTGCCGCGCACCAGGCCGAATTTTTTGGCGTCTTCGAAGGAGGTGCGGTAGCTGTTCACCAGATAGTCGTCGATCAGCGGCGAGAGTTTCTGCTTCCAGTCCTGGCCGTCCCAGTCTTCCTTGAAGTGCTGCAAGGGGATGCCGGACTTGGCCCAAATTTCGTAGACCTGCTCCCGGTTCGGCTCCTCCGCGGTCCACTGGGCGGCCTTGACCAGGGTGTTGACCACGCGCTGGGTGATGGCGGGGTACTGGGCGGCGAAGGCTTCGGTCACCGTGAATCCGCCGGCGCAGCCGTATTTGCCGCCATCGTCCTTGCCGGTGTAGATCAGCTTGGCCAGGCCCTGGTCGCGCAGGAAATACAGGTTGTACAGGCCGAAGGTGAGTTCCAGCTCGCCGTTGCCGAGGGCGGTGGCCGAGGTCAGGTAGTCCATGTTGTAGATCTTCAGGTCCTTTTCCTTGAGTCCGTGGTCGGCCAGGAGGCGGGCGACGCCGAGCTGCAGGCAGGTGCCCTTGTGCAGGCCCACTTTGCGGCCCTTGATGTCTTCGATGGCATTGGCGGTGGAATCCTTGCGGGCGGCGAGATACAGATTGCCGCGGCGGCCTCCGCCGAGGATGAACTTGACCTTGAGGCCGCCGGCCCGGCCGATGAGCTGGGGCAGGTCGCCCTGCCAGGCGAAATCGAGCTGGCCGGCGGAATAGGCTTCGTTCACCGCGGGCCCCGCGTTCTTGAAGAACTGCCATTCGATCTTGATGCCGTCCTTCTCGAATTCCTTTTCGAGGTATTGGTTGACATGAGCGATGGAGAAAATTCCGCCGCCGACGAAGGGCCGGCCGCCGACTCCGGTGGCGGCCACGCCCATGCGGATGACGGCGGGCTTGTGGGTGTCCGCGGCCCGTGCGGATGGCCAGAGCAGGGACAGGCTCAACAGGACTACAAAGATTCTCATGGGTATTTCCTCAGGACAGGGGACGATGGTCTATGCGGTTCTGGCGGCCAGCTTGCGGACCGTGTCGATGGCCGCTGCGCTCAGGCGCCGGAACGCGGGGGCCGGAATATCTCGAAGCCGCGCGAGGCCGCCGCCGATCCGGGTCTGAACATGGCGCGGTAATTCGAACCAGGAAAGCGCCGCGAAGCTGGCGATGAAGACCAGGAAGACGTTCTGCAGCCCGATCCAGTCGCCGAGCGCGCCGCCGATGAGGGCGCCGACCCAGGCGCCGAGGGCGGCCGGAGGATTGCCCGCGCCGGACACGTTGCCCCCGCCGAGCTGGGCGGCGACGGCGGCCTGACGGACGACGTTGGCGACGGCGACCATGCCGAGCCCCAGGCCGAGCACCACGGCACCCAGCCACAGGCCGGCAAGGCTGCCGGCGAATCCGAGCAGCAGGAGCCCCAGTACCGCGATGGCGTAGGCGCTGCGGTAATAACGGCGCTGGCCCAAAGTGTCCAGTGCCCCGCCGAGGAACAGCAGGGCCCCGATATAGCTGACGCCCTGAGCAGAAATCAGCGGCGCCGCCGCTTCTTCGGAAACCCGGAACTGTTCTATGGCGATGACCAGGATGAACGCGCTGTAGAAGGTCGACGCGCCGTAGGAGGCGAAGGCGATCAGGCTGGTCTCGGCGATCTCTCGGTGGCCGAACAGCGCTTTGAGCTGTTCCCACACCGGCCGGCCGTGATGGGCGGAACGGCGGGCGAGGGCGTCGGCGCGGCCGGTGAGGACCTTCCGGCCGAGCAGCAGCATCGAGGCGAAAGACGCGGCGACCAGGACGTAGATCGCCGGGTAATCCAGGTAACGGATCAGCACGCTGGCGAGCAAGGGGCCGACCGCAGCCGAGCCGCCCATCTGCATAGCGCGCATCCAGCCCGCCTTGCGGTTGCCGGCGACGTTGAGGTGATGGAAGAAATCGCTCTGGATGGAAAGGAAGTGCATGGGTACGGCGGGACTGGCCAGGGCCGTGGCCAGGATCAGCCCGCCCGGCGTGGTGGCGCGGGACACCAGGAAGAAGGCCAAGGCCCCCAGCGCGCTGCCGGCGGCGAACACCCGCTTCGCGCCGAAGCGGTCGATGGCCATGCCGATCGGAATGCTCATAAGGCCTATCCCCAGGAGCAGGACGCCGGTGGCCATGCCGATCTCGAAAGTCGAGGCATTCAGCGACATCGCGAACAGCGGCGCGGCGACGGTGACGAGGCCGACGATGCTGCCGTTCAGGGCCGCCAGCAGCATGAAATCTTTCGAGGACTGAGCGACGGGCTCCGTGGCGTCGGACTGGACCATGGGTGTGAAATCCGAGAAAGTGGTGGAATTGCAGGCGTCGCACGGTGCGTGCCAGTCGGGTTTACCGCGGTTTTCCGGACATCGCGGCGGGTTTTCTGCTGGCAGGGCAACAAGAATTGCTTCGGTGCTGCGTGTCCACGCGCAAGAAACCACCGTTCGCATGGGCAATGGACCGTTTTGCCCTGGCATGCGGACTGCTTGCGCCGACTCCGTCCCCTGATCTACAACCTGGAAGCCCCATGAATCCGCAATCCCTCGAACACAAAGTCGCCATCGTCACCGGAGCCGGGCGCGGGATCGGCCGCGCGATCGCCCTGGCCTATGCCGAAGCCGGTGCAGCGGTCGGCTGTGCCGCGCGCTCGCCGGGCGAGATCGCCGACACCGTAGAAACCATCGTCAAGCGCGGCGGCAACGCTCTCGCCGTACCGACCGACGTGACTCGACCGGCTGCCGTCGAACACTTGGTCTCGACCGTGGCGGCGCATTTCGGCGGACTGGACATTGTGGTCATCAACGCGGGGATCTCGCCCGGCCGCGTCCCGGTCGAGGCGGGCGACGCGGAGCAGTGGCACGAGGTCGTCAACGTCAATCTGATCGGTGCCTACCATTGCGCGCGGGCCGCCATTCCTCATCTGAAGCGGCGCGGCGCGGGCAAGATCATCACCCTCGGCTCAGGCATGGGCCACCGCGGTAAGCCTGGCAGCTCGGCCTACTCCTGTTCCAAGGCGGGCCTATGGATGCTGACGCGGGTGCTGGCCCAGGAGCTGTGGGACGACAACATCAGCGTCAACGAACTGGTGCCGGGGCCGGTGGATACCGCCATGAACACCGCGCCGGGTGGGCTTGCCACCTTCGGCGACAGCGAGTGGATCAAGGCGCCGGAAGACGTCGTGCCGTTGGCGCTGTTCCTGGCAACCCAGCCGGACCGGGGTCCTTCGGCGCAGAGTTTCAGCCTGATGCGGCGGGACGGCTGATGAAAGCCGGCCTGCCAGAAGTGGTGAGCTTTGACATCGACGGCACTCTGGTCGATTTCCTGGCGGTGCTGCGCGGCGCGCTGCGGGAGGTCGGCAACGCGTTGGAATCGCTCACCGGGGCCGGTGCCTCGTTCGATGAGCTGCAGGCGTTCCGTAACGGCGTGGCGGCCGAGTCGGAATACCGGAGCGCACGGCTCGAAACGATACGGCGCGAATCGTTCCGCCGAGCGCTCGCCGGCTTTGGCGCCGATCCCGACCGCCACATTGATGCGCTCTGGCGGGTGTGGTCGGGTTACCGTGCGACTCACCACCATTTATATGAAGACGTCCTGCCGACGCTTCGATGGCTGAAGGACGCCGGCGTCGGGCTGGTCGCAGCCTCAAACGGCAATACCGACCTTTCGCGGAGCGAAATTCATCCACTGTTCGATGCCTTGTTCTATTCGGAGAAACTCGGCGCGAGCAAACCCGACGTCCGCTTCTTCGGCGAAGTGGCGCGTCGCGTCGGGGCCGATCCGGCCGCCATCGTCCACGTGGGGGATTCGCTGCCGGAGGATTATTGGGCTTCCCTGGAGGCCGGCTTTGGGGCGGTGCTGTTGCAGCGTGCCGCGGTATCCAAACCCGAGGGCGTGTTCGCCATCAGGTCGCTGGCAGAACTGGGCGAAAATTGGGACGGCGCCAGGCAAGGCATGCTGGTGGGTACCGAAGCCTCTTCACGCAGAATAACGTAAGTGACTGATAACATGATAGTTAATATTCGTGGCAAGCGTCCGGCTTGGTGCGATGTGCACTTGCCATGTGTGGAAGTCGGGGGCAGGGGAATCCGGTAACGCAAGAGTCTTTTACGCACTTTTTATCTCCGCGTAGCTACACTGCCCTCTTTTTTTCATCGGACAAGCGAATGGCTCTGGTGCCGGCGAGGCTGTTTCCCGTTATCCGCAGATCCGCTCTCAAAATAAGCTTGGTCCTCGCCCATTCCCTCGCATCAGCAGCGGATACCGCGTCGGGCCTGTTGGATTATCTCGGCGCAGACGTCAACGGCAGCACCTGGCTGCGGCACGCCGGTATCCATTTGGGTGGATGGGTTAATACCAGCGTGACCTATAACCCAAGCAGACCGGCGGACAATTTCAACGGTCCCGTTTCGTTCAACGACCGCGCGGGCGAACTTCAGATGAACCAGTTCTATCTGTATCTTGAGCGAGCCGTCGCGGCCAGTCCGGACGACTGGGACGCCGGCGGCCGCGTCGACTTCATGTACGGTACCGATGCGATCTTCACCCAGGCCTACGGCATCCCCTATGTCGACCCGAGAACGGGCCGGCCGCTGAATCGGGGACATTGGGACCTCCATCTTTCGAGCTGGTCGGACCGCTTCTACGGGATCGCTCTGCCCCAGGCCTATGCCGAATTCAACGTGCCGGTGGGCAACGGCCTCGGCGTCAAAGCCGGGCATTTCTATACTCCGCTGGGGTACGAAATGGTCACGGCGCCGGACAACTTTTTCATCACCAAGCCTTATACCTTTCAGTTCAATCCATTCACGCACACCGGCGTTCTCGGTAATTACGTGATCGATGCCAACTGGGAGGTGTCGGCCGGCGCGGTCACCGGCAGCGCCACCGGTGGCGGTGACGGTTCCTGGGACCAGCAGCTCGGAAACTGGGATTTCCTGGGCGGAGCGGTCTGGACCAGCGACGACAAGAGCGATTCGCTCAGCCTGACGTCGATGGCAGGGGGGCGTTCCGAACAGTTCGGCGACCTCTGGGCGGTATACAGCTTGGTGGGCAAGACGAGTTTTTTGGATAACAAATTGCATTATGTGATCGAACACACCCACGGTTTCGCGGATCAGGTGCAGACCGCCAATTACGCCCGCAACGGCGGAAAGCTGGAAAACGCCCAGTGGTACGGTATCGCCCAGTGGCTGACCTATGAGTTCGAGGAGCACTGGTCGGCGGGGCTCCGCGCCGAATGGTGGCGTGACAACAACGGCTTCCGCGTGTCCGGTCCGCCGCGCTGCAGCGGGAGCGTGAACATCAACGGCGCCGGCGCCGCGCGGCCCTACGCCTGCAACCCCGATTTTTCCACCGTCTATCCGTTTCAGGGCAGCGGGTATTACGCGCTGACGGTGGGCTTGAACTGGAAGCCCCTGAACTGGGTCATCCTGCGTCCCAATGCCCGCTACGACTGGTCGGACAACATCAAGATTTTCGATGCAGGGAAGCGCTCGGACCAATTCCTGTTTTCCGCCGACGTGACTGTGACTTTCTGATGCCGACAGCCTCGTCGGCAACGGAGCGCTGTTGTTCCAGGATATTCCCTTACACTGCACTGCCTTTTTGAAATAGGACATCGAATGAATCCGCTCGCGAAGAAATCGGCCTTGCCGTTGTTGGGTCTGCTTGTCGGGCTTCCATCGGCCGCCTTGGGAGATGCGGAGACATCGCCGGTGCCCTTGGATCTGACTCACCACTGGGCAGGGTATTTCTCGCTGGTCGTGATGGTGTCGGCCTACGCCGCGGCCATGCTGGAGGAAGTCACGCATCTGCGGAAATCCAAGCCCATGCTCCTCGGTGCCGCCCTGGTCTGGTTCGCCATTTCCCTCGTTTACCGGCAGCACGGGCAGGTCGATGCGGCGGTGACGGCGTTCGCCTCGAATCTCCTCGCCTATATCGAACTGCTGCTGTTCATCATGGTGTCCATGACCTATCTGAACGCCATGGAGGACATGGGTGTCTTCAACGCCTTGCGGATCGCGTTGGTGAGGCTGCGGCTGGGCTACCGGGCCTTGTTCTGGGTCACCGGAACCCTGGTGTTTTTCATCTCCTGCGTGGTCAATGGCCTGACCGCCGGGTTGCTCATGGGCGTGGTCGTGGTCGCGGTGGGACGGAACAGTCCCCGTTTCGTTTCGCTGGCTTGCATCAATATCGTGGTGGCCACCAATGCCGGCGGTTCGTTCAGCCCGCTGGGCGGCATCTCCACCCTGTTCGTCTGGCAGAAGGGGATGCTGGAGTTCACGCAGTTCTTCACCCTGTTCGTTCCCTGCCTGGTGAATTTCCTGGTGCCCGCGCTCGCCATGCACCTCGCGGTGCCCAGGGACAGGCCCCAGGTCGAAGCGGAACGCATCGCGGTGCAGCGGGGGGCCGGGCGGGTCATATTCCTGTTCGGCGTCACCATCGGGTTGGCCGTGTTTTCAGACATGTACCTGCACCTGCCGCCGGCCGCCGGGATGATGGCCGGCCTGTCGCTGTTGCAGTTCTTCACGTTTTATCTGCACAAGACTGAAGCCCGGAGCGGCCCGAGCCTGAGAGGAGCGAAGCCCTCCCCGAATGAGCCCGATATGCCCAGCGGCATCCTGGAAACGCAGCATTTCGACATCTTCGAAAAAGTGGGGAGGCTGGAATGGGACACGCTCCTGTTTTTTTACGGTGCGATGGTGGGCATAGGCGGGCTCGGTTTCATCGGCTATCTGGACGCCGTATCGGCCTGGCTGTACGGCCAGCACAGCGCTACGCTTGCGAACGTGCTGATCGGTCTTTCGTCCGCCTTCGTCGATAATGGGACCCTGATGTTCGCCGTCCTGAGCATGCGCCCCGCTCTGCCCGAAGGGCAGTGGCTGCTGGTGACGCTGACGCTGGGGGTGGGCGGCAGCCTGCTGGCCATCGGGTCGGCACCGGGCATTGCATTGCTCGGGATGAGCAAAGGGCAATACAGCTTCAGCAGCCATCTGAAATGGTGCCCGGTGATCCTTCTTGGTTATTTTGCAGCCATCGGCGTCCATTTCGTCGTGAACGCGCGATATTTCTGACAACCCATGCCACAGCCGCGGGCATCGCGAACGGGGTCTTGCACCTTTTTCGCGCGCGGCTGGAAAAGCTCTGGGCATTCCATAAATGTCTTTGCTGATCAATGGTATGAGTCCTTTTTGTCAGGCAAGCCCACATGCTTATCCACAGATTCTGTGGACATTTTTCTTCCGGGGAAACCGCTCAAGTGCCCGTGATCCGCGTTTTCCTTACCACTGGTCTGGTTATTGCTTCATCCTGGTCGATGCCTGAACCGTTGGCGTTTGCCGCGGACTCACGCGCCGCTGTCCTGGTAGGGAACCGCCAGGCGGTGCCGGGAGTTCACAGGCGGCGCCCAGACCGGTTCGGGCGCAGTATTATCCTTGTTGAACAAAATGTTATAGAGGAAACAGTCATGGGGAAGATAGGGATCTTTTTCGGCTCCGATACCGGCAATACCCGCCGTGTCGCCAAGCAGCTTGCCAAGAAGCTGGGCGATGACGCGGATGCTCCGGTCGATGTCAAAAAGGCCAGCATCGACGATGTGCTCAAATACGATGCACTGATTCTGGGGACGCCGACCCTGGGCGATGGCGAATTGCCGGGCCTGGACTCCGGAGCATCGGACGAGAGCTGGGCCGAATTCCTGCCGAAGTTCAAGGGCAAGGACCTGTCGGGAAAGACCGTGGCGCTGTTCGGCCTGGGCGATCAGCAGGGTTACGGCCATGAATTCGTCGATGCACTGATCGAGATCTACGAGCAGGTGATCGAATGCGGGGCCAGTGTGGTCGGCGCGTGGCCCACGGATACCTACGAATTCGAAAAATCCAAGGCGGTCGTGGACGGCAAGTTCGTCGGCCTGGTGATCGATCACGAAAACCAGAGCGAAATGACGGACGAACGCCTCGACGAGTGGCTGGAGATCGTCAAGCCGGCCCTCGTGGGCGCCTGATACCCGCCGGCTTGCTTCGGCTCGCAACGCTGTGAAAGGAAGCTCCGGGTCGATCGGAGCTTCCTTGAATTTCCCGCCCGTTGCCCGGTCAAAGGCTGTATGGCCTGCGCGGCTTGAGCGAGATTCCGAACTTTTCGAGAGTGCCTGGCATTCCTCTCTTTCGGCCGGCGCTGGACGGCCGCTCACCTTCGATCCAAGCGGCAAACTGATTTATCATCTCGAGTTTCGGTCTGCGCTGTGGCTCTAAGCCAAGAGGCCGGGACGACCGCTGAACTTCCGAGGGAAATGATGCCGACAATATCGACCAGCGTCTGCGTGAACTATACGCAGGACCAGATGTACGAGCTCGTCAACGACGTGGCCGACTATCCGAAATATCTGCCGCTCTGCCGCGACGTGAGAGTGCTGTCCGCGGCGGAGCGCCACGTCAAGGCGACCATCACCCTGGCGAAAGGCGCCGTGAGGCTGAATTTCACCACCGCCAACACCATGGAGCCGGGCCGGCACATCCATATGAAGCTGGTGGATGGGCCTTTCAAGTATCTGCGCGGGAACTGGCGTTTCGACCCCAATCCCCACGGCGGCTGCGACGTTTCGTTCCGGGTGGATTTTGAATTCGCAAATCCCCTCCTGCAGATGGCCTTGGGCGGGATTTTCAGGGAAGTGATGGAGTCGCTGGTGGCGGCGTTCTGCAACCAGGCGGCCAAGCGTTACGGCAACGCCGGCCCTGCGTTGCCGCAGGGGCCTGTGCTCGACGGCGTCGGGCAGACCGGGCCTGCCTGAGCCGGAGAGGCTCGTTCAGACCGGCGGCGGTGGCGGAGCCAGGACCTGGCGGCTGCCGTTGGTATCGGCCGGGGTGACCACGCCGGCGCGCTCCATGTCCTCGATCATCCGCGCGGCGCGGTTGTAGCCCACTTTGAAGCGGCGCTGCACGGAGGATATGGACGCCTTGCGGCTTTCCGTCACGAACCGTACGGCTTCATCATAAAGGGCGTCGCCTTCATCGCCACCGCCGCCGTCGCCGTTCCCGCCGCGGAACCCCGATCCGTCTCCCGAGTCCTCGCTGAACCGTGTGATGTCCTCGATATAGTCCGGCTCGCCGGTGCCCTTGAGGAATTCCACCACCTTGTGGACATCGTGGTCGGACACGAAGGCGCCGTGGGCGCGCTGGGGAAAGCCGGTGCCGGGAGGCAGATAGAGCATGTCGCCGTTGCCGAGCAGGGCTTCGGCGCCGCCCTGGTCGATGATGGTGCGCGAGTCGATCCGTGACGAGACCTGGAACGCAATGCGGGTCGGAATGTTGGCCTTGATGAGGCCGGTGATCACGTCCACCGACGGCCGCTGGGTCGCCAGGATCAGGTGCAGACCCGCGGCGCGGGCTTTCTGTGCCAGCCGGGCGATCAGTTCCTCCACTTTCTTGCCCACGATCATCATCATGTCCGCCAGTTCATCGATGACGATGACGATGCAGGGCAGGGGTTCGAGCTGCGGCGGCTCCTCGTCGCCCAGGGCCAGGTTCGGGTTCCACAGCGGGTCGCGCAGCGGCTTGCCGGCTTCGGCGGCCTCCCGTACCCGCTGGTTGAAGCCCTCGAGATTGCGCACTCCGACCAGCGACATCAGCTTGTAGCGGCGCTCCATCTCGGCGACGCACCAGCGCAGGGCATTGGCGGCCTCCTTCATGTCGGTGACCACCGGCGTCAGCAGATGGGGGATGCCTTCGTAGACGGAAAGCTCCAGCATCTTGGGATCGATCATGATCAGCCGCACTTCGGCCGGACCGGCTTTGTACAAGAGGCTCAGGATCATGACGTTGATGGCGACCGACTTACCCGAGCCGGTGGTGCCGGCAACCAGCAGATGCGGCATCTTGGCCAGATTGGCTACTACCGGGTGGCCGCTGATGTCCTTGCCGAGCACCAGCGTGAGGGGGGAGGGCGCCTGCTGGTAGGCATCGGATGCCAGGACGGAATGCAGCAGTACGATCTCTCGCTCCCGGTTGGGGATTTCCAGGCCCACCACCGACTTGCCCGGAATGACTTCGACCACCCGCACGCTGGTGACCGATAGCGCCCGCGCCAAGTCCTTCGCCAGGCCGCTGATCCGGCTGACCTTGACGCCGGCCGCGGGCTGCAGCTCGAAACGGGTGATCACGGGCCCCGGATGGACCGAGACCACCTCCACGTCCACGCCGAAATCGGCGAGGATCGTTTCCACCAGTTCGGACATCTGCTGCAGCACTGTGGGCGAATAGGCATGCACCTTGGCCGAAGTGTCGTTCAGCAGGGACAGGGCGGGCAGGGCGCCGCTGGCGGGCTTCCGGACGACAGGTACCGCCGGCGGCTTTTTGGGTTGCAGAAATGGAATGACCGGAGCGCGCGGTGCAGCGGGCTCCGAAGGCTGTGCGGCAGGCTCGGCGGGATGCTGGGGTGCTGCCGGCTGTTCCTGCGGCCTGGCGGGCCGCGCCGCGCCTTGGCGCGGCTTTACCGGAGCGGCTGCGGCCGGCTGTGGCGGCGAGGGAGCGGGTAGGGGCTGCTGCCTGTCTCTGGCCAGGAAAGCGGGAACCGTCGTAGCCAGCCGGACCAGCGTCAATACCGCTTGGCCGATGACATCCACCAGCTTCAGCCAGGACAGCCCGGTAGCCAGGGAGACGCCGGCCAGGAAGGCGCCGCCGAGCAGGACCGATGCACCTTTGACGCCGAACGAGCCGGTCACGAGGTCCGCGAGTTCCCGGCCGACGATGCCTCCCGTGGTTTCCGGCAGAGGCAGCGACACCCGCAGCAACTGCAGGTCGACGATGCCGGAACCGGCAGCGATGGCCGCGCCCAGGCCGAGCCATCGCAGGGTGGAGTCGAGCAGTGAGAACCGGTGCTGCGCGCGGCGGCCCCGGTAGATGCGGTAGCCGTAGCCGGCCAAGAGCAACGGCAGCAAATAGGCCATGATCCCGAACAGGCAAAACGAAAAATCCGACAGCCAGGCTCCCACCGCGCCGGCACCGTTGGACACCGAGCGGCGGCTGCCGGTATGGGTCCAGCCGGCATCCTCCAGGTCGAAAGTGACCAGAGCAATGAGGAAGAACGAGGCGAGCGCCAGATAGGCCAGAAACGCTCCCTCTCTCAAGGTCCGCACCAGGGAGGAGCGCAGATCGTCCGCCGGCGTCATCTTCTTGTCCACTCTCGCCAAAAGGCCCACCAAATCAATCAAATAAATAAATCGAATATTGTTTCAAATGTGCGCGGCGATCCGCAAGGCGCACCGTTCACGGCGCTGGCGGTTTCCGTGCGCGTCCGGTTAGAAATCGCGCTCGGCCGCGCCGTATAATGCCTTCATTTTTGCAGCAGGATAGAGGATTTCATGAGCGAACCGAAGCATTCCAGAGTACTGATCCTGGGTTCGGGCCCAGCCGGCTATACGGCGGCGGTCTACGCCGCGCGTGCCAACCTCAGGCCGGTTCTGGTGACCGGCATCCAGATGGGCGGGCAGCTTACCACGACGACCGACGTGGACAATTGGCCGGGCGATGCCGACGGCGTGATGGGGCCAGAGCTGATGGAGCGGATGCGGCGCCATGCCGAGCGCTT
Organism: Methylococcus mesophilus; assembly: GCF_026247885.1. Lineage (NCBI taxonomy): Bacteria > Pseudomonadati > Pseudomonadota > Gammaproteobacteria > Methylococcales > Methylococcaceae > Methylococcus > Methylococcus mesophilus. The sequence continues at coordinate 522,146 of NZ_CP110921.1, read as the reverse complement.
CGACACCGAGATCGTCTTCGACCATATCCACACGGCGGACCTGTCCCGGCGCCCCTTCACCCTGACCGGCGACTCCGGCGTATATACCTGCGATGCGCTGATCATCGCCACCGGCGCATCCGCCCGCTATCTGGGGCTACCTTCGGAGGAGTCGTACAAGGGCCGGGGCGTCTCAGCCTGCGCGACCTGCGACGGGTTCTTCTACAAGGGGAAGCACGTGGCCGTGATCGGGGGCGGCAATACCGCGGTCGAAGAAGCCCTGTACCTGTCCAACATCGCGGCGAAGGTCACCGTGGTTCATCGCCGCGATAAGTTCCGGTCGGAAAAGATCCTGTCGGACAAGCTGCAGGAGCGTGCGGATAGCGGCAACGTCGGCATCGAATGGAACAGCGTGCTCGACGAGGTCCTGGGCGATGAGATGGGTGTCACCGGGATGCGCGTCAAGAACGTGCAGGACGGTACTGCCAAGGAGATCGCCCTGGAAGGCGTGTTCATCGCGATCGGCCACAGCCCGAACACGGAGATATTCTCGGGGCAACTGGAGATGCGCAACGGCTACATCACGGTCAGGGGCGGCAGCGACGGAGGCGCCACGGCGACCAGCGTGGAAGGCGTGTTCGCGGCCGGCGACGTGTCCGATTCGATCTACCGCCAGGCCATTACCTCTGCGGGCTCGGGGTGCATGGCGGCGCTCGATGCCGAGAAATTTCTCGACAGCTTGGGCTAAGTATTCGTGATCCACAGACATCACTCGAGGAGTCGCAGATGAAGAAGAATGTCCGTAATTTACAGACGGCTTGCCGGTTCGCGCTTTCGGGCTTGGCCATGGCTGGCTTGACGGCATGTGCACCCCATTACGATCCGAACGCGCCTGCGCTGAGGACCGGTTACACCTGCTGCAACCTGCATTTCGAGGATGACTGGATCAGCGACGGTAACTACGGGGAGTACCCCTTCATCGCCGCAGGGACGCCCGTCAAGGTATACGGATACAGTGGGGACCGCGCCTACGCGGAAATCGGCGGCCGGAAGATGCGGCTCGGCCACGACTACGGCCGCAAACAGGAAACGCTGCAGCAGTGGGTCGAGAAGATCGTCGTGGCGAAGGATCCGAAAGTCCGTCTTGCCACATTTCCGCCCGACGTGCGGGAGGCGATCCGCATCGGCAAAGTGTCGGAGGGCATGAACAAGGAACAGGCCATCATGGCGGTCGGTTATCCCTTGACCAGCGATACGCCTTCGCTGGATGCGCCGGTGTGGAATTACTGGCTGTCCAGTTTCGCCCAGTACCAGCTCATCTGGGACAAGGGGGGAAGGATGAAGGTCTCGGCCGATCCCGGCGTCAAAGCCAGAGCGGTGTACTCGCCCGGGAAATGACGCTTCCGCGGCCCGGCCGGCAGCCTTTCGAGATGGCCGGGGAGGTCCGGCCGCGTCCCATGTTTTCAGGAGTGCGGAAACGCTTGCCGGACGAGCCGCGCCGAGCCTTTTTCCCGCCTTGACCCGCATGCGCATCTGCCAACTCCCTCCTCAACTGATCAACCAGATCGCCGCCGGCGAGGTCATCGAGCGGCCGGCTTCCGTCGTGAAGGAGCTGGTCGAGAATTCTTTCGATGCCGGCGCCCGCCGGATCGAACTCGACGTCGAGCAGGGCGGAGCGCGGTTGATCCGTATCCGCGACGACGGCTGTGGCATCGACCGCGAAGACTTGGGCCTGGCCCTGTCGCGCCATGCCACCAGTAAGATCGCATCGCTCGAGGACCTGGAGCGGGTGGCGAGCATGGGGTTTCGCGGCGAGGCCTTGCCCAGCATCAGCTCCGTGGCCCGGCTGACGCTCACCTCCCGCACCGTCGATGCCCAGTGCGGCTGGCGGGTGAGCGCCGACGGCAGCGAGAGCGATTTCGACATCCAGCCCGCCCAGCATGCCCACGGCACCACGGTCGAAGTGAGGGACCTGTTCTATAACACCCCGGCCCGGCGCAAGTTCCTGCGGGCGGAGAAAACCGAGCTCGGCCACATCCAGACCCTGGTGCAGCGGATGGCTCTGGCGCGGTTCGACGTCGGCTTCAGCCTGCGGCACAACCAGCGGGAAGTCCTCCGCCTGCGGCCGGGCGGTGAAGAAGCCGACCGGGCCGAGCGCATCGGCGCGCTGTGCGGCCCCGATTTCCTGGAACAGTCGCTGCGGGTGGATTTCGAAGCCTGCGGCCTCAGGCTGCACGGCTGGGTCGGGCTGCCGACGTTTTCGCGCAGCCAGGCCGATCTGCAGTTCTTTTACGTCAACCGCCGGCTGATCCGGGACAAGTTGGTCGGCCATGCCATCCGCCAGGCCTACAAGGACGTGATGTACCACGAACGCCAGCCGGTCTACGTGCTGTACCTCGAGATCGATCCGGCCCTGGTCGACGTCAATGCGCACCCGGCCAAACTGGAAGTGCGGTTCCGCGAGGGACGGATGGTGCACGATTTCCTGTTCAGCGCGCTGCATCGCTCGATCGCCGGACATCGGCCGGGGCAGGCGGCGAGCGTGGTTGATGCGCCAGCCGTGGAACGTCCGGCCTCGCCGCCGGAGCAACCGCAGGGGCGCCAGCAGCCCTTGTTCCGGGTGGCGGAGACGCCGCGTCAGTCCTATCGGACCGACAGCGTGGTCGACACGCTGGGCGATCTGCGCAAGCTCTATTCGGCGCCGGCTCCCGAGAGCGTTCCGAATCTACCGGAAACCGAAACGGAAATCCCACCGCTCGGCTATGCCCTCGCCCATCTCAAAGGCGTGTACATCCTGGCCGAGAACGGACAGGGACTGATCCTCGTCGACGGCCACGCCGCCCATGAGCGGATCTCCTACGAGCGCTTGAAGCGGCAGTACCAGGCCGGCGGGATCGCCAGCCAACCCCTGCTGCTGCCGGTGAGGATCAAGCTGAGCCGGGCCGACGCCGATCTGGCTGAAGAACATGGTGAGCGTCTGTCGCGGTTAGGGATAGAGCTGCGGCGCACGGGAGAGGACAGCGTGCTGGTCCGTTCGGTGCCGGCTTTGTTGGACGGGGGAGACGTCGAGCGCCTGGTGCGGGACACGCTGGCCGATCTGCGCGAGCACGGGTCTTCCGAGCGTTTGCAGGAAACCTTGAACATCATCCTTGCCACCATGGCCTGCCACGGCTCGGTGCGGGCCGGACGCAAGCTCACCGTGCCGGAGATGAACGCGCTGCTGCGCGAGATGGAGGCCACCGAGCGGGCTGGCCAGTGCAACCACGGCCGGCCGACCTGGGTGCAGCTCGACACTCAGGAGCTCGACCGTCTGTTCCTTCGCGGCCGATGACCGCTGCCGAGCTGCCGCCGGTCGTGGTGCTGATGGGGCCCACGGCGTCGGGTAAATCACGGCTGGCGATCGAACTCGCCGACGCTCTGAACGGCGAGATCGTCAGCGTCGACTCCTCCCTGGTCTACCGCGGCATGGACATCGGTACCGCCAAGCCCACCCCCGCTGAGCGGGCGGCCGTGCCGCACCACCTGATCGACATTCTCGACCCGAGCGAGGTCTTCTCGACCGGCCAATTCCGCGACCAGGCCTTGGCCCTGATCGCCGCCATCACCGCCCGCGGCCGTGTGCCCGTGCTGGCTGGCGGCACCATGCTGTATTTCAACGCCCTGTTGCGGGGACTGGCGGAACTGCCTTCGGCCGATCCGGCTATCCGCCGCGAGATCGAAGCGCGGGCGGCGAGGGAAGGCTGGCCCACACTCCACGCCGAACTGGCGCGCCTCGACCCGCCCGCTGCCGCCCGCATCCACCCCAACGATCCCCAGCGCCTGCAACGCGCCCTGGAAGTGTTCTACGTCACCGGCCGGACGCTGTCCGATTTGTGCGAAGGCAGCCGCACTCCCGTGCTGCCATTCCGGCCGCTGCGCCTCGTGCTGGCGCCGTCGAGCCGGGCCGTGTTGGCGGAGCGGATCGCCGAGCGGTTCCGGCGGATGCTGGAGGAGGGATTTCTGCAAGAAGTCGAAGTCCTCTACCGGCGCGGCGACCTGAACGAAACCCTGCCCTCGATTCGTGCCGTGGGCTATCGCCAGGCCTGGACTTATCTCGAGGGCGAATGCGATTTCGAGTGCTTCGTCGAGCGAGCCATCATCGCTACCCGGCAGTTCGCGAAACGGCAGTACACATGGTTGAGAAAGGAGACGGAGGCGACCTGGCTGGAGAGCGAGGCGCTTGGTTTGATCGAGAGAGCGATGGGGGAGGTGAAGGCTGCGCTATAGCTATTTGGGCATACGCGTGATCACGACGGACCGCGTTCTGAGCAGTATCTTCGAGCAGGAGGTCGCGTGGCGGAGGTGGCTCCTATATTGCGATTCGAGTCAAGCGCTCTGCCAAACAGGCAAACTCAGGGTCAGCGGTCAGCAAGGTCGCCTCCCGGACTATGGCCAAGGCCGCGGCGAAGCAATCCGCGTATGACATGGGGTAGTTCGCCTTGAGCTGGACTGCCTGCCAGAACATGTGTCATCGAAGGGAACGATCGTTAGGGGCAGAAGGGTGATTTCGTGACGTTTGCGTTCGGCCAAGGCCCTCCATGGGTTTTGCCGATCCGATAGACCACGTCGCCCAGACTGATTTGGCGCATCGGGATTTCACATCCCCCGCGCCGGGCTGAGTCGAGGCGTTCCGCCACCTTGGCCAAACCCGGATTGTCCCCGCACTTCGGCGGGAATGACGACCTGGCCTTTCGCCGTTGTGCGCACCGTGTGCATTTGTATCTCCGGCCGAGTTGCGGGAGATATCCGTTTAACCAGGTCGAATCGGTTAAACCAAGGCATCACCGACCAGTCAATACCGCCCTGCAGGCTCTGGGCAGGGCGGGCGACGGCGCCGGGCCATGATGGTTGTCGGGCAGTGGCCGCAACGGCGGCAGCGACAGCCACCAGTCCAGTGAGGCGTCACAGCCGTCGCCGGGTTCGAGCGGCTTTTGCGGCAGACAGTCCGGACTGTTGGCGGGACAGGCGAGGCGCATGTGGAAGTGGTCGTCATGGCGGTGCCAGGGGCGGATTTTCCGCAGCCAGGAGCGGTCGCCGCGTACCGAGCGGCAAAGTTCCTGCTTGATGTGAGCGTTGACGAAGATCCGGTCGACGCGGTGGTCGCGGGCGGCGGCTTCGAGGACGCGGGCATGACTGGCGTCCCACAACATGTGGTTGAGCCGGGTCTGGTCCGAGGTCAGCAGCGAGGGCGCGGGAATGTTGCTGCGCAACCCGTCGGCATTGCGGACCAGGTTCGGGTCGAGCGCGAACCAGACGTCGACGTCGATGCCGCTCTGATGGCTGCGGTGGCCGAACCGCATCGGCCCGCCGCGAGGCTGGGACAGGTCGCCGACATGGAGTTCGCCCCAGTGCCCTTGTACGGTGGCACGCCCCAGTTCGGCGATGCTGCGGATCAGGTCGGGGTGGCCGTAGTTGCGGTTGCGTTCGAGGTGCATGACCTTATAGCCCTCGCCTTCCGTGGGCAGGCGTATGCCGCCGGCCAGGCACCCCGCGCCGGTTTCGCCGATGGCTTCGGGCGTTCCGGAGGTCGGGGAGGGGACGTCCCCCCAGTCGCGGCTCGCCGCGGGGAGGCTGACGACAGACAGCAGGGCCAGAAGCAGGGTTAAGCGGTTCGATGGCATCAGCGACTCACTTTTCCGGCAATTCTGGGGGCAGGCCGGGCGGTTCCGGCTCGTCGAATTCGGCGTCCTGGCCGAGCTGGAACCGGCGCGAGGCATTGATGATCCAGCCCTTGGCCTTGGCGAGCTTGATGTCCTTGACTTCTTCCTCCAGCAGCAGACGCTGGCGCTCCAGCGCGAGCAGCTCGATTTCCCGGCGCAGGCGGGCGTCGGCGTCGTCCATGGCCTCGGCGCGCCGGGCCTTCGACTGCAGTTCGGCCTCGATTTCCATTTCCCGCAGTTTCTGCTCGTGGCGTACCTGCTCTTCCTTCTGGCGGGCCTCCGCGGCCCGCCGTTCGGCCTGCAGTGCTTCTTCCGCGGCGAGTTCGGCCTTCAGACGCTCGGTTTCGTGTTCATGCCTCGCCTGCCTTAATTCAGTCTCGCGCCGCTCCAGCGCCAGTCGTGCGTGCTCCCGTTTCAGTCGGGCCGCTTCGTCCTGGGCCTCCTGTTCGAGGCGTCGCCGTTCGGCTTCGGCAGCGAGGTCGCGCTGGCGCTGCAGCAAAGCCCGATAGAGCGGACGGTACGGCGACCACGGCGGCAGATTCTCGACTTCCACCTCATCCAGCACTTCGAATTCGGGGGTGAGCACGCAGCGGGTGCGGCAGCGTATGCCCTGCGCGGCCAGGGCCTCGTTGGTCAGGATTTCTACGCGCCGCTCGATCCCCGCACATCCCTCCGTCAGCCAGAACGGGTCTTCCAGCATCCGCAGTTCTTCCAGGGCCATGTCGAGCAGCACCCGCTGGTAGCGCAGCTTGATGGCATGGGCGAGCTGGTCGAGGCTGTCCGGGTTGCCGCGGGCGTAGTCCAGGGTCGGCTGGAATCTCACGGACAGTTCGACGCCGATGCGCAGTGCCTCGCCCAGCATCAGGTCCGGCACCGGCAGGCTCCAGTCTTCGATGGTCAGTTCGGTGAGCCGGTGGTAGATGCGCGGCGTGAAATCGCGCGGCTTGAGGAACAGCTTACGGAATGGCCCGAGCCGCGCGGTGACGACGTAATGGTCGCCGACGAAGCCGGGGTCCCAGCGCTCGGCGTCAAGCTCGCCGTTCATGGGCTTTTCTCTCGATGAACTGCCGTATGTTGCCTTCGCCGATACCCTCGTTCGCGCCCGCCTGTGCGGGCTCCTTCCTCATACATTCGGCCATGATGGGGTAGAGATTGGGCGCGAATTCCACGCTGCGTTCGCTGACCTTCCGGAGGAACCCGCGGTTGAGCAGGAAGGCGACGGTGAACATGCGGCTCCAGTCGGGATAACGTCTCGCCCGCTCGAGTTCGGTCTTCTCGAACACGAACTCCAACTCGTCGTTGTCGTTGATGGCGAATTCCGAGAACTGCCGGAGTCCCTGGAAGGCCAGCACTTGTTCCTCCTCGGTCAACGGCCCCGGCGCGCTGAACTCCAGCCGGTAGGACAGCACCAGGGTGAAGAAATCCACCATGGCGGCGCAGGCGAGCGCGAACAGGGACAGGTCTTCCCACATCGCGAACGAGGGGGTGATGCCGCGGACGAATTCGACGTGACTCCCCCACACCGGGGCGGGAACCGGCTTGGCGCCGTGGACAGACGCGAGATTGTCGGCCTTGGCCTGGACTTGCCGCACCTGTTCCATGAGTTCGGCGTAGACGGCCGGATTCTTGAGATCGGAAGAAAACTTCTGCACCGTGCCGCGCGCGGCCGCGATGCGCTGGTCGAGGTCGCCGAAGTTCGACTCCATCTGGCGCAGCCGGTTTTCCTCGGCGAGCTGGAGTTCGTTGTAGTGGCTCCACATCGGTCCCTTGCCCACCCGTTTCCTGCTTTCCTCGCGTACGCCCTGCAGGGTGCCGAGATAGGCCTGGGTGGCCTCCTTCGCCGCCGCTTCGGTCCGCTTCTGCTGGCGCGCCATCAGCGTGCTCTTCAGCTTGTTGACCTGGTCGAGATAATCGTTCAGGTTCTGGTCCAGGGTGCGGTAGCGGGTCAGCAAGGTGTTGTCCTGCTGCGAAAGCTCGTAGAACTTGAAATAGGAGAACGACACCGAGACCAGCAGCGCGACGGCCAGCGTCACGCCGACGGTGAGGAAGCGCGCCAGGTTGGCGCGCCAGTGGCAGCCCGCCAATTCCAGGGAGCAGATCACGATGACCGACTGCACGGCGACGGTGATGATCAGGGCGATCCAGTCCGTAATGAAGTAGGACAAGCCATAATAGGTGGTGTAGCCGGAGGCGAGGCTGAGCAGCAGCACCAGCGGAATGGACCAGATGCGCAGGAGGCCCACGAAGGTGCTCTGCACCGAGTTCAATATCTGTCCGATGCGCCAGACCGATGTGTTCATGTTGTCCTCGTCCGGGCAGAATGGAAACCTTGGCGGCAGGTCATCGATCGAGTCTATGGGCGAATGTGAAGAGGGATGTCATGGGGCTGTTCCTGATTTTCTCCATTATTGCTTTCCTGGTCATCGTCGGCAACGCATTGCTCCTATTGCGCACGGCGCGAAAGCCGAAGCTGCCCGAGACGGTGCGTCCCCAGCCATACTGGGACGATGAGGACTGAGGGCTTGTTGCAAACGGGGAGCCAGGACGCCATGAATGCCTCCGACAATTCGCTGATCGGTCGGATCACTGAGGTTAGGGCCGGGCGCTTCGCCGCCCGTCTGCTGTCGGAGGCGGAAGGTTTCCGTAGCGAAATATCGGTGGGGGAAGAAGCACAACGGCCCGGCCAGATCGGCGCGTACGTGTCGGTCCGGCATGGCGCTTTCCGTATTCTCGCCCTGGTTCGGGAGGTCTCCGGCGGGGCCGCTGGATCGGCCGCCGGCAGCTCGATGCAGCTGGTACCCCTGGGCGAATTCAACGACAAGGGCGCATTCAGCCGCGGGGTGCGGCGTTATCCGGTGCCGGGCGCCGAGGTCCACGCTGCCTCTCCTCAAGAGATCAACGCCGTGTTCGCCCGCACCCGCAATCTGCGGTTCAATCCGGGCTATCTGCCGAATCATCCCGCGACCGGCGTCTATCTCGACCCCTCCGCTTTGTGCAGCCGGCATTTCGCCATCCTCGGCCAGTCCGGCGCCGGCAAGTCCTGGACCGTGGCCAGCCTGATCCAGCGCATGCTCGTCTCCAGTCCCAAGGCGCACATCATCCTGCTGGACCTGCACGGCGAATATTGCTGGCGCAGCGCCGAAGGCGCACTCCACAGCGCATTTCCGCTCGAGGCCACCCGGGCGATGGATGCCCGCGAGCTGGAAATTCCCTACTGGCTGATGAGTTTCGCCGAGCTGGTGGATCTCCTGATCGAGCGCGATGATCCGGCGGCCTCGATCCAGACGGCTTTCCTGCGCGAAGCTGTGTTCGAACTCAAGCGGCGGAGCGCCAGCGAGCTGGGTCTGGAGGGTGTGTCGATCGATGCGCCGGTGTATTTCTCACTACAGGAGGTGTACGAGCGTTTCAAGGAGGCCAACGAACACCGGACCGATTTCGGCAAGACCAAGGGCCCGCTGTTCGGGCAATTCGACGAATTCCTGCTCAAGCTCGGCAGCCGGCTGCACGACGTGCGCTACGATTTCCTGCTCAACCCGAGCCGCCGCAACCGTTCGGAAACCTTACCCGGTTTGCTGCGGGATTTCGTTGGATTGGGCGAGCCGCGCTGCCAGATCAGCGTGATCGACTTGAGTCCCGTGCCGTTCGACGTGCGCCCGACCGTCTCCGCTCAGATCGGCCGGCTGGCTTTCGAATTCAACTACTGGAATCCGGACCGGCGTGAATTCCCCATCCTGCTGGTCTGCGAAGAGGCGCACGCCTACGTCCCTCGCGAACGCGCCACCCAGTACGAAGGTACGCGGAAGTCGATGGAGCGCATCGCCAAGGAGGGACGCAAATACGGCGTCGGCCTCGCCGTGGTCAGCCAGCGCCCGCACGAACTTTCCGAGACGGTGCTTTCGCAGTGCGGGTCCTACATCTGCCTGAGGATCAGCAACCCGGACGACCAGGCCTATGTCCGCAAGCTGGTGCCCGAAGGCGAGGCCGATCTGGTGGAGGTCCTCACTGCGCTGGGCCGGGGCGAAGCCCTGATCCTGGGGGAGGCGACCCCGCTGCCGGTGCGCTGCCAGATATTCAAGCCCGATCCGCCGCCCAACAGCAACGACGTGGATTTCCATAAAGCCTGGAATGCCGATGCGGACGACCTCGACATCGAGGCGATCGTCCGGCGCTGGTGGAGCCAGGGGCGATAAGCCGCTCCTTGCGCTTGTCTGTCCGCCGCCTTCGGTGTATGAGTAGGCTCATCCACGCAGGGCGACGCCTTCCGCAAGCTTGGGAACCGGAGTCATGAACCTTACGACCGAAATCATCGACGGCAAGACCGTCCTGAGGCTGGGCGAGCAGCGCCTGGATGCCCACAATTCCGGCGAACTGAAGGATTTCATGCTCAAGCTGCTGGAGGGCGGCAGTCGCCATCTGGTCGTCGACCTGAGCGGAGTGGGATTCATCGACAGTTCGGGGCTGGGCGCCCTGTTGTCCGGGCAGAAGAATGCCACCCTGCGTTCGAGCGTCTTCCTGCTGGCCGGTCTGCGGCCGCGGGTGCGCTCCATGTTCGAGCTGACCCGCCTGCACCGGGTGTTCGAGATCTATTCCACGCTCGAGGAAGCATTGCGCGGCGAGTAGCCGGGAGGTGGCCATGCATGGCGAAACCGATGTCAATGTCGACATCGTGGTCCCCAATCAGACCCGTTACCTCGGGCTGATCGGGAACATCGCGGAGCAGATCGCCAGGGAACTGGTGGACTACCGCGGCGACCGCGACACGCTGGGTTACCACCTGAACCTAGTGCTGACCGAGGCTATGGTCAACGCGATCGAGCACGCCACGCCGGGCGAGACGGACAAGACAGTCAGGGTTTGGATCCATATCGAAGACGAAGACCTGTGCATCCGGGTCTACGACCACGGCCAAGGCTTCGATCTGGAGTCCGTTCCGATGCCCGACTTCGACGATCCCGGCGAACACGGCCGCGGCATCTTTTTCATCCGCAAGTTGATGGATTCGGTGAGCTATCGCCGGACCGAGAGCGGCAATGTCCTGGAAATGCGCAAGAAGCTGGCCTAGCCGGCCGAATCGCCTGGGAGGGCGCGGTTATGAACGATAGCCGCCGTGCCTGGCCGGAAGCCGGCCAGTCTTGGGAAAGCGCCTACAGTCGTAGGCTGGAACGATTCTGCCGTAGCCGCGGGATCGCTGCGGATTCTCTGCCCGGCGCCTGGAATTTTCCTCCTGAATACCGCTCGCGGATTCCGCCGGCGGCGGCGTTGAGGGATGCGATCCGGCTGGAAACGGTGGTGCGGACGGGCGCCGATACCGCCGATCTCTGGCGGCCTTCACCGCGCTTCGGCGACCGTCACCACCGGCTGCGAATCTACAGCCCGGTCGAGCAGGATCTCGACCGGGTCATGCCGTTTCTGCAGAACCTCAATCTCCGCATTATCGACCAGATCCAGTTCAGGCTGGTATTTCAAGGGCAATGCTGTTTTATCCGGAGCTTCGCCGTAGCCTCGGGTGCAGCCACTGGCGGCGACCTTATGCCCGTGCGCGGACCTCTGCTGGAAGCCCTGGCGGCCTTGATGGCCGGGCGTGTGGAGAATGACGCCCTTAATGCGTTGATCCTCGCCACGGGCCTGTCGTGGAAGGAAATCGACATATTTCGGGCTTATCACAATTATCGCCTGCAACTCGGCAGCCGGTTCGGGCGTTCCCGTTTCCTCCGGGCGTTGTTCAACAACCCCGAAGCCACCCGCCTTCTCTACCGGTATTTCGAGAGTCGGTTTCAGCCTCGCGGGCAGGGCGACGAAGAAGTGCTGTCGGCGCTCCGGCAGGACTTCATCACGGCGCTGAACGATGTGACGGACAGCGGCGAAGATCACATACTCCGGTCGCTTTTCAACCTGATCGACGCTACGCTGCGCGCGAATTTCTACCGGCGCCGGGACGATCCGGATTATTTCATCGCCCTGAAGATCAGCGGCCTGGGCGTCATCGACATGCCCGCGCCGAAACCGCTGTTCGAAATCTATGTGCATTCCGCCGCCATGGAGGGCATCCATCTACGCGGGGCGCCAGTGGCCCGCGGCGGCATTCGGTGGTCGGACCGCCTGGACGATTTCCGGGTCGAGATTCTGGACCTGATGCAAACCCAGATGATCAAGAATGCCCTGATCGTGCCGCAAGGTGCCAAGGGCGGTTTCATCCTGAAGTCTCCGTGCCGCGATCCCGGCGAGTGCCGGCGTCTGGCGGGGGAAGCCTATGCCACGCTGATCCGGGGCATGTTGGATTTGACCGACAATGTCACGGCACGAGGCGTCATGCATCCACTGTCGGTCGTCGCCTACGACGATCCCGACCCGTATCTGGTCGTCGCCGCCGATAAAGGCACGGCGCGGCTGTCCGACACCGCCAATACCATCGCGGAGGAATACGCCTTCTGGCTGGGGGATGCCTTTGCCGCAGGCGGTTCGCAGGGTTACGACCACAAGCGGCTCGGCATCACCGCCCGCGGCGTGTGGGAATGCGTGAAGCGCCATTTCGCGGAGTTGAATCGGGACATTGACAGGGAGCCGTTCACGGCGGTCGGCATCGGCAGCATGGATGGCGATGTGTTCGGCAACGGCATGCTGTATTCCCGGAATATCCGGCTCGTGGCGGCGTTCAGCGGCCAGCACATTTTCCTGGACCCTGATCCGGATCCCGAGACGTCCTACCGGGAGCGCCGGCGGCTGTTCGATCTACCGGGCTCCACCTGGGCGGACTACGACAGCCGGGCGATCTCTTCCGGCGGCGGCGTGTTCCGGCGCGATGCAAAGGACATTCCCCTGGCTCCGCCGGTCCGGGCTTGGCTCGGCGTCCGGTACCGTTCCATCGACGGCGAGGGACTCGTCCACCTGCTGTTGACGGCGCCGGTCGACCTGCTCTGGCTCGGCGGCATCGGGACTTACGTGAAAGGCAGTTCGGAAAGTCATGAAGACGTCGGCGACCGGGCCAACGACGCGGTGCGGGTGGACGGCATCCAGCTGCGCGCGGCAGTGGTGGCGGAAGGTGCCAACCTCGGCTTCACTCAGCAAGGGCGCGTGGAGTTCGCCCTGGCCGGCGGCCGCATCAACACCGATGCGGTGGACAATTCGGCAGGAGTCGATCTGTCCGACCACGAGGTCAACCTGAAAATCCTGACCGGCCTGCTGCGGGAGCAGGGGATGATGGCCGGCGGGGAGGAGCGGAACCGGTTTCTGACCGAACTTACCCGAACCGTTTGCGATTCGGTGCTGCGCGACAACGCATCCCAAAGCCTGTGCCTTTCGCTCGACCGGGAGCGCTGCCTTCGCGACGCGGAGTCCTTTCTCGAACTCGCCGACCGGCTCGAGAGCTCCGGCAGCCTGGACCGTAGCTACGAGTCCTTCCCCGGCCGAAAAGAGGTTCAGGCCCGCGAACGGCGCGGACTGGTGCGGCCGGAACTGGCGGTCCTGCTCGCTCACGCCAAGCTGGCCCTGAAGCGGGCGCTGCTCGACGCGCCCGGTTTTCTGGATGCCGAATGGTCCCGTCCGATTCTGGCTGGGTATTTTCCTCCCAAGGTGAGGAAGCGTTACGGATCGGTTCTCCACAAGCATTCCCTGGCCCGTGAAATCACGGCCACCGTCATCTGCAACCGCATTTTGGACCAGGCCGGATCGTCTTTCCTCGTTCTGGCCGACGAACTCGATCCGGCCACTGCGGCTGATCTGGCCGGTGCCTATCTGTGCTTCGATGCCGCCATCGGGGGAGCCGAGTTGCGGAGGAAAATTTCCGGCTTTGCGGACGGCGCTGAGATGGACCGGCGATACCGGATGCTGCTGGAACTGGAAGGAGTCCTGTGCGCCTGCTGCGACTGGGCGATCCGCGAAGGCATCGGGCTGCGTCCCGGCGATACCGAAATCGGCTCCTGGCAGTCCGATCTGGCGGATTATCTGGACTATAGCGAGACTGCGCTCGGCGACAACGAGCGCACGGCATTGGCCGAGCATATGGCCGAACTGAAGGGTCTCGGCTTCGACCAACGGGAGGCGCGCACCTTGGCGCTGCTTGGCGGTCTCCGGGACTTTCCGATGCTGGCGAATCTTGCCCGGTCGGCCGGCGCGTCGCTGGAGCGGGTTGCCGGCCTGGACGATGCCATCGCCGACCTTTTGGGACTTCGCCGCTGTCTGAATCTGCTCCGGAGCGTCGGGCCGCGCGATCGCTGGGAGCGGCGGGCGCAGGCCGCCCTCCTGGAACGGTTTCGCAAGAGTGCGGTGTGCCTGACGCGGCTGGCATTGCAAGCAGGCGGGCGCGAACCGTCGACCTGGTTTTCCGAACCGCGGCTTCGGTCTCGGCTGGCGCGGTTCCGGAGGCTGCTGAACGAACTGGAGGAAGCCTCTTCGCCATCCTTGACGCCTTTCGCGGTGCTGGGCGCGGAGCTGGAAGCGCTCGTCGATCTCGGCCGGTCGTCGGGTGCCTGACGGAGCGGCCCATGCAGGAACCGGAGCTGTCGCGCGCGCTGCCGAACGCCTTCGATGAGGCACTCTGCCTGCTGGATTCGGCCCGAAACCTCATCGGGCTGAATGCCGCGGCGGAACGCCTGTTCGGTTTCAGGGTGCAGGCGTTCGCGGGAGTGCTTCCGTGAGCGACGCCGGCCGCCGGGACAGTGAAGCCACTTTGCGCGCCGTGCTCAATACGCTGGTCGACGGCATCGTCGTGATCGACGACAAGGGCATCATCCAGTTGTTCACGCCGGCGGCGGAGCGCATGTTCGGCTACGACGCCGATGAGGTTCTCGGACGCAATGTCGGACTGCTGATGCCATCGCCGTATCGCGAGGAGCACGACGGCTACATCGCCCGGTATCTGCGCACCGGAGAGCCGAGGATCATCGGGATCGGACGGGAGGTTCAGGGGCGGCGGAAGAACGGGCGGGTGTTCCCGGTTCACTTGGCGGTCGGCGAGCTGCGCATGGATCAGCGCCGCTGGTTCGTCGGCGTCACGCGGGATCTCACCTCGCGGAATCAGGCCGAGGACCGTCTTCTCATGCTTTCCAGCGCGGTGGACCAAAGCCCCTCGGGCGTGCTGATCGCCGATCCGCAAGGCCGCATCCAGTACGTGAATCGAGGTTTCACGGCGCTGACGGGGTACGGGGCGGAGGAACTCGTCGGCACGCGGCCCGGTGTGGCGAGGGCAGGGGATGCGGACCGGTTCGGACGTCTGCGCCATGTCATCCGCTCGCAAGGGGAATGGCGCGGAGAGGTGAGGGATATCCGCAAGAACGGCGAAATCTATTGGGCGCTGGAAAGCATCACCCCGATTCGCAGCGCAACCGGCGAGGTGACGCACTATCTCGTCATCCAGCAGGACATCACCGAACAAAAGCGGGACAAGGAGGCGCTCACCGAGAGCGAGGAACGATTCCGCCAGGTTGCGGAAATGGCCGGGGAGTGGCTCTGGGAACAGGACCCCGAGGGGCATTATCTCTACAGCAGCGGAGCGGTGCGGGCCATCCTCGGCTTCGACCCGGAGGAGGTGCGGGGCAAACATTACTTCGACCTGCTGACGCCCGAGGACCGGCAGCACTGGATGAATGCCTTGCCTTCCTCCAAGGCGAGCGAAAAACCGTTCTTCCGCCTAATCAACCGCTACCGGCACAACGACGGTCACGAGGTCTATACGGAATCCACCGGAGCGCCAATCTTCGGTGAGCGGGGCGAACTGATCAAATGGCGGGGCGTGGACCACGACATCACCTCCCGCAAGCGTTACGAGGATGAACTGCGAGTGCGCAATCGCGCGATCGAGTCGGCAAGCGTCGGCATCAACATCGCTGATGCACAGTCGAAGGGACTGCCGAACGTTTACGTCAATCCGGCGCTGAGCCGCATCACCGGATATTCCCGCGAGGAGTTGCTCGATCACAGCATGCGGATGTTGCAGGGAGCGGAGACCGATCCGGAACGGATCGAAGAAATACGCGATGCGATCCGGGCGGGACAGCCCTGCCAGCTAACGATCAAGAACTACCGCAAGGACGGCACCCCGTTCTGGAATGAGCTGCTGATCTCGCCAGTCAAGGACGAGGCGGGAGTCATCACCCACTACATCGGGATACAGACCGATGTGACCGAGCGCCGCCGGGCGGAGGAGGAGCGGCACGAGCTGGAAATCGCAAAGCAGATCCAGCTATCGCTCCTGCCCGAGGCTCCGCTTCACCTCGCGACGGCCGAGATCGCCGGCCTCTGCGTGCCCGCGACCCATGTGGGGGGGGATTATTTCGATTATTTCCATCGCGGCGATTTGGTGGATATGGTCATCGCTGACGTCTCCGGCCACAGTGTCGGCGCCGCGCTCATCATGGCGGAGGCCCGCAGCGTGCTCCGGGCGGAGGCTCGCAGGACGCTGGCGGAGCCGGCTTCGGGCGAAGGGGTCGCCCCGATTCTCGGCGGCATCAACGACATGTTGCATGAGGACCTGTCTGGGGCGGATCTGTTCATCACGATGTTCTACGTCCGCTACGATTGCCGCACGCGCAGGGCGAGCTATGCCAACGCCGGGCACAATTTCGCGTTGCTGCTCAGGAGCGGGGAGAGGAGCTGTATTCCTCTGGACGCCGACGGTTTGGTCCTGGGCGTCAGAAAAGGCGTGGCTTTCGAGGAAAAGACCGTGGACTTGAAGGCCGGGGACTGGTTGCTGCTCTATACCGACGGCGTGGTGGAAGCGCAGAACGGCGAAGGGGAGTTCTTCGGCACCGCCCGCCTCTGCCACCAGTTTTCGACGCGCCGTTCACTGGAGCCTGAGGCGATGGTGGCCGGACTCCTGGCCGAACTTCGAGCATTTGCCGGGAAGAGCCCTCTGCGGGACGACGTCAGCATGGTGGCCCTGCGGGCGCGCTGACGCGGAGTGCCTTGCCTGGGCCGGCCATCCGCTCTTCCCGGCCCACGGAGGAACCGCCCTCATTCCGCTTCGGTGCTCGCCTTGAAGACCGGCATGGCGGCCTGGAGATAAACGACCATCGACCACAGCGTCAGCACGGCGGAAACCACCAGCAGCAATTCTCCCGTCGTCTTGACCGCGCCGTACGGGGCATCCAGACCGAGCAGCAGGAGCGTGATCGCCAGCATCTGGAAGGTGGTTTTCCATTTTCCGAGGGAGGATACCTCGACCCGCCTGCGCTGCCCGATTTCCGCCATCCACTCGCGCAGCGAGGCAATGGTGATTTCCCTGCCGATGATGACGGCGGAGGCTACCGCGATCAGCGGCTGCGGCTCGGCCTGTACGATCAGGACCAGAGCCACGGCGACCATCAGCTTGTCGGCCACGGGGTCCAGGAACGCACCGAAGCGGGTAGCCAGGCCCATCCGCCGGGCGAGGTAACCGTCCAGCCAGTCGGTAGCTGCGGCGATCGCAAAAATGATGCCGCAGACGACATGGGCGGCGCTCCAGGGTACGTAGAACAGCACCGCGAGAATCGGGATGAGCACGATCCTCAGAAGCGTCAGGTAGGTGGGCAGGTTGAAGTGCATGAGTTAGGCGCCATGATCGTGGAACATGTCGTAAATCCGCTGAGCCAGTTGCCGGTTGATTCCCTCGACGCTGCTCAGGGCTTCCACGTCGGCGCGGCTGATTTGCCGCAAGCCGCCGAACTGCCGCAGCAACTGCTGTCGCCGTTTGGGACCGAGGCCCGCTATGGCCTGCAGCGGTGATTGGGTCGCGGCTTTCGCCCGCCGTTGCCGGTGCCCGGTGATGGCGAAGCGGTGCGCCTCGTCGCGGATGTGCTGGATCAGCAGGGAGCCGGGGTTGTTGGGTTCGACGACGATGGGATCGCTGCAGCCTGCTTTGAACAGGGTCTCCATGCCGGGCTTTCTGTCGGGCCCTTTGGCGATGCCGATTATACGGATATTTCCCACGCCAAGTTTGTCCAGCGCCTCGGCCGCCGCGTGAATCTGGCCCTTGCCGCCGTCGATGAACAGGATGTCCGGCGCCTCGACCTCGCCGGCGCGAACCCGCTGGTAGCGGCGCGAAAGCGCCTGGGCCATGGCCGCATAATCGTCGCCGCCGGTGATGCCTTCGATGTTGAAGCGGCGGTAGGCCGACTTCAGCGGCCCGTTGCTGTCGAATACGACGCACGACGCAACCGTCTGGTCGCCCTGGGTGTGGCTGATGTCGAAGCATTCCATGCGGTTGGGTGGTTCCGCCAGACCCAGCATCTCGGTCAGGTGCCGCAGGCGATCTGCGATGTTCAGCTGGCTGGCCAGCCTGGTCTTCAGCGCGTATTCGGCGTTGGCCTGAGCCAGCTCCAGGCGCCTGGCGCGCTCGCCCCGCAGCCGCCAGGAAATCTTGACGCCGCGCTTGGCCTGTTGGCCGAGCACGGTTTCGAACAGCTCGCGTTCGCGGATCTCGTGGCTTAGCAGCAGGTCCCGCGGGATCTCCTTATCCAGGTAGAACTGGGGTATGAAGGCCTCGAGCACTGCCGCGGCGTCGTGTTCGTCCTGCATTCTCGGAAAAAAGCTGCGGTCGCCGATCTGCTGGCCGTTGCGGATGAATACGACGTGGACGCAGGCGATATTGCCCCTGATGGCGCAGGCAATCATGTCGAGATCCCCCTGCTCACCGGCGACGAGCTGTTTTGCCAGCACGGTCCTGAGATTGGATATCTGGTCCCGGTAACGCGCTGCCTTTTCGAACTCCAGCCGCTGGGCGGCTTGTTCCATGCGCTGCGCGAGCCGGTCGATCAGCGCCTCCCCCCGGCCTTCGAGAAACAGCAGGGTGTTGGCGACGTCCTCGCCGTAGGTCTCCGGCCCGACCAGTCCCACGCAAGGGCCGGTGCAGCGCTCGATCTGGTATTGCAGGCAGGGCCGGGTGCGGTTGGCGAAATACGAGTCTTCGCATTGGCGGACCGGGAAGATCTTCTGCAGGGTTTTCAGGCTGTCGCGTACCGCGGCGGCGCTCGGGAATGGCCCGAAGAAGCGCCCCGGCCGCGCCCGGCTGCCGCGATGGAAGGCCAGCCGCGGAAATTCCTGTTGGGTGGAGACATAGATGTAGGGATAGCTCTTGTCGTCGCGCAGGTTGATGTTGTAGCGCGGCTTGTGGCGCTTGATGAGCTGGTTTTCCAGCAGCAGCGCCTCGCCCTCGGTGCGGGTCACCGTGACCTCGATCGCCTGCACCCGCGCCACCATTGCGTTCTGCTTGGGCGAATTGTCGCGCTGGGCGAAGTGGCTGGCCACGCGCTTCTTCAGGTTCTTGGCCTTGCCGACGTAGATCACCTCGCCGTTGCCGTCCAGCATTTTATAGACGCCGGGCGCACCGGTCAGGGTCGCCAGGAAGGCCTTGATGTCGAAAGCCGCTGCCGCGGTGCTCATGGTGCCGAAAGGAGTAAGCCTGGGAGATTGCCGATGCCTGATTATATTCCGCCGCAGCCGCTTTCCCCATTTCGCCCGCCCGGTCGCCCGCAGGCGGCCGGCCCCCGCATTTCTCCAGGGGTCGGGTTTTGCGGTATTATGAGCGGATTACGTTTTCGTCCGGAATTCACCGAATCATGCTTGGCAAGCTTGTCAGAAAGGTCGTCGGCAGCCGCAACGACCGCATCATCAAACGCAAGAGGCGTCTGGTCAAGAAGATCAACCAGCTCGAACCCACGATCGCGGCGCTGACCGATGAGGCGCTGGGACGGAAAACCCTGGAATTCCGGGAGCGGCTGAGCAGCGGCGAGACTCTCGACGAACTGTTGGTGGAGGCTTTCGCAGTGGTGCGGGAGGCTTCGCGGCGCGTGCTGAACATGCGCCATTTCGACGTTCAGTTGATCGGCGCCATGGTGCTGAACGACGGCAAGATCGCCGAGATGAAAACCGGCGAAGGCAAGACGCTGGTCGCTACCCTGGCCGCCTACCTCAATGCGTTGCCCGGCAAAGGCTGCCATGTGGTGACGGTGAACGATTATCTGGCGCGGCGCGATGCCGAGTGGATGGGCAAGCTTTACGGTTTCCTGGGCCTGAGCACCGGTGTCATCGTCAGCAACCTGGACCAGGAGCAGCGCCGCCAGGCCTATGCCTGCGACATCACCTACGGCACCAACAACGAATTCGGCTTCGACTATCTGCGCGACAACATGGCGTTCACCCTGGATCAGCGGGTGCAGCGCGATCCGTTTTTCGCGATCGTCGACGAAGTGGACTCCATCCTCATCGACGAGGCGCGTACGCCGCTGATCATCTCCGGCCCGACCGAGGACCGCAGCGATCTCTATCACAAAGTCAACATCCTGATTCCTCATCTGATCCGCCAGGAAAAGGAAGGCGGTCCGGGCGATTATTCGGTGGACGAAAAAGCGCGGCAGGTTTACCTGACGGAGAGCGGGCACGAGGCCATCGAGCGGGTGATGGTGGAACAGGGGCTGATCGGCGCCGAAGAAAGCCTCTACGACGCCGTCAACATCCGCCTGATGCACTACATCAATGCCGCTCTGAAAGCGCACGCGCTGTTCCAGCGCGACGTGGACTACATCGTGCGTGACGACGAGATTATCATCGTCGACGAATTCACGGGCCGCGCCATGCCCGGCCGGCGCTGGTCCGAGGGGCTGCACCAGGCGGTGGAGGCGAAGGAAAACGTGCAGGTGCACAACGAGAACCAGACGCTGGCCTCGATCACCTTCCAGAATTATTTCCGTCTTTACGAGAAGCTGGCCGGTATGACGGGCACGGCGGACACCGAGGCGCCGGAGTTCCATCAGATCTATGGCCTCGAGGTGGTCATGGTCCCGCCGAACCGGCCGATGGTCCGCAACGACATGGGCGATCTGGTCTATCTCACCGCCCGCGAGAAGTTCGGGGCGATCGTCGAGGACATCAAGTATTGCGTCGAGCACGGCAAGCCGGTGTTGGTCGGTACCGCTTCGATCGAGAATTCGGAACTGCTGTCCGGCATCCTGCGCCAGGCCGGCGTGCCGCATCAGGTGCTCAATGCCAAGCACCATGAGCAGGAGGCGCACATCATCGCCCAGGCCGGCCGGCCGGGAGCGGTCACCATCGCCACCAACATGGCAGGTCGAGGCACGGACATCGTGCTGGGTGGCAGCCTGGAAGAGGATCTGGCCCAGGCCGATCCCGCCTTGGCCGAGCAGGTCAAGGCGGAGTGGCAGAGGCGCCACGACGCGGCCGTCGCTGCCGGCGGCCTGCATGTCATCGGCTCGGAGCGCCACGAATCGCGCCGCATCGACAATCAGTTGCGCGGCCGTTCGGGACGTCAGGGGGACCCGGGTTCTACCCGCTTCTATCTCTCGCTGGAAGATCCCCTGATGCGGATCTTCGCTTCCGACCGGGTCGCGGTGCTGATGCAGCGCCTCGGCATGAAGGAAGGGGAGTCGATCGAGCATCCCTGGGTGACCCGGGCCATCGAGAACGCCCAGCGCAAGGTGGAAGCCCGCAATTTCGACATCCGCAAGCAGTTGCTGGAATACGACAACGTCGCCAACGACCAGCGCAAAGTGATCTACCACATGCGCACTGAGCTGATGCGTGCGGACGATATTTCCAAGACCATCGAGGATATCCGCCATGATGTGCTCGGTCGCATGTTCGTGGAACACGTTCCTCCGCATACCCTCGAGGAGCAGTGGGACGCCCAGGGGCTGGAGGAGGTGGTCGGGCGCGAGATCGGCTTGAGCCTGCCGATACGGCAATGGCTGGATGACGAACCCGACCTCCATGAGGAAACCTTGCTGGAGCGCCTCATCGACGAGGCCGACGCCGCGTATGCCGCCAAGGTCGATGCGATCGGACCGCAGGTCATGCGGCACTTCGAGAAGTCGGTAATGCTCCAGGTGCTCGACAATTCCTGGAAGGAGCATCTGGCCTCGATGGACCATCTGCGCCAGGGAATACATCTGCGCGGCTACGCTCAGAAGGACCCCAAGCAGGAATACAAGCGGGAAGCCTTCGAGATGTTCACCGGCATGCTCGACGGCATCAAGCAGGAGGTGGTCGGCATCGTCTCCCGCGTGCAGGTCCATTCCGAGGAGGAAGTGCAGGAGATGGAGGAGCAGAGCCGCCAGCCGCAGGAAATGCAGTTTCAGCATGCCGAGGTCAGCGCCCTGACCATGGAGGAGCCGCCCGCCGCGCCGGATGAAGCGCAGGACTATGCGATTCCGGAAGGTCCCCGGCCATTCGTGCGTCCCGGCGACAAGGTCGGCCGCAACGATCCTTGCCCTTGTGGTTCCGGGAAAAAATACAAGCAGTGCCATGGCCGTCTTGCCTGACGAGAAAGGAGCGGCGTACGCCCGCATCAGTCCGATCGCCGGGATTCGCCTCGGCACCGCGGCGGCGGCCATCAAGCATGCCGGGCGCGACGACGTGCTGCTCATCGAAATGGCGGAAGATTCGGCCTGTGCAGCCGTGTTTACCCAGAACGCCTTCTGCGCTGCACCGGTCGCCGTGTCGCGCGAACATCTGCCCCAGGCACCGCGCTGGCTGCTGGTCAACTCGGGCAACGCCAATGCAGGTACCGGTGAGCGTGGCTTGGCGGATGCCCGCGCGAGCTGCGAGGCGGTCGCCGCGCTCGCCGGCGGGCAGGCCGAACAGGTCCTGCCCTTTTCCACCGGGGTGATCGGCGAATACCTGCCGGTCGACAAGATCCGCGCAGCCTTGCCGAAAGCCTTCGAGGCTCTGTCGGAGGACGGCTGGGAGGCCGCCGCCCGCGCCATCATGACCACCGACACCCGGCCGAAGACCGCGACCCGCAGAATCGAGATAGAGGGGCATCCGGTCTTTGTATCCGGTATCGCCAAGGGCGCCGGCATGATTCACCCGAACATGGCGACTCTGCTGGCCTTCGTCGCCACCGATGCCCGTATCGGGGCCCAGCTGCTGCAGAGTGTCCTGCAACATGCGGCCGATCGTTCGTTCAATTGCATCACCGTCGACGGCGACACCTCGACCAATGACGCCTGCGTGCTGATGGCGAGCCAGCGCTCGACAGCGCCGCGGATCGAACCCGGCAGTTCCCACCTCGAGACCTTCCAGGCCGCCGTCGACGCGGTGCTGGATGAACTGGCCGAAGAGATCGTCCGCGATGGGGAAGGCGCCACCAAGTTCATCCGCATCGTGGTCGAAGAAGCGGTTTCGGAAGACGAAGCCAGGCAGGTCGGGAAAACCATCGCGCATTCGCCCCTGGTCAAGACCGCTTTTTTCGCCAGCGATCCCAATTGGGGCCGCATCCTGGCGGCGGTCGGGCGGGCGGGATGCGAGGGCCTGGACATTTCGCGGGTGGCAATCTGGCTGGACGAAGTCCAGATCGTTGCCGGCGGCGGACGCGACCCCGGCTATACCGAGGCGCAGGGCGTCGCCGTGATGCAGCGGCCGGAGATCACCGTGCGGGTATCCTTGGGAATGGGTAAGGCTTCCGCCCGCGTGTTGACCTGCGATTTCTCGTTCGATTACGTCCGTATCAACGCCGAGTACCGGACCTGAATTTCCGTTGGCGTCCCTCGGAAACAAGGAGATTCGCGTGGCCGCCGGTGTCGTCGAAGACGCCACCGGCCGCATCCTGATCGCGCAACGGCCGCCGAAGGTGGATCAGGGCGGTCTATGGGAGTTTCCCGGCGGCAAGATCGAACCGGGTGAGACCCCGTTGGACGCCTTGCACCGTGAGCTGATGGAGGAAATCGGTATCGCCGTAGAGAGTGCCGAACCGATGCTGGTGGTACGCCACGACTATCCCTCGCGGCGGGTCGTCCTGGACATCTGGCGGGTTCAGCGGTTTTCCGGCGTCGCCCGCGGCTGTCTGGGACAGCCCATTCGCTGGGTCAGCCCCGACGAACTGGTCGATTTCCAATTTCCGGCAGCGAACCGTTTCATCGTGGCGGCGGCGCGGCTGCCGTACCATTATCCGATCGTGGACGAGGCGGCAGGCGATCTCACGGCCATGCGTCGCCGATTCCGTCGGCTGGTGGCTGCGGGCTATTCGCTGATCCAGTTACGGGCGAAAGCGCTGTCGCGGACGGACTACCGCGCGTTCGCCCGGGAATGCTTGGACTACTGTGCCCACGATCATACTCGATTGATTTTGAACGCAGAGCCGGAACTGGCGGTCGAACTCGGTGCCGGTGGCGTTCATCTTACCAGCGCGCGCTTGAACAACCTGGATGCAAGACCGCTGGACGACAGATTCTGGGTCGCCGCATCGTGCCACGACGTGGGCGAACTGGAAAAGGCGGAATCGCTGCAACTGGATTTCGCCGTGTTCGGTCCCGTGCTGCCGACCCGGTCCCATCCGGCGTCGGCTCCGCTGGGCTGGGGGCATTTCTCCGAATGCCTCCAGGCCGTCAACCTTCCGGTATACGCATTGGGCGGGATGACGGCGGAGCATCTCGCCAGCGCCCGATCGGCGGGCGCCTGGGGGATAGCGGGCATTCGGGGATTTCCGTGATAGCGATGTTCTATGGAGGTGCAGTTGGCACTATTAAAGTGCGCCTATCGTTTCGCATGGCGCTTGGCTCGGGCGTAAAATCAAGAAGATATTTGCCCAGTAGCCTTGGTACAATTCCTGTGTAACCTTGAAGTTACCCAATCCTAGCTGGAGGAGACGAGCTTACTATGACACCGAAAGACGTATTGCAGATCATCAAGGAAAAGGAAATCCGCTACGTGGACCTGCGTTTCGCCGATACCCGCGGCAAAGAACAGCACGTAACGGTTCCCGCTTCGACGATCGACGAGGCTGCCTTCGAAGAGGGCAAGATGTTCGACGGTTCTTCGATCGCCGGATGGAAAGGCATCAACGAATCCGACATGATTCTGATGCTGGACGCATCCACGGCAGTGATGGATCCGTTCTTCGACGATCCTACACTGATCGTCCGTTGCGACATCGTTGAACCGGCCACCATGCAGGGTTACGAACGCGATCCGCGCTCCATCGCCAAGCGGGCCGAAGCCTACATGAAGTCCACCGGCATTGCAGACACCGCATTCTTCGGTCCGGAAAACGAATTCTTCATCTTCGACGACATTCGTTGGGGCGCCAACATGTCCGGCTCGTTCTACAAGGTCGATTCGGAAGAAGCCGGATGGAACTCCGAGAAAGTCTACGAAGACGGCAACATCGGCCACCGACCTGGTACCAAGGGCGGCTATTTCCCGGTTCCGCCGGTCGACTCGTTCCAGGATCTGCGTTCCGCCATGTGCAACACCCTGGAAGACATGGGCATGGGCGTGGAAGTCCATCACCACGAGGTTGCGACTGCCGGCCAGTGCGAAATCGGCGTCAAATTCAACACCCTGGTGAAGAAGGCTGACGAAGTTCTGCTGCTCAAGTACGTCGTTCAGAACGTGGCGCACGCCTATGGCAAGACCGCAACCTTCATGCCGAAGCCGCTGGTCGGCGACAACGGCAACGGCATGCACGTGCACCAGTCGATCGCGAAGGACGGTAAGAACCTGTTCAGCGGCGATCTGTACGGGGGCCTGTCCGAAACGGCGCTGTACTACATCGGCGGCATTATCAAGCATGCCAAGGCCCTGAACGCCTTCTGCAACGCATCCACCAATAGCTACAAGCGGCTGGTGCCTGGTTTCGAAGCGCCGGTGATGCTGGCCTACTCGGCTCGCAACCGTTCGGCCTCCATCCGTATACCCTACGTGATGAACCCTAAAGCCCGCCGTATCGAAGTCCGCTTCCCGGACTCCACCGCCAATCCCTACCTGGCATTCGCAGCCATGCTGATGGCCGGCCTCGACGGCATCCAGAACAAGATCCATCCGGGCGACGCCATGGACAAGGATCTTTACGATCTGCCGCCGGAAGAAGAGAAGGCCATCCCCCAGGTCTGCTATTCCTTCGACCAGGCTCTGGAAGCACTGGACAACGACCGCGAGTTCCTCACCCGCGGCGGTGTGTTCACCGACGACATGATCGACGCTTATCTCGAACTCAAGGGCCAGGAAGTGACTCGTCTGCGCATGAGCACCCACCCGGTCGAGTTCGATATGTACTACAGTCTCTAAGCCCGGTCTGAGGTAGTGGATAACCCGCTTGGTCCATGACCAGGCGGGTTTTTGGCGTCAGCGCGATTTCGGGCGGAAAGTGCAACCCGCTAGCAGCAGATTGGCTCTAGTCGGAGGAGCTTTGATAGGGGCGGATTTTGGGCCGATTTCCTACCGGATTTGGTCGTATTTTGGCAAGACCGGCTGTGCCGCGGCTTGTCTTAAAATTCCGATCCGGAAGAAGAAAGATGGAGGCTGAGGTCGGAATCGAACCGGCATAGACGGATTTGCAATCCGCAGCATAACCACTCTGCCACTCAGCCTTTGAAGATAAAGCAAAAAGCCGCGGTTAGGTGCGCGGCTTTTCCGAAAGCAATGGAGCGGGAAACGAGACTCGAACTCGCGACCCCAACCTTGGCAAGGTTGTGCTCTACCAACTGAGCTATTCCCGCATTCGATTTCGAAAATTATACTGATCCTGATTGGGATGTCAACAAGCTTTGTTCAAAGGCTACGGTGACCGTTAACTCTGCTACCATCTGATCCGTTTTGACGACAATCTTTGCCAGCACCGCTCATGAATGACGACGACCGTTGTGATGCCGTTCGGATTTCGCTGGCCCATGGTAATGGGGGCCGTTTGACGCGGGAGGTCATCGAAGAAATATTCGTGTTCCACCTCGGCCGGGAAGATCTGGACACCGCCGCGGATGCGGCAAGGCTTCCGCTGGATGCCGGTGACGGGGAGTGGATGATCACGACGGACGGCTTCACCGTAGAGCCCCTGGAGTTCCCGGGCGGCGACGTGGGGAGTCTCGCGGTTCATGGCACGATCAACGACCTTGCAGTGTCCGGGGCGGTACCGCGCTTTCTCAGCCTCAACGTTTTCATCGAGGAAGGGCTCGACGTCGAGATTCTCGAGCGGATCGTTGCGTCCATGGCGCGTGCCTGCCTGGATTGCGGTGTGCGGGTGTTGGCCGGGGATACCAAGGTGGTTCGGCGGGGGCAGGGCGGTGGACTTTATCTGGCGACGACCGGCATAGGGCAAAGGCAACCGGGCGTCGACCTGGGCTTGCACCGCGTTCGTCCGGGCGACCGGGTCATCGTGAGTGGGCCGGTGGGCGATCACGGCGCTGCGGTAATGCTGGCTCGGGAGCAATTCGGGTTATCCGGCAGTCTTCGATCCGATGCGGGGAGCGTCCTGCCGATTGCTGAAATTCTGCTCGGCTTCCCAGGGCTGCGTTTCATGCGGGATCCCACCCGCGGAGGCGTGGCAACCGTCTCGCACGAGATTGCCCGGGCTACCGGTGCGACCGTTCGGCTGCAAGAGCTTGACTTGCCGGTTCGGCCGGAGGTGCGCAGCGTATGTGAAATTCTGGGCTATGACCCTTATTACTTAGCCTGCGAAGGACGGGTCGTGGCGATCGTTGATGCTGCTGTCGCGGCTGATGCGGTGGCAGCGCTCCACCATGGGGGGTTCATGGAGGCGAGCATTGCGGGCGCGATCGAAGCAGGGGCTCCCCGAGTCGTTCTTCAGACTTCCCTGGGGGGGGAGAGAATCCTCCCTGAGTTGGAAGACGATCCGCTCCCCCGCATTTGCTGAATCGGCGCACGATATTCGTTGGTAGCCGATGCGTCGATTGTGTCTTTCCACGTTTTGTCGATAATGCCTCAACGCCGTCCAGTTCCGGTGCCGGCAGGGTGAACTGCAGTTTGGCCGCGCCGGTGCCTTTTTTGCACGGGTGGATCTTCGCTTCGGCATCTGCGGGAAAAGCATTCGAGAAGAACAATCATGAGCGCCGAACCAGTCTCAAAACATGGATTGATCCTGAAGCGCATCCTTGGCAGCGTAAGGGATTTCGCAGGCTCGGAAGTGGGCTGGAAGGCCAAGGTTCTGTTTGCGTCGCTCCTTCTGTTGATGCTCGCGATCAACGGCCTGAACGTGCTTAACAGCTATGTAGGCCGGGATTTCATGACTGCGATCGAAAATCGCTACATGGGGGGGTTCATCTGGTATGCGGTACTCTATCTCGGCGTGTTCGCTGCGACCACCGTCACTGCTGTGATCTACCGGTTTTGCGAGGAGCGGCTGGGTCTGCTTTGGCGGGAATGGCTGACGCGAAGATTGGTGAACGCTTATCTGGATGAACGTATCTATTACCGTCTCGACGAGAGCCAGGAGGTCGCCAATCCCGACCAGCGCATCGCAGAGGACGTGAAGGCATTTACCGTCACTACGCTGTCTTTTACTTTGATGCTTCTCAACAGTTCGTTTACTGTGCTGGCTTTTTCCGGCGTGATGTGGAGTATCAGTCCGCTGTTGTTCGGGGTTGCGGTGGTTTACGCCGTGGCGGGCTCCTATTTTACCGTCCGGCTGGGGAGGCCTCTGGTCCAGCTGAATTATGACCAGCTTGACCGCGAGGCGGATTTTCGGGCGGGTCTCATCCATGTCCACGAAAATGCCGAATCCATCGCGCTGCTGCATCGCGAACGGCGAATTCAGTCTCGCCTGCTACGTCAACTCGGGGCGCTCACCGCCAATTTCCGCAGGCTGATCGCGGTCAACCGCAATCTCGGATTCTTCACCACGTGGTACAACTATTTGATCCCCGTGATACCTGCGCTGGTTGTGGCGCCTTTGTTCATCGATGGCAAGGTCGAATTCGGTGTGATCACCCAATCGGCGATGGCATTTACCTATCTGCTCGGCGCGTTTTCGCTGATCGTGACACAGTTTCAGTCCATTTCGGCTTACACCGCCGTGATAGCCCGGCTTCGCGGTCTGGTCCAGGCCGTCGAGACAGTGCGCTCGGGGACCGCATCACCGATCGAAGTCTGTGAGATGTGCGACCGGATCGCCTATGAAAGGCTCAGCCTGCAATCGCCGCGGGACGGTCGGCTTCTGATCGACCAGCTTTCTGTGGAAATTCCGGCGGGTGGCCGGCTTCTGATCCGGGGCGAGAACCAGACCGCGAAGGTGGCATTGTTCAGAGCGACGGCGGATCTGTGGGATGCTGGAAGCGGGAAGATCATCCGTCCGGGCCTCGAGGATACCCTGTTCTTGCCGGAAAGACCGTATTTGCCTCCCGGAACTTTGCGGGAGTCTTTGCTTCGTACGGGCGGTGAAGATCAGACTCCGGACGACAGGATCATGGAGACTTTGCGGTCGTTGGACATTGATTCCATTCTTGCCAGGGTCGGCGGTTTGGATACGGAGGCCGATTGGGACGACGTCCTGTCCTTGGGAGAGCAGCAGCTTCTGGCTTTTACGCATCTCCTGCTCCTTGGGCCGCGCTTCGTGTTCCTAGACCGGCCAGGGACCGCGCTCGATGCCGAGCAGTTGGATCGGGTGCTGCAAATGCTGCATGACCATTCGATCGCCTACATCACTCTGGGCAACAGCCACGACAATCTGTCGTTCTACGATGCCGTGCTGGATCTGGAGCCCGAGGGTCGCTGGTCCTGGAAAGCAATTCGGGATGGCGCGGTCTCCGAACCGGCCGGCTGACGCCGTTTAGCGAAAATTCCAGCCCTTGGCAGGTGCAGCATCCTTGTGGTGCCGTCCAGTGCCATGCCTACACCGGCAAGGGGAGACTGCGTGTTCCAATTCCCCTGTTAGCTATTCTTAGGGTTTCGATATGCGATTCCGATTGACGGTGCGCGCGCGCCTCTTGCTCGCCTGCGTTCTTCCGATGGCTCTGGCGATGGGTTTACTGCTGGGGTTCGTCATGTGGAACTATTATCAGGACCTGGTACGGGAGTCGGAACTGAGACTTCGCGCTGAGGTTAACGAGGCGGCGCTGCGGATCGAGTTGGCCAATATCACTGCCTTGACCGTCCCGAAAACCATGGCGCTG
This sequence comes from Methylococcus mesophilus, assembly GCF_026247885.1. Lineage (NCBI taxonomy): Bacteria > Pseudomonadati > Pseudomonadota > Gammaproteobacteria > Methylococcales > Methylococcaceae > Methylococcus > Methylococcus mesophilus. The sequence goes on along the minus strand of NZ_CP110921.1, from coordinate 492,640 downwards.
GCGCAAGAAGCGGGGCTGTTCGGCAATCGGCTGGTATCCTTGGAGTTCGCCCGCAAGATATTGGAGGCTTTTCCGGAGTTTACCGGTGCCTATTTCGGCTATGAACCGGATGGCGATGGCAACGACGGCTCCGCTTCCGAGGCCGGCGAGGTTCCATCCGATGCGTTGAGCCGGGAGGGACGGTTTCTCCCTTACTGGTTTCGCGACCGCGAAAACCCACTACGGATAAAGTTGTCGCCGCTGGCTAACATGGAGTCGAGTTACTATTACCGCGGGGTCAAGAATCGCCACGAAGGAAAGGTCGAGGAGGAGGGCATCAGTCTGGCCGGAGGGATCAGCCGGCTTTACCGCCATTCCTGGAGCGGGGCGCAAGGCCAGCGCTTTGCGATGGTGACCGAGCCCTATGATTATGAGGGGAAGTACATGGTCGAAAATGCCGTCCCCTTGATGCGGGACGGGCGGTTCTTGGGTATTGCGGGAGTGGATAAGGCGCTCAACGACATCGACGAAACACTCCGGGGGATGCATCGCCATGAGGCCGGCGGATTTTTCCTCTTGAGCCAACGGGGGCGTGTGATCGCGTCAACGGTTGATGCTTCCGCCCGTGCCCGTCCAATAGAAGACACCTCATGGTTGCCTATATTGGAACGGGCGTATCTCGATACGGGAAAAGGTACGTTCCAATTGGCCCCCGATCCCCGCAACGGCGCCGAAACCTATTTCGTATCAACCCGACTGGCGACAGGCGACTGGACTTTGGTTTTGGCCGCCAGCCGGGCGGAAATTCTGGCTGGCCTGATCGGTACTGTCAAAGGCGCCTTGGGTGTGTCGGCCGCTATTCTGGCGGCGGTCCTCGGGGCGGCGCTGTTAGCGTTGCGGGCGGTGACCCGTCGCATCGAGGACACCGCGCGCGTTGCGGCGCAAGTCGCGGCCGGCGATCTGAGTTCAAAGCTGGAGGCTGCCGATACGGATGAAATCGGTGATCTGGTACGAGCCATGGCGGCCATGCGGCAGGCTTTGGCCGATTTGATCGGGCGGGTGAAACGGTCCAGCCGACAGTTGGTCGCCGTTGGCGAGGAAATCACCGTGGCGGCCCGGCATGAAGCAAGCCTGGCTCATGAGTTCGGCGCGCTGACGCAACAAATCGCCGCTTCGGTCCGCGAGATTTCGACAACTGGCGACGAGATGGTGCGCAACGTCGCCGACGTCGCTCAGGCAACCGCCGAAACGGCGGAAGTCGCCTCGGCCGGGAGAGAAAGCCTGGCGGAGACAGAGGCGGCGATGCATCGCATGAGCGAGGGCATGTCGTCGGTGGTGGAACGCTTCGCAGCCATCGGTGAGCAGGCGAAGGGTATCAACCGGATCATGAACGCCATGACGGATATTGCCGTCCAAACCAACCTGCTCTCATTGAATGCATCGATCGAGGCTGAGAAGGCAGGGAAACAGGGGGCCGGGTTCGCCGTCGTAGCCAGCGAGATCAGGCGGCTGGCGGACCAGAGTGCGGTCGCGGCACTGGATGTGGAGGCGATGGTACGCGACATGCAAAGGGCGGTCGCAGGGGGCGTCCAGGTTCTGGAGTCTTTCCAGGAGGAGATGAGCACGGCCGGTCTGTCGAACGTGCGGCGGCTTGCCGACCATTTCACCGCCGTTTTGGAGCGGATCGACCAGCTGGTGCCGCGTTTCGGCCGGGTTTATGAAGGCATGCGGGCGCAGGCCGAGGGCGCCCAGCAGATCAATGGGGCGATGGTTGCCTTGAAGGATGAAGCCCAAGGGGCGGCGACATCGTCCGAGCACTTGGCCTCAATGGTGGTCAAGCTCCACACTGCAGTGCAGGAACTGCAGGCTGAGATCGGCAAATTTAGGCTGTAAGCCGCTTTCGCGGCAGTACGGTTTTACCCTGTGTTTTCGCGTAATTTCCTGGGGCAATAATGATTAACGAGGCAAAGGGTGCATCACCTGGCGTGAAGCGGGTTGCGGTGGTGCGCTCGTTCCGACGTTTCCCCCGATGGTCGGTCATCATCGCGTTGACGGTGTGCACTACCCTCCTCGGCGGGTTGCAGTTTTATCTGTCCCATGTGCAACATTTGCGACTGCATGCCGGCGATACGCTGGCAGCGGTGGTTCAGGCGAAATTCCAGCACATTGCGCAATGGCGCGCCGAAAGGCTGGCCGATGCGGAGCAACTGGCCGGGGACGCTTCGTTTCTCGCCGCGGCCGGCGCTTGGCTGGCCGTGGGCGGGCAGGACACGGCTTCGACGCGGCTGGTGTTGTCTCAAATGCAGTCGTCCCGGGAGGCGGGCGGCTACCGGAATGTTCTGCTGCTCGATGCGGCCGGAAAAATCCGTTTGTCGCTGATGGCTCAGGGCGAGCCGGATGGGAAGAGCGGATACGTGCATGTTTCGGTGCCGGCGAAGGAGGCGGGTGCGCGCCCGGTCCTGGGCGACTGGTACCTTTCACCGGATGAAGGTGAGCTTCTCGCCGATGCGCTCATCCCGGTATTTCATGAAATGAAGGGAGAGCGGCGTCTCGTCGGTGCCATCGTGATGGTAGCCGATGCAGGGCATTTTCTGCGCGCTTTGTTTGAATCGCTGTCGCAGTCCAAACCGGAGATTTCCCTGATTGGCCAGAGAGGGAACCGTCTCGTATCCCTGGACCGAAATTTTCTCGTACGCGACAGCCGGCCTTCGTCGCAGGCGACGGCGGTTCCTGAAGCGGCGCTCAAAATCGTCCAGGGCGAGCGAGGACTGCTCATGCAGGAACGGGACGCCGAAGCGGCACTCTTGTCGCTGGGGGCGCCGATTCCAGGATCAGCCTGGTATGTCATGGCGGAAATGCCGGCCACGTCGCTCCCGGAGGAAAGCCGGCCGTTTGTTATCGGCGCGTCGTTGCTGGGACTACTGGGCACGATCGCCGCTGCGGCGGCATTGCTCGGGCGATGGTCCGACCGGCGTCACGGCCAAGTCGCGCTTCGGGTGGAAAGGGAACGGGCCGACCTGTTGAGGCGCTTCGAATACTTCGTCAGGTATGCAAATGATGCCATTCTGCTCGCCAACCGGGATCACCACATTATCGATGCCAACGATCGCGCGCTGGAGCTTTATGGGTACTCCAGAGAGGAACTGGCGGGAATGGCCCTGGCCGAGGTTGTGGCGGGAGACACGGATGGTGTCCAGCAGATGCGCCTGGAGGAAGCGGTTGCCCGGGGTGGAGGCGTCTGGGAGTCGGTGCATACCCGCAAAGACGGGGTTCCGGTCCCCGTAGAACTGAGCGTCCGCTCGATCAGCGTGGAGGGTTCCGATTTCGTTCAGGCGATCGTGCGGGACGTCACCGAGCGTAAGTGTATCGAGCTGGCGCTCGCGCGGCAGAAGAATCTGCACAGCCTGCTGGCGCAGACCAATCAAATCATCGTCCGCCATACCAGCGAGCAGGAGTTGTTCTACTCGATCTGCCGGATCGCTGTCAGGAACGGCGGCTTCCGCTTCGCCTGGATCGGGATGATCGAGAATGAAACCGGCACCCTGGTCCCAGTTGCCCGCTACGGCGACGATGCCGGTTACGTGGGGAAGCTGAACCTCTCCGGCGGAGACGCCGCGCAGCATCGTGGTCCCACGCGGATGGCCGTAACCGCCGGCCACCATGTGATCAGCGACGATTTTCTTGCCGATCCCGCCAGCCGGCCTTGGCATGAAGCAGGCCGGGCCGCGGGCGTTCGGGCTTCCGGCGCTTTTCCCGTGCGGCGGTTTGGGAAGGTGGTAGGTGCGATCAACCTTTATGCGGGCGAACCGGGTTTCTTTTCGGAAGACATCGTCGCCGTGCTCGACACCATGGCCCTGGATGTCTCTTTCGCACTGGAAATCCTGGCCCGCGACGCGGAACGGGAAAGGAGCGAAATGCGGCTCAGGGAAAGCGAGGAAAGGTTCCGGCTGGCGGCCAATTCTGCGCCGGTGCTGATATGGATGGGAGATACGGCGCGCGCCTGCACTTTTTTCAACGAAATGTGGCTGAATTTCACGGGGCGTTCGCTCGAGTACGAGTTGGGTGACGGCTGGCTGGAGGGCGTACACCCCGACGATCGCTCCCGCTGGGCCGGCGTTTATGCTTTTGCGTTCGACTCCCGGAAGCCGTTCGAGATCGAATACCGCCTGCGCCGTCGCGATGGGGAGTACCGCACGATGCTGGGCAAGGCGACACCGCGGTTCGATGCGGGGGGCGAATTCGTCGGCTATGTCGGCTCATGCATCGACATTTCCGACCGGAAAAAAGGCGACGAACGCCTGCTTCTGGCCGGCAAGGTGTTTGAAGCGGTACGCGAGTCGATCATGGTGACTGATGCAAGCCGCATAATCGTGGCGGTCAATCCGGCCTTCAGCGACATGACCGGCTACAGCCCAGAGGACGCCGTGGGCAGGACACCTGCGTTTCTGCAGTCCGGCCGGCATGGCAAGGAATACTATGCGGCGATGTGGCGGGCGGTCGAACAGGAAGGGTCCTGGCAGGGCGAGTTTTGGAACCGGCGCAAGAATGGCGAGTTGTTTGCGGTTCTGGAGACGATCGTGGCGGTTCGCGACGAGACCGGGGCGACGGTCAATTACATCGGTGTCGCCGCGGACATTTCCAGCCTCAAGGAGGCGGAAGAGCATATTCACCATCTGGCCTATTATGATCCTTTGTCCGCCTTGCCCAACCGGCGCTACCTGATGGAGCGGGCGGAATACGCGCTGGCCTTGGCGGAACGCCGAAAAGAAGAGCTGGCCGTGGTGTTCCTGGATGTCGACCACTTCAAGGATGTCAACGATTCCCTCGGGCATCAGGTAGGCGATGAACTGCTGGTCCGGGTGGCGGCACAAATCAAGGAATTCACGCGTGACACGGACACGATCGCACGCCTTGGGGGAGACGAGTTCGCGCTGCTTCTGCCGGACATGGGCCGCGACGGCGTGTCCCAAGTCACCGAAAAGATACTTGGGGCTCTGCGCAAACCCTTTGAACATTCGGGCCAGGCGTTCGCGGTGACGGGCTCCGTCGGTATCAGCCTTTTTCCCCATGACGGAACCGATTTCGAAACCTTGCTCCGCAACGCGGACACTGCGATGTACCACGCGAAACAGCAGGGCCGCAACCAGTTCCGTTTCTACGATCCCGGGATGAACGTGGACATCCTGGCGCGGCTGACGGTGCTGTCCGAACTCAGGGAGGCTATCCCTGCCGGCGAACTCCGGACCTTCTTCCAGCCCGAGATCGATCTGGCCGACGGGAAGCTGGTGGGGGCCGAAGCCCTGGTGCGTTGGCAGCATCCCGCGCGGGGGCTGTTGACGCCAGATCAGTTCATTCCGATCGCCGAAAGCAATGATCTGATCGTCGCCATCAGCGACTGGGTGCTGGAGGACACCTGCCGCCATCTCGTCCAATGGAAGAAAGCCGATTTGGCGCCGATCACCGTCGGCGTCAACCTATCCGCCCGCCATTTCCGTGATCCGCGGCTGGTACGGCGGGTCGAGTCGTTGCTGTGCCGTTATGGCGTCCCGGGCTCGTCCTTGCAGCTCGAACTGACCGAATCCACGCTGCTGGATGCCGACGCCCAAACCATGATCGTGCTGCAGGAACTGATCGCGTTGGGATGCAGCCTCTCGATCGACGATTTCGGCACAGGCTATTCCAGCCTGTCCTACCTGAAGAACCTGCCGATCGCCACCTTGAAAATCGACCGCAGCTTTGTCCGCGATATCGCCTTCGACGCCGACGACAGGACGATTTCCGGCACGGTGGTGGCGTTAGGCCACAGCCTGGGGCTCAAGGTCATCGCGGAAGGGGTCGAAAGCGAGGAACAGCGGCGTATCCTGCTGGAGCAGGGCTGCGATTTCGGCCAGGGCTATCTGTTCTCGCGTCCCCTGGGCTCCAAGGAGTTCACCAAGTGGCGTATGGAGCATGCGATGCGGCTGGAGACGGACATGCGCTATCGGGACTGACCCTGCCCGTCTGCTTTCGATGCGGAAGCCTGGCGCCTGGGTTGTTTCTGCACTGCTCGCAACGGGCGAATCGGTGGACCGGAATGGCCGGCGCCGTCAGAACAGTTTCTTGATCCAGGAGTCTCCGCCGGTTTCCCCGCCTTCGGCGCAGGGCGCCCAGACCGCCGGCTCCGAGCCTTTGACGAACGGCAAATCCTGTGTCTCGGCGCAGCCATCGTCGGCGCGCAGCCCCGTATGTCTGTCCACCCGCAGGATTTCTATGTTGTCCGGCGGGATGAGATCGAGGGGTTCCTTGGCAATTTTCTGCATCGTGGCGCCCCAGATCTGCAACGCACCACGGGCGCCGGTCAGGCCCGCCGGATGGTTGTCGTCGCGCCCCACCCAGACCACCCCGGTGTAGTCGCCGCTGAAGCCCGCGAACCAACTGTCGCGCATGTCGTTGGTCGTGCCCGTCTTGCCGGCGACATGGAAATCCTCCGGCAGATAGGTGTAAACCGAACGCCCGGTGCCCTCGCTCATGACTTCCTGCAGGACGGTGTTCAGCAGGTAGACTACACCCGGATCCACCGCCTGGCGAAGCTCCAGCCCGAACCGCTGAAGGGTCTGGCCTTCCTGTGACAGCACGGCCTGGATTCCTCGAAGAGGCGTGACGAAACCGTCGCTCGCAAATGTCTGGTATAGCGCGGCGACCTCGATTGGCGACAGGTTGGCCGCACCTAGCAGCAGCGAGGGATAGGTGTCCACCTCACGGTTTACGCCCAGCTTTCTGAGCGTCTCGGCGGTACGTTCGACCCCGATGCCAAGGCCCAGCCGTACCGTCGCCAGGTTGTAGGAGTTGGCCAGCGCGGTGTGGAGCGGTACCTGCCCATGCTCCCTGCCGTCATAGTTTTTAGGTATCCATGGTTTGCCGCCGCCTTCCACTTTGATGGTTTCATCCAGCACGGGCGTAGCGACGGTATAGCCGCCGGGCTGCTCCAGCGCGGTGAGGTAGACCACCGGTTTGTAAAGGGAGCCGATCTGGCGGACCGAGTCGAGCGCGCGGTTGAAGCCGGAGGACTCCCCATCGCGGCCGCCCGCGAAGGCCGCGATCTCTCCGTTGGAGCGCCGGGTGAAGACGGCGGCGGTTTCCAGCCGTTCTTCCGGCCGGGTGGAATGGTCCAGCCGTGCCAAGGTTTTGGCGATCGCGGATTCGAGGTGTTCCTGGGCGAACACATCGAGCGTCGTGAAAATGCGCAGCCCCTCGGAAGTCAGGTCCTCCGGACGGTATTGCTCCTGAAGTTGGCGCCGGATCAGATCGAGAAAGGCGGGATAGCGGCTGATGGCTTGGTGCGGATTCTTGATCACGTCCAGAGGCCGCTGTTTGGCAGTGTCGGCCTCGGCCGCCGTAACGAAGCCCTGTTCCACCATGGCATCCAGCACGCGGTCGCGCCGCTCCCGGCTGCGTTCGGGGTGTTTGAGCGGATCGTAATAGGTCGGTCCCCGCACCAGGGCGACCAGTAGTGCCACATGATGCAGTTCCAGTTCGTTGAGGCCCCGGCTGAAGTAGTACTGGCTTGCCAGGCCAAACCCGTGGATGGCGCGGGTGCCGTCCTGACCCAGGTAGATTTCGTTGAGATAGGCCTCGAGAATCGCGTCCTTGCTGTAGCGGGCTTCGAGTATCAGTGCCATGAAGGCTTCGCTGACCTTACGCTCCAGCGTACGTTCGGAGCTGAGGAAGAAATTCTTGACCAACTGCTGGGTCAGCGTGCTGCCACCCTGGACGAAGCCGCCCGCCTTGACGTTCTGCCAGGTAGCCCGCAGGATGCCCTTGGCCGAGAGGCCGAAATGCTCATAAAAATCACGGTCTTCGATTGCGAGCAGTGCGTCGATCAGCGGCTTGGGCACTTCCTCGAGCTTGACCAGTATCCGGTCTTCCTTCAATGCGGGATAAAAGCTGCCGATCTGCACCGGGTCCAGCCGTACCAGGGCCGGGGCGTCGGTCGAGTCCACGCTCTCCAGCGACTGCACGGCGCCGCCGTTAAACTCGACTCGGACGGTGCTGGACGGTTCCGATTTATCCGGAAACAGGAACTCCCGGGTCCTGAGCCATATCTCGCCGCCCTTGCGGGTGTAGCTGCCTTGAGACGTCAGATCGGGATCGCTGCGGTACCTGAGCTGATCCAGCATCCATACCAGTTGATTGGCAGAGACCGGAGCCTCGGCATAGAGTTCCACCGGCATGGCGTACACCTTGGCGGGCAGGGCCCAGCGACGTCCTTCGAATTTTTCGCGAATCACCGAATCCTGATAGCTGAGATAGACCATCAGTGCGATCAGGAAAAGCAAAGCCGGAATATAGAGAAACTTGCGGGTCATGCGCGTCAGGAGCGTAGAGTCATACGGCACTGGGGATCACCGGATTGGGGGATCCGAACAACGGCGGACCGGCAGTGTTCAGCCGGGGAGGGCCAGATAGGGTTCCAGCAGGCCGATCAGGGCCTTGGCATGCTCGGGACGTGCGTTCAATGCCGGGATGTAGCGATAGCATTCTCCGCCTGCGCCGAGAAACTCGCTGCGGTTGGCGATCGCAATTTCCTCCAGGGTTTCCAGGCAGTCCACGGCGAAGCCGGGGCACACCACGTCTACCCGCCGGATGCCCTGGACCGGTAATTCCCGCAGGGTGTCGATGCAATAGGGTTTGAGCCATTCGGCGCGGCCGAAGCGCGACTGATAGGCCAGCAGCCATTCTTCGTCGTTCAGGCCGAGCCGCGCGGCGATGTCTCTGGCCGTGTGCCGGCACTGACCGGCATAAGGATCGCCCAGATCGACACAGCGTTTGGGCAGCCCGTGGAATGAAAACAGCAGGCGATCGGGGCGGCCCTGCTCCTGCCAGAACGAGCGGATGCTCGAAGCGACGGCCTCGAGGTAAGCCGGTGCGCGGTAATAGTCGCTGACGAAATGCAGGCCCGGGACGTGGCGCCAGGATTTCGCCGTGTCGCATACGGCATCGAACACCGATCCCGTCGTGGCGGCCGAATACTGGGGATACAGCGGCAGAATTACAATGGTTTCGGCTTGGCGCTTGAGGATCTCCAGCTTCGAACGGATAGAGGGGTTACCGTAGCGCATGGCTATCTCGACGGCGGCGAATCTGCCGTCGGCGGCCAGCAGATCGCGCAGGTCCTCCGTATGGGTCAGCAGCGGCGAGCCGCGTTCGGTCCAGATCGTCCGGTAGGCATGGGCCGATTTTCTAGGCCGGACCCGCAATACGATCACGTTGAGGATCAGCCACCACAGCGCGCGGGGAATCTCGACCACCCGCGGATCGGACAGGAATTCGCGCAGATAGCGCCGGACCGCTTTCGGTGTGGGCGCATCCGGCGTTCCGAGGTTGACGAGCAGGACCCCAAGGCGGGCAGTGCCGGAGTTCATGGCGCTACTTGCGGTTGATGAGATCCAGGAATTCGGATCGGGTGCTGCTCTGCTTGCGGAAGAGGCCGAGCATGGAAGAAGTGGTCATGACCGAATTCTGCTTCTCGACGCCACGCATCATCATGCACAAATGTTTGGCCTCGACCACCACTGCCACGCCCCGGGGATTGACTGCCGTCTGGATCGCGTCCGCTATCTGTTTGGTCAGGCGTTCCTGGATCTGCAACCGGCGCGCGTACATTTCCACGATCCGCGCGATCTTGGACAGGCCGATGACTTTGCCCTGCGGCAGATAGCCGACATGGCACTTGCCGATGAAAGGCAGCAGATGGTGTTCGCACAGCGAATACAGTTCGATGTCCTTGACGATCACCATGTCCTCTGAGTCCGCTTCGAAAACCGCATTGTTGAGGACGTGATCGAGCGACTGGTGGTAGCCGCTGTTGAGGAACCGGAAAGCGCTTGCCGCTCTTTTCGGGGTGTCGACGAGCCCTTCACGGGAGACGTCCTCGCCGATTTCCTGAATGAGTTGGCTGAATAGATTTTCCATTGCACTGTGCATGGGGTAGGCCTCTTAAACGGGTGAAAGGACGGAGACGCGCCGCACGGGCCGGCTCAAGTTTTCATGGTATTCGTCCACGCCGAGTGAATCCGCGGCCTCCAGCAGCAGGGTTTCGTCGGCTTCCCGCCGGGACGAGCCTTCGCTGATCCGCCGGCGCCAGCGCTTTCCGCCCGGAACGGCATGATAAAGCCCCAGGATGTGGCGGGTGAGGGCATGCAGTCGGGTGCCTTTGGCCAGTTCTTCCCGGAAGTAGGGAAGGAGGTGCTCGAGGACGCCTTCTCGCGTTCGGGGCTTGAGATCGCCGCGCCCGTAAAAGCGGCGGTCGGCATCGGCGAGCAGGTAGGGATTGTGATAGGCAGCCCGCCCGATCATGACGCCGTCGCACGAGGACAAATGTTGCTCGGCTTCTTCCAAGGTTTGGATGCCGCCGTTCAGCACGATCTCGAGATGGGGCAGATCGGACTTGAGCCGCTGGACCATGTCGTAGCGCAGCGGCGGCGTCTGCCGGTTTTCCTTGGGCGAAAGGCCTTGCAGCCAGGCTTTACGGGCATGGACGATAAAGGTACGGCAACCGGCATCGGCTACGGTCGTCACAAACCGAACCAAGTCGTCGTAGGAGTCTCGGTCATCGATGCCAACGCGGGTCTTGACGGTCACTGGCACCGAGACCGCTTCGCACATGGCGCGGACGCAGTCAGCCACGAGCTCGGGCTCGGCCATCAGGCAGGCGCCGAAGCGGCCGTTCTGGACTCTGGGACTGGGGCAGCCCACGTTGAGGTTGATTTCGTCAAAGCCCCGGCATTCCGCGATTTTCGCGCATTCCGCCAGATCCTTAGGCTCGCTGCCGCCTAGCTGGATTCCCAGGGGATGCTCCGCAGGGTGGAAGCCGAGCAGTCGCTCCCGGTCCCCATGGAGGATGGCGGCACTCGTCACCATTTCCGTATAGAGCAGGGTATGGCGGGAAATCAGCCGCAGGAAATAGCGGCAATGCCGGTCCGTCCAGTCCATCATCGGCGCGACGCTCAGACGGCGCCGGGGTCCCTGGGCGTCGGTCGGCAGCATTGGCATCGCCAGTGCCACGGCTGGATCGCTGCCCGATGGGCGGACGTTGAAAGCGCTCAAGGAAACGTCACGGTCCGGAATTTTCTTCCGAAGGGCCTGTCAGGAACACGTCTTCCCGTGAGGGTTGATACTGAACTGAGCGCGCACTCAACCAAGCTCCGCTCAGCATCAGCGTGCCGGCTCCCAGGGCTCCGGCACCGAGATAAAGCAGTTTCTCGAACTCCACCCACGCCCGCGCGGTTTGGGCGGCGGCCGAATCCTCGGCCAGCTCCGGGGACATGCGGTAGCGCTCGTGCTCCCCTGCCGACTTGAACTGGCCGCCCTGGGTTGCGTAATTCTGCAGGAACCGGAGTTCGGATTTCAGGGCCTCGAGGAGCCCGGCTTCCTCCGGTCCGAAGCGTCCGCCCTGGACGCTCTTTTCGAGCATTCTGAGCTTGTTTTCGACCGAGTCCTTCATCAGACCAGCGACCCTTCCCTGGAGGGAATCGAGTTCGTTTTGATATTGCTGCAGATCGGGATTTTCGATGGCGGCCCGTTGGCTGTAAGACGCATTCAATCCTTTGATCAAGGTTTCTCCTCGCCACAGGATCAACGCCATGATCGCAAGCGTAAGCCACAGGAAAAATATTCCCGCCGTGCGCAGCCAGGAGGCTCCGCGGTTCTCCGCCCCTACCGGCCGGGCAACCATGAGTCCGCCGAAATCCGGGCGAGGATGGCCGTGGGACATCTTGCTCCCCCTTTTATCCATGGGCATTGAAGATTGGTTTGCGCGCACTCACAGCGGTTCAGCCGGACCGGAACTGATTTTCAAATATGACAGATCACCCGCGGCCGGTCAATTTCATTCGTACCGGGCGGTCCGCATGATGTCCACCATGTCCGCCACGGCTTTTCCCAGCCCCGAGAACAAGGCACGGGCGACGATGGCGTGGCCGATGTTCAGCTCGACGATCTGAGGAAGGTTACAGATCGCGGCAACGTTGGCGTAGGTCAGGCCGTGCCCCGCATTGACCCGCAGTCCCAACGCCTCCGCAACCCGCGCGGCATGCCGCAGTTTTTCGAACTCGGCGGACATTTCCTCGCCGGTCCCCGCATCCGCGTAACGGCCGGTGTGCAGTTCGATCACCGGCGCACCGGCGCGGGCTGCGGCCTCGATCTGGGCGGTTTCCGGGTCGATGAACAGAGACACCTCAATGCCGGCGCCGCCAAGGCGCCGACACGCTTCGCCGATCCGGTCCAAGCGACCCGCTACGTCAAGTCCTCCCTCGGTCGTCAGCTCCTCCCGCCGTTCCGGCACGAGGCAGCAGGCGTGAGGGTGAATGCGGCAGGCGATGGCGACCATTTCGTCGGTGACAGCCATCTCCAGATTGAGCCGGGTTTCGACCTGCTCCCGAAGCAGCTCGATGTCCCTGTCCTGGATGTGCCGGCGGTCTTCGCGCAAATGTGCGGTGATCCCGCCGGCCCCTGCCTGCTCGGCGACGAAGGCGGCGTGCAGGACCGAAGGGTAGGGGGTGTGCCGCGCCTGCCGGATCGTCGCCACATGGTCGACGTTGACTCCGAGCCTAATGGGCCGTTTGACGTTCACGGGGTTTCTAAGGTCTTGCCGGGTTCGAAGATCATGAGTTCCTCGTTAGCGGGCGTCAGGCGTGACGTGCCTGCCGATACTCACCGAAGTCTGCCATAGCGTGGCGGGTGCCCGTTCCTGGAAATAACGCAATTGAATCTTCGTATCCGACCCTGGCTTCGAAAAAATGGTAGTTTGGCCGGTTTTTCCCGGCTGCTCCGAAGCGTGCCAATCCGGACCGAGACACCGGCTGCCGAGCTTCACGTTGGCTTCGTAGTTGTTTTTTGCTGTGGCTTGGTCGCTCTCTTTCCAGAGGCAATTATACGTAAAACGTCCACCCCCCCAATCGAATACGTCACAATCCGTTTCTGGAAAGATAGGCTTTGTATCCCATCGGTTCATGACATAGTCTGGAGTGACGTTAAGCCGGATATCCTTGAAATCGGAAGCAGCCTGCTTGATTGCATAATCGAGAGATTGGCAAATTTCAGCCTCTGTGGGTGGGCTGGGTTCCGACTGCTGATGAGCGCAAGCGGAGATGAAAAGACAAAGCACTCCACCGGCCAAAATTCGAATATGGCGCGATTGAGTGGGACTGTACATAGGAATCACGAGGTCCTCCTTAGAATGGGATCGTTCATAACTGTGGCGGCTCTGCCGGATTCGACGACTTCCCGAAGTCCGTATCTCATGTTAGCAGTTGGCATGAACGTTAGGAACCCCGCCAACTTCGCCCCGTTTTGCAACGGCGCCAACGTTCGCATCTTAAAGGACATAAGCGCCTGATCTGGCGGGGACCGGAGGAAGTTATGGGCGGTGCCGGGCAAGGCCGCCTGCCCAGCCAAGCCTGCGCGCATGAGCGGTGGATGAAAAAATTAGCGGCATCCATCTGCTGCCGGAGCCTGCGCTGACTATACCGGGAGAGAGGATGAAGTGGATTGAAAAACCAGGCGATCTAATCACTGATGGGATGGAATGCGGTGGCGTCAGCCATCAGGATGACAATCACTCAAAAGGTCGCAATAACAGGAAAATAACGGTATACGGCTTACTACAAGTTAAAAAAAGTAATGCCATATACCAGCTTCCCTCACCCAGGCCCTCTCCCTGAGGGAAAAGGGATATATGTTGCATTATTTTCTCTATTGTTAGTAAAACCTTAGTCATCTCGGCCCTCGAGCGGTAAATTCCATTCGTTGGAGGTGCTGTGCCCGGCAGCGTTCATGGGGCTGCTTCGATGATGCAACTGTTCGATCCCCCATCGTTGTGGCTTGACGGTGCCGACGTCTGGTTGGACGTGGATTGCTTGGGTGCCGCTTCCGACTACCGGAGTAAAGCTAGTGCTCATCTTCCTCGGACGCAACCCAGAGCATCCAAGACAAACCCTCATGCCGAGTGACAGATCAACAAATACAAGAGAATAAAATGCGTGCGCGAACGCGAGTCTCCGTCGAGCAATCCCTTTGCGGGAGTGACGACTTCTCACTGCTTGATACTTCGCACTGGAAACCGACTGAGTTTATTCATGGATAGCTTTTGCGGCCTCGGCGCCGGCCTTTGGTGTATGAAAACTCCACTATCATCAATCGGTTATTATCGGGCGGCAGTTCTATTGTGTAGCCAAGAAACACATGCGTGTGAGTATCGCTCGTTGAATCAGCATATCCGGTTTTCGCGCAAGCCGTACGACCTGCTGTCAACACTAGCGATTTTCATGGGTGCTTTCCTGCCGGATTGGAGCGAACGTCTTACTTACCGCAACGACATTTGTTCCGTCCCGGCGCTGGTAACAAACCGAGTCCATCATTCTCATCACGAGGAGAATCCCCAGTCCACCGATGGCGCGTTCTTCCAGCTTGCGGTGTACGTCGGGTGAAGGGGCTGCCGTAGGATCGAACGCATTGCCGTCGTCGGTGACGGTGAGCGAGGCGCGGCCGCTGCTCAGCGTGAGACAGATGCCGATTTCTCCCCGTGTTTCGGCCTCATAACCATATTTGATGGTATTGGTCGCGAGCTCTTCCAGGACAAGATTCAACTGGACAGCAACCGGTTCGGGTACCCCGGAAGCCGCGCAGAACGATTCCAGTTGCTCCATGACCTCGATCAGCGGCTCAATTCCGGCTTCGATGGTGCGCTCGAATTTGGCACATTGCACGTCGGGCTCGTTCGGTTCCATGGAGGCTCGATGTGGATTGGGTTGAGAAATTCCGGTGTAGAATAACGCCGCTTTTGAGTAAGCGTCTCTCGACGCCGCGGACCGCGCCCGGGCCGCATCTAATAGCTTAAGGACGGAAATCGTGCAAGAGTCTGACATTAAAGGCAAGGATGAGCACGGGATCGAAAGCTCCTGCTGCGATCTCGAGCGCTTTATTTCCGGAGTCAAGGGGTTCAAGGATCGCTTTTACGGACGCTACCCGGAGCACATGCAGAGGCTCGTTGAGCAAGGACAGCGTCCGGTTGCGCTCATGATCGCCTGCAGCGACTCACGGGTCGATCCGGCTTTGCTCATGAACGTGGCTCCGGGCGACCTGTTCGTGGTGCGCAACGTCGCCAACCTCGTCCCGCCTTACCATGCCTCGTTTGCCCCGGACGGTGTGGGCGCGGCGCTGGAATATGCCGTCAGGCACCTCGAAGTTCCCCATATCATCGTTCTTGGACATGCCCAGTGCGGTGGAATCAAGGCCTTGCTCAACATGGCGACCGGTGCCCGGTTCGAGAGCGACTTCATCGGCGAGTGGGTCTCAATGGCGATGGATGCCTGCTGGCAATACGTACCGGACGCCAGCGGAGAGGGGCTCCGGCAGGTTTCTCTGGAACGTCTGAAGGACTACTCCTATTTGGTCGAACGGGCCGCCATTCAGGGTTCACTGGGGAATTTGCTGACCTATCCCTGGATCAGGGAGGCAGTGGCAAAAGGGCGGCTCTTCCTGCAGGGCTGGTGGTTCGATCTCGAATCCGGAGACCTGTGGGTCACCGGCGGGGACAATTCGCAGTTCTTGCCCGTGACCGACTGAGCTCCGCCGGATGAAACAGCCAGAGAACATCGTCTATTGGTTGAACGACAAGCCGCCGGCCGCGATCTCGGCGTTCGTCGGCCTGCAGCAGATGTCGTTTCTCGGCGTTTATCTCGTGATCTCCCCGTTGTTCGTGCGAACCGAAAACATCGGAGACCACGACTCGCAGATTCTGATGGCGACTACGCTTCTGGTTTCGGGCCTCGGAGTCATGTTGCAGGCGGCGGGGCGGCTCGGCATAGGTTCGGGGTATTTTTGCCCACTGCAGGCAACTTCGGCGTCGTTCGCGACGATGGAGCTGGCACGGCTCGCCGGGGGACTGGAACTCGCTTTTGGCATGGTGGGCGTGATGGGGGCGGCGCAGATCGTGTTCGGCGAGGTGTTCCGACGGCTGCGCAGCATATTTTCGGTTGAACTCGCCGGGGTGGCCGTCACCTTGGTCGGGCTGGGCCTCGGCTA
Organism: Methylococcus mesophilus; assembly: GCF_026247885.1. Taxonomy (NCBI): domain Bacteria; kingdom Pseudomonadati; phylum Pseudomonadota; class Gammaproteobacteria; order Methylococcales; family Methylococcaceae; genus Methylococcus; species Methylococcus mesophilus. Next base: position 476,599 of record NZ_CP110921.1, on the reverse strand, counting down.
CAAGGGGGTCACCTTGCTCGGTGGCATCGATGCGCCCGGTGGACTATGGAAGCACGACATCGCCATCGGTTTTCTGGCGCTTGCGGTCATGATCGCCTGCAACGTTTGGTCGTCCAGCAGCCTTCGCCTGTTTTCGGCGTTTGCCGGATTAGCCGCAGGGTTGGCCGTCAGTGTTCTGGTCGACGGCATTCGGCCCGAGGACGTCGAGACCTACGCGGTCACACCTTTACTGGCGCTGCCCCAGTTGCCTACGTTCGGCTGGGCATTCGATCCGGCGCTGGTCGTGCCGTACGTCGTGCTGGGCTTGGCGTTTTCCCTGCATGGATTCGGTGCGCTCGCCGCGGCCCAACGCTTCAACGATTCGGAATGGCGGCATCCCGACATGGCGCAGATATCGCGGGGTATTCGCGCAGAAGGCGTTTCCAACCTGATTGCCGGCCTGGTGAACAGTCTCCCGCTCACTTCCAGCGGCGGTGCCGTCTCTCTGGCCGCTGCCACCGGCTGTACCAGCCGACATATTGCCTATTGGCTCGGCGGTATCATGATCGTCCTGGCATTCGTACCGAAGATCACGGTGCTATGGTTGGTTCTTCCCGTACCGGTGATCGGGGCGGCGGCGGTATTCCTGTCTTCCTTCACTCTGCTGGCAGGCTTGCAGATGATTGCGTCGCGCATGCTCGACAACCGGAAGATTCTCACCGTCGGCATCGGGCTCTTGTTGGGGGTCAGCCATGAGCCTTTGAAGCACTATTATCGTGAAGAACTGCCTTCCTTCCTCGTGCCGGTCACGCAGTCGAGCGTCGCTCTCGGCGTGGCCGGTGCGACCTTGCTTTCGGGCGTGTTCCGTATCGGCGCGGGCACGCGGCGGCGGCGTTCGTTCGTTCTGGGGGAGTCGCGGCTGGACGATGTCATCGCCTACCTGGACCATCAGGGACGGGCTTGGGGCGCTTGTGCGGAAGTCGTGCGGCGCAGCGAATACGCGATATGGCAGGCGTTCGAGATTCTCCACGACCACGGCTTCGTGGCGCGGAACGAACAAGGCCAAGGGGTTGTCGAGGTCGAGACACTGGTCGATGAATTCACGTTCACGGTAATCGCCCGTTACCGCGGCGAGGCCATCCCGGTTGCCACCCATGCCCCCAGCCATGAGGAGCTTCTGGAGTCTGACACGGGTATCCTGGAGATGGCTGGCTATCTGCTTTACAAGCTCGCTGACAGGGTCCGTTCGCGCGAGCTTTCCAAGGGGATGGCGGAGTTCCGGCTCACCTTTGTCGAATAATTCCTGCATTTCAATTTGTTGCCTGGAGCAAACCGATGCTTGATATCACTTGTGAAACCCGGGGCGAGGTGTTGGTCGCGCATCTGAGCGGCCGCATCGACGCCGCCGCGTCCCGCGCCTTCGAGGAGCAGGCGCAGGCCTGGCTGGAGGCGGGAACCCGAAATCTGGTGATGGATCTTTCGTCCATCAGCTACATCAGCAGCGCCGGCTTACGGGTCTTTCTGCTGATCGCCAAGAAGCTCAAGGAGGCGGAAGGCTCGGTAAAGCTGTGCGCGCTCACGCCGGCGGTGAACGACGTTTTCGAGATCAGCGGATTCAGCCGGCTGTTTTCGATCTATCCGTCGCTGGAACATGTGACCTGAACGAAAAATGCCCGCGCGGCCATACTGGGATTTGTCATGAAGAAACTGGTCGTTTCGGGCGCGGTGCTCGCGGTCCTGGCCGCCGTAGCCGGAGCATGGGCCTTTTGGGAGCACGCCCGGCCGCCGATCAGGATCGGCATATTGCATTCGCTGACCGGCGCCATGGCCATCAGCGAGAAATCGGCCGTGGATGCGGAACTCATGGCCATCGACGAGATCAATGCCGCGGGCGGACTGCTGGAGCGCCGCGTCGAAGCGGTGGTGGCCGACGGCGCATCGGACTGGGGAACTTTCGCCAGGCAGGCGGGCAGACTGATCACCGAAGAAAAAGTCAGTGCGATTATCGGCTGCTGGACCTCGGCCTGCCGGAAAAACGTCAAGCCGGTGGTGGAAAAATACAATCATCTCCTAATCTATCCCATGGCCTATGAAGGCCTGGAGATTTCCAAGAACATCATCTATACGGGTCTGGCGCCGAACCAGCAGATCGTCCCCGCCTTGAAATGGAGCCTGGACAAACTGGGCAGGCGCGTTTTTCTGGTGGGGTCGGATTACGTCTGGCCGCACAGCGTCAATGCCGTTCTGCGGGATTGGATCAAGGGGCTCGACGGCGAAATCGTGGGCGAGGAATACGTTTTCTTCGGCAGCAGCGACGTCGGCAACGTGGTCGAGAAAATCGCCACCCTACGTCCGAACGTCGTCATCAGCACGATCGCGGGAGAATCGAATTTGGCTTTCTATCGTGTGCTGCGGGAATCCGGCATCCAGGCGAAAGACGTTCCCGTGGTTTCGCTTTCGGTTGGGGAAGAAGAGCTCCGCGATATTCCGCCGCGGGACGCCGCCGGGCATTACTCCGCGTGGGGCTATTTTCAGGCGGTCGCCCGCGAGGAAAACACCTCCTTCGTCAGGCGGTTCCGGGAGCGTTACGGCCAGGACCGGGTGACCGCGGATTTCCCGGAGACGGCATATTTCAGCATCCTGCTTTGGGCCGAGGCGGTGCGCGAAGCGGGATCGCCCGAGGCCGGTCTGGTCAACGAGTACATGCTCGGCCAGAGCATCGACGCTCCCGAGGGCGTGGTGACGATCGATCCCGCTACGCGCCATACCTGGCGGTCGTTCAACATGGGGCGCATCCTCGACAATGGCCAGGTCGAAATCGTCTGGTCGACGGATCATCCGATCAGGCCCGTGCCATATCCCAGGACCCGCAGCAGAGGCGAATGGGAGAGCTTCCTGAATGAACTTTACATCGGCTGGAACCATAACTGGGCAAATCCCGTGCCGCCCGTCGCGACCGTCGAAAGAAAGGACAAGCGGCAGTGAAAATCTCGGCTTCCTGGCTCGAACAAGGCACCATCGCGGGACGCATACTCCGCTGGTTTCTGATCCTGGCGACGGTTCCGGCCATCGCGCTGACCCTGGTCACCAATTATCTTTCCGCGGAGGCGCTGCGCGACCGCGTCCAGGGCGAGCTGATGTTCATCGCCCTGTCTAAGGCCGAGGACGTCGAAACCTATGCCTATGAGCGGATCAGGGCGGCGGTAGTCCTGCGCAACGACCATTATCTGGTTGCGTCGATGAACGCTTTACAGAAGTACCGGCGTGAACCGGGACGCTACGCCAGGGAGCAGCAGGCATTCGATCTCGATGCGCGCCCCGTGCTGGATTTCATGATCGAAAACCTGGCTTTCAAAAATCTGATCGCCTTCGATCCCCGAGGGGAGGTTCTGTACCAGTCGCATCCGGTCCAGCAGATCGGGAACAACGTCTTTGAAGGCCAACTGAAAGAATCGCCGCTTGCCAAAGCGGTACAGCACGCCACTACGCTGCTCGATGCCGAAATCTCCGATTTCGGTGCCTATCCGGGCGGCGACAAGCCGGTGGGATACGTCGTGACACCGTTGTTCGACAGCGGGGGAGAACTCGTCGCCATCGTCGCATTGCAGTTGGATACGGACGAGGTATTCGCGCCGTTCCTTGATTACAGCGGGCTGGGGGACACCGGACAGACAGTCGTCGGCCTCCTCGACCACAACGAGATCCGCATCATTTCGCCGTTGAGAAACCAGCCCGAGGCGGCGCAGAAGCTCCGTATTCAGATGGGGGACCGCCAAGGTCAGGGCATCCAGAAAGCCGTCCTCGGAAACCGCGACTTCGGTGAGATTCCCGGAATATTCACGGAGCCGGTGCTGGCGAGCTGGACCTATCTACCGTCCTTCCGGTGGGGCCTCTCGGTACAGATGGACGTGGACGAGGCGCTGGCCCTGGTGGACACGCAGCGTCTGGTCAACGGCGGGCTGCTGGCGTTGCTGCTGATTCCCACCGCCCTGGCGGCTTCCCTGGTCTCCCGCACCATCTCCCGCCCGGTCGGCGAAGCTATCGCCGCGGCAGAGACGGTCGCCGCCGGCGACCTGACGGCGAATCTCGACAGTGCCCGGAACGACGAAACCGGCAAACTGCTCCGGGCCTTGGGGCGTATGACGACCTATCTCAATTCACTGGTCGGACAGGTACAGAAGTCGATCATCGAGCTGGTCTCGACCTCCAACACGCTGACGGCGATGAACCGGGCCCAGGAAGAGGACATTTCAGCCTTCGGTGCGACTACGAATCAGATCGCCGCGGCTTCGCGGGAAATTTCGGCGACTTCGGAAGAGTTGTTGCGCACGATGTCGGATGTGACCCGTATGGCCGGGAGCACGGCCGAGATGGCAAATGCCGGGCGTAACGAACTGGCGGACATGGAGCAGGTGATGCGCACCCTGGCCGAGTCTACCGGCTCCATCGCCGACAAGCTCAATGCCATCAGTGCGCGGGCCAGCGACATTTCCACGATGACTACCACCATCAAGCGGGTGGCCGAACAAACCAATCTGCTGTCGCTCAACGCCTCGATCGAAGCCGAGAAAGCCGGAGAGTTCGGCTTGGGATTCGCCGTCGTCGCCCGCGAGATCCGCCGCCTCGCGGACCAGACCGCCGTGGCTACGCTGGACATCGAAACCGTCGTGCGGGAGATGCATGCCGCGGTATCGGTCGGGGTCATGGAAATGGACAAATTTTCCGAGCAGGTCCGGCGAGGGGTCGACGAGACAAGCCGGATCAGCCAGCAGTTTTCGCGGATCATCGAACAGGTGGGCGAGCTGACTCCGCGATTCGACGCCGTGCACGAAGGTATGCGCTCGCAGTCAGCCGGCGCGCTCCAGATTCGCGACGCCATGGTGGCCCTGTCGGAGAGCGCTATGCAGTCCGCGCAGGCATTGGAGGAAACCAACCGGGCCTCGCAGCGGCTGGAAACAGCGATCGCCGAGCTGCGCAAGGAAATCGCCATTTTCCGTTTATCGTGATGCGCTTGGGCGCGCGGATTCCGGACCGCTCCCCTGGACGGCGTTTGGAAGGCAGCGATCAATCAGTGTAAACTTCCGCGTTCGATCTTGCGCCGCCACGGCGCGTTTTTTCACTCCGACGGAAGAGGTTTAGGTTCCCAATGTTCAGCAAGGGTATGGAGATTGCCGGATTCGACGACGAACTCTGGGTTGCAATCCAGGACGAGGAGCGAAGGCAGGAGGACCACATCGAGCTGATCGCTTCGGAGAACTATGCCAGTCCCCGGGTGATGCAGGCCCAGGGAACCGTGCTGACCAACAAATACGCGGAAGGCTACCCCGGCAAGCGCTATTACGGTGGCTGTGAGTACGTCGACGTGGTGGAGACCCTGGCCATCGATCGCGCCAAACAACTGTTCGGAGCCGATTACGCCAATGTCCAGCCGCACTCCGGTTCGCAGGCCAATGCGGCCGTCTACATGGCCTTGCTGAATCCCGGCGATACGGTGCTGGGCATGAGCCTGGCGCACGGCGGGCATCTTACTCACGGCGCCAAGGTCAATTTTTCAGGCAAGATTTACAATGCTGTTCAGTACGGGCTCAACCCGGAAACCGGTGAAATCGATTACGGCCAGGTCGAAGAACTGGCCCGGGAGCACCGCCCGAAGATGGTCGTGGCCGGTTTTTCCGCCTATTCCCAGGTAGTCGATTGGCAGCGTTTCCGGGCGATTGCCGATTCGGTCGGCGCCTGGCTCATGGTCGACATGGCCCACGTCGCCGGGTTGATCGCGGCCGGCCTGTATCCCAGCCCGGTGCAGATCGCCGACGTGACGACGACCACCACTCATAAGACGCTCCGCGGTCCGCGTGGCGGCCTGATCCTGGCCAAGGCCAATCCCGACGTCGAAAAAAAACTCAACTCGCTGGTTTTCCCCGGCATTCAGGGCGGCCCTCTGATGCACGTCATTGCGGCGAAGGCCATAGCGTTGAAAGAGGCCTTGCAGCCCGATTTCAAGCACTACCAGGCTGCGGTGATGGACAATGCCGACGCCATGGCAAAGACCTTCATCGAACGGGGCTATCGCATCGTGTCCGGCGGCACACGAAATCATCTGTTCCTGGTCGATCTGATCGAAAAAGGCCTGACCGGCAAGCTGGCCGAAGAGGTGTTGGGCAGGGCGCATATCACCGTCAACAAGAATGCGGTGCCGAACGATCCGCAGTCTCCCTTCGTGACCAGCGGGATCCGGGTGGGGACGCCCGCGGTGACGACGCGCGGATTCGGGATCGAGGAATGCCGTTTGCTGGCGGGCTGGATGTGCGACGTCATGGACAATCCGGGGGACGAAACGGTCATCGGCCAAGTGCGCGAAGAGGTAACCCATCTGTGCCGGCGTTTCCCGGTCTATGCCAACTGAAAGTGCGGGCCGCTCACCGGAGCCGCGCGGTTTGTGAGGGGTGAAGCTCGCCCGTGCGGTGTCCTTTCTGCGGTGCTCAAGATACGCGAGTAGTGGATTCCCGGCTGTCCCAGGAGGGAGACCAGGTACGCCGCCGCCGCGAGTGCGGCGAGTGCAAGGAGCGCTTCACTACTTACGAAGCGGCGGAACTCAACATGCCCAGGGTGGTGAAGTCGGACGGCAGCCGGCAGCCGTTCCGGGAGGAGAAGCTGCGGGCCGGCATGCTGCGCGCCCTGGAGAAACGCCCCGTACCCAGCGATCGGGTGGAGGCCGCGATCACCCGCATCAAGAAGCGCCTGCTGGCGACCGGTGAGCGTGAGGTGCAGTCGCGCCTGGTCGGTGAGTTCGTGATGAACGAACTGAGCCAGCTCGATGACGTGGCCTATGTCCGCTTCGCCTCGGTCTATCGCCGGTTCGAGGACGTCAACCAGTTCCGTGAAGTGATCGACCGTCTGGAGAACGAACCGGACTCCGAGATCGCCCGCAGACAGGCCGATGCGTTCGATGCCTGAAAACCGGCGTTCCCCGCCGGTCTCGATGACCCTCTTGCCCGATGCCGCTGGCTGGTCCCCCGAGGATCACCGCTTCATGGCGCGCGCCTTGCGCCTCGCCGAAAAGGGTTTGTATACGACCGACCCCAACCCTCGGGTGGGCTGCGTCCTGGCGCGGGGGGATGAAGTGATCGGCGAAGGCTGGCACCAGCGGGCCGGCGGCCCCCACGCCGAGGTCGTTGCGCTGCGGGATGCCGGGGAGCGGGCAAGGGATGCGACGGTCTATGTGACGCTGGAGCCCTGTTCGCATCACGGCCGGACGCCGCCCTGCGCCGACGCCCTGATCGAGGCAGGGGTTCGCCGTGTGGTGGCGGCGATGGAGGATCCCAATCCACGGGTGGCGGGACAGGGTCTTGAACGGCTGCGACGGGCGGGTGTGGAAGTGTCCTGCGGCTTGCTATTGCAGGAAGCGGAGCGCTTGAATCCAGGCTTCGTCAAGCGGATGCGTTCAGGCTTGCCTTTCGTCCGGAGCAAGCTGGCTATGAGCCTCGACGGGCGCACCGCCCTGGGATCCGGCGAAAGCAAATGGATCACCAGCGAAGCGGCGCGGCGCGACGTCCATCGCCTGAGGGCGCGCAGTTCCGCCATCGTGACCGGTGTCGGCACTCTGCGTGCCGACGATCCCTTGCTCACCGCCCGGCTGAGCGAACCTGTTGAGCTGGAACAGCCGGCCAGAGTGATCCTGGACAGCCGTCTGCGATCGCCGGCGGAGGCACGGGTCTTCCGGCACGCCGGCCGTACGCTGGTGTTGACCACGGCGACAGGTTCTCTGGCGCGGCGATCACTGGTCGATGCCGGCGTGGAAGTGGTGGAAGTGGAGCCCGATGCTTGGGGGAGGCCGGAACTGTCATCCGTCGTGCGAATGCTGGGACAGATGGAATTCAACGAAGTGCTGTTCGAGGCCGGTGCGACCCTGAACGGTGCGCTGTTGACGGCCGGCGTGGTGGACGAGTGGGTCGTCTACCTCGCGCCCTGTGTTCTGGGGGACGAGGCGCGCGGACTGTTCCGCCTGCCCGGCTTGGCCGGGATGGCGGACCGTCCGGAACTGGCGATCGTCGGCGCACGGCGGGTTGGCAGGGACATGCGGCTGATCCTACGGCCGACCGGTCCCGGAGAACTTTGAAGCCATGTTTACAGGCATAATACAGGCCATAGGGCAGCTACAGCGCAAGGAGTCCCGGGGCGGCGACTGCCGTCTGACTATCGCCGCCGGCAAGTTGCCCATGGGCGAGTTGAGGCTCGGCGACAGCATTGCGGTCAACGGTGTGTGCCTGACGGCGGTCGAGTTCGGCGCAGGCAGTTTCAGCGCCGACGTTTCCCGCGAGACCCTGTCCCGTACTACGCTGGGAGAGCTCGGGGCCGGGGCGGCGCTCAACCTGGAGCTGGCGCTGACTCCGAGCACCCGCCTGGGTGGACATATCGTCAGCGGCCATGTCGACGGCGTCGGCGTCGTCAGTTCACGAGTCCAGGATGGACGGTCGGTCAGGTTCCGCATCGATGCGCCTGCGAACCTGGCTAAGTACATCGCCGAAAAGGGCTCGATCTGCATCGACGGCATCAGCCTGACGGTCAATCGCGTCGATGGCTGTGCCTTCGACCTCAACGTCGTTCCCCACACCTTGGCGGAAACGACGCTGGCAGAAGCGTACGGCGGCCGGCGCGTCAATCTCGAAGTCGATCTGCTGGCGCGGTATCTGGAACGGCTGATTCAAGGCGAGGCCGCCGCACGGCCCGCCGGTTCACTCACGCGCGAATTGCTGCGCGGCCACGGATTCATCGCAGAATGACATTAAACACGATCGAAGAAATCATCGAAGACATCCGCCAGGGCAGGATGGTCGTCATCATGGACGACGAGGACCGGGAGAACGAAGGCGACCTCGTCATGGCGGCCGGCCACGTGCGGCCGGAGGACATCAATTTCATGGCGCGCTATGGCCGAGGCCTGATCTGCCTGACGCTGACCCGAGAGCGCTGCCAGCAGTTGCGGCTGCCGTTGATGGTAAACGAGAACCGGACGCCGCACTCGACCAACTTCACGGTGTCGATCGAAGCCGCGACCGGCGTCACTACGGGCATTTCGGCCAGCGACCGCGCCCGCACCATCCAGTGCGCCGTGGCCGTGGACGCCAAACCCGACGATCTGGTTCAGCCGGGCCATATTTTTCCGCTCATGGCGCAGCCCGGCGGCGTGTTGAACCGTGCCGGCCACACCGAGGCGGGCTGCGATCTGGCACGCTTGGCCGGACTGGTGCCGGCAGCGGTCATCGTGGAAATACTCAACGAAGACGGGTCGATGGCGCGGCGTGCGGACCTGGAAAAGTTCGCGGCGGTCCACGGTCTCAAGATCGGCACCATCGCCGACCTGATCCATTACCGGATGCAAAACGAACAGACGGTGGAACGCATCTGCGAATGCGAGTTTCCGACCGAACACGGCCGCTTCCGTCTCCACGCCTATCAGGATCGTCTGGACAACAAGCTGCATCTCGCGCTTACGCTAGGCGACATTGCCGGCGAGGAGCCGGTGCTGGTCCGGGTTCACGGCCGCAACCTGCTGACCGACCTGTTCGGCGTGCGACGGGGCGATATCGGCATATCGTTGCGCGCGGCGATGAAACGGATCGCAGACGAGGGACGGGGCGTTCTGGTCGTGATCCGAAACGAGGAAGACGACCGTTGCCTGGTCGAACGTGTTCATCATTACCAGATGGAGGACCACGGCGTGGACATCGGTCAGCGTGAGGACACCGGCGTGGACTGGCGCACGACAGGAACCGGAGCGCAAATTCTCGCCGACCTGGGTGTGCATAAATTGCGGGTTCTGGGCGCGCACAAGAAATATTTGGGGCTTTCCGGCTACGGGCTGGAAGTCGTGGATTACGTGACAACCGACTGATCGGGAACCGACATGGCTCATATCAAGACTTTCGAAGGCGGCATGAACGCGGCAGGACTGCGCGTCTGCATCGCCGCTTCGCGCTTCAACAGTTTCATCGTGGACCACCTGGTCAGCGGTGCGATCGATACCTTGGTCCGCCACGGGGCCAACAGGGACGACATTTGCATTGCCAAGACGCCGGGAGCGTACGAGCTGCCGCTGGCGGTGAAGCAGATCGCCGGCTCCGGGCGTTTTGACGCGATCATCGCGTTGGGAGCGGTCATCCGGGGCGCGACGCCTCATTTCGATTACGTCGCCGGCGAATGCGTGAAAGGTTTGGCGAGCGTTTCGCTACAGCACGGTCTGCCGGTCGCCTTCGGCGTGCTCACCGTGGACACCATCGAGCAGGCGGTGGAACGGGCCGGAACCAAGGCCGGCAACAAGGGGGCGGAAGCGGCATTGTCCGCGATCGAAATGGTCAATCTGCTGCGGCAGTTGGGGGCGGAATGAGTCTGGCGCGGACGCTGGCGCGCCGCGCCGCCGTGCAAGCCGTCTACCAATGGCAGCTAGCGCGGGAAAGCCTTCCGGAAATCGAACGCCAGTTCGTTGAGGAGCTGCAGCTTGCCAAGTCGTTGTACCGGCGCCATGCCAACGGTTTCGAACTGAGTCCGCCTGAGAGGGAGCAGCTCGAGGAACTGCTGGAAAAATTCGGCCGATCCGAGGGAGCGGACGAATTCGAGGAAGAGGATGCCACGCTGGAGCAGCGGGCCAGCAAATGCCAGGTGCCCGATGTCCAGGTCGGTTATTTCAAGGAGCTCCTGCACGGTGTGGCGAGCAATCTGGCCTTGGTGGATGCCGCGCTGGCGAAATATCTCGATCGTCCCATCGATGAGGTCGATCCGGTGGAGCGGGCGATTCTGCGAATCGGCTGCTACGAATTCCTACGTCGCCCCGAGACGCCATACCGGGTGATCCTGAACGAGGCCATCAATCTGGCCAAGGAGTTCGGCGCAGCCCAGAGCTACCGTTACGTGAACGGCATTCTCGACCGGGTGGCGCACGACTGCCGGGCGGTCGAGATGGCGGCTCGCAGACGGGGTTGAGCTTGCCCGGTTCCATGCAGCGACCGGGCGAGTTCGAGATCATCCGGCGCTTTTTTTCCGAGCAGCGGGCGGTGGACGAAAACACGGAGCTCGGCATCGGCGACGACTGCGCGGTCCTGAACTTTATGGCGGCCACCCGGCTTGCCCTGACCGCCGACACCCTCGTCGCTGGCATCCATTTTTTTCCCGACGCCGACCCGATGAGGCTCGGCCACAAGGCGCTCGCGGTCAGTCTCAGCGATCTGGCCGCCATGGGGGCCAGGCCGAGGTGGGCCTTGCTGGCCTTGACCTTGCCGGAAAACGATCCCGACTGGATCGCTGCCTTTGCTCAAGGCTTCTTCCGACTCGCCGAGCGCTACGGCGTACAGCTCATCGGCGGGGATACCACGCGGGGGCCACTTGCCGTCACCGTCCAGGCATTGGGGACCGTGGACGGCGGATCGGCAGTGAAACGGTCGGGCGCCGAGCCCGGTGATGCCGTTTATGTCACCGGCAGTATCGGCCTGGCCGGCCTGGGCCTGAAGATCAGGCGGGGCGCCTATCTTGTCCCGGACGAGGAGGCGCTGGATCGGCTGGAAGCTCCCGAACCCAGGACTGCCTTCGGCTTACGCCTCGGGGAATTGGCCAGCGCCGGCATCGATGTTTCCGATGGTCTGGCGGCGGATCTGGGGCATATCCTCGAACAGAGTTCCGTCGGAGCCGAGGTGGACTGGGAGGCCCTGCCGCTATCGGCGAGCGTCTGCCGGTACGTGGCGGATTCCGGTGACTGGGAGATGCCGTTGGTCGCCGGAGACGACTACGAATTGTGCTTCACCGCGCCACCCCTCCATGCCCAGGCGATCGCGCTTGCCGCCGAAGCCGCCGCGACGCCGGTGACGCGCATCGGCACGATCCGTGCCGGATCCGGACTGAGCGTCCGGCGCTCCGGCGGCCCAGTCGAGTTATCACGGTCCGGCTATCTGCACTTTTCTTCCGGGGAGACGTAAAGATGAAGCGCCGCTGCATCGAGTTCCGCCAGGCATGCCAAAACCCCTGGAGCTTGATTGCCGTCGGCTTTGGTGCCGGGCTGGCACCCTGGGCGCCCGGCACCTTTGGGACCCTGGCGGCAATCCCGCTGTATCTTCTGTTCACCGGCGCCAGTCCAGCGGTCTATTCGGCTATCGTCGTTGTGCTCTTGGGGCTCGGCGTGGTCGCCTGCGGGCGCTGCGGCCGAGCCCTGGGTCAAGCCGACCACCCCGCGATCGTGTGGGACGAAATCGTCGGTTTTCTCATCACGATGTGGGGCATCCCCGCCTCATGGCCGAACGTATTGCTGGGCTTTGCCCTCTTCAGGTTCTTCGACATCGTCAAACCCTGGCCGATCCGGGCGATCGACCGCCGCACGGCCGGCGGCTGGGGCGTCATGCTCGACGATGTGGCAGCCGGACTGTTGTCGTCCCTAATCCTTCATGTCCTCATATCGCCCTCGTCGGTGACAGGCCTGTTCCGCTGACCACGGTCGGGCGGCTGGGGTGTGGGATTTGACCTGTTAATCCAAGAAGGAGTACGTTATTCGACACAGATAGCACAATTACCGGCGCCAGCTTACCAACAACAATAACGGGGAATCGCCATGGCCAGACGCATTATCAAGGATTGCGACGATAAGGCGGCAGGGATCCGCTTTCATATCAGCTCCGCCCGAATGTCGATGGACAAGATGAGCTTCGTCGCCTTTCAGCGTTTCTTGGATGAGATGGAGCGGTCCATGTACTTGTGCCCGGAATGCGGTTGGCGGGGGCGGGGCAGGGAACTCGTGCCGATGGAGGCGGACGGGAACGGCAGTTATGCCTGGGGATCGGACGCCGAGACGTGGTATGCATGCCCGAAATGCGAGAGCGAGATCGGTATCGAAACGCCTCTGATGCGACCGGCAGATTGAGTCAAGGCGAGGGGCTGGCGTCAGCCAGCCTCTCGAAAAATTCCGCAGCCGGGAGCGGCCGGCTGAAATAATACCCTTGAAATCGCGTGCAGCCTCTGTTTTTCAAAAATTCAAGCTGGGGGCGGGTTTCGACGCCTTCGGCGATGGTTTCCAGGTTCAGATGGTAGGCCATCGACAGGATGGTTTCGACCAGCGCAACGTCGTTGGGGTCGTCTGGCAAGTCTTCCACGAAGGTTTGTGCGATCTTCAACTCGCTGAGTGGCAGGCGCTTCAGGTAGGCCAGCGACGAGTAACCGGTGCCGAAGTCGTCGACCGAAAACCGGATTCCGACCCGCTCCAGGGCGCTCATTTTCGCGATGGCATCGTCGATGTCCGAAACCAGTAACCCCTCCGTGATTTCGAAGATCAGATCGTGAGGATTGGCGCCAGTTCGGGTGAGGATTCGCTGGACCCGTTCGAGGAAGTCGGATTGCTGGAAACGGCGGGGGCTGATATTCGCGGACAGGCTCAGCGTATGTCCGGCCTGTGACAGACGGACGCTTTCGCGGCAGGTTTGTTCGAATACCCATTCCCCAATCGGCAGAATCAGCCCAGTTTCTTCGGCCAGTGCGATGAACTTGTCGGGCAGCAGGAGTCCTTCGGTCGGGTGCTGCCAGCGCAGCAGCGCCTCCGCTCCGACGGTTCTGCCAGCCCCATCGACCTGCGGTTGCAAGTAGAGCCGGAACTCACCGCGTTCCAATGCCGCATGCATGTCCCTCTCCAGGGTCAGGCGCGTTTCGGCCACCGCCTGCATGGTCGACGCATAGGCCCTCACCGTATTTCGGCCTGCCGCCTTGGCTTGGTACATGGCCATGTCCGCCGCTTTCAGCAGATCGTCGGCCGAGCCGGTATCGAACGGATACACAGCGGTGCCGATGCTCGCGGTGACGTAATGCTGGCCGCTGGAAAGGAGAAAGGGCCGTTGCAGCATCAGCCGGAGATTTTCTGCAACTTCCATGGTACGCCGGTATGCAGGTTCGATTTCGTCATCCAGGTTGTCGAGCAGGATCACGAACTCGTCGCCGCCCAGGCGGGCGACCATATCGTCGCGACCAATGCCCTCAGTCAGTCGTTCGGCTACCTTGCGCAGCAGTTGGTCTCCCACCGTGTGGCCGCGCGCATCGTTGAGATGCTTGAACCGGTCGAGATCGACGAATAGCAGTGAGCAGCGGGATCCGTTGACGCGGCTGTCGCCGACGGCCTGATTCAACCGCTCGAGAAATAGGCGCCGGTTCGGCAGTCCCGTCAGCGAATCGAAATAGGCCAACTGTTCGATTTCCTGCTGTGCGCGCTTGCGCTCGCTGATGTCGACGAACGTCACGACATAATGTGTCAGGATTTTCTCGTCGTTCCGTACCACTTTGATAGAAAGCCATACCGGAAAGACATCCCCGTTCTTGCGTCGGGCAGTGACCTCTCCTTTCCAGCAGTCGGTCGCGGTCAAGGTTTCCAAAATTGTCGGCGACGAAATCCTGCCTTCGTTCGCGCCAGGGCGTAGAAATTCCGAAGGCGTGCCGACGATTTCATCGGAGGTATAGTCGGTGATCGCGGTGTAGCCCGAGTTGACGCGCTGCACGATACCCGCGGCATCGGTGATCATGATGGCTTCGCTGGTCTCGAAAGCCGTTGCCGCCAGCCGGACGGCTTCTTCCGCCAGTTTACGTTCGGTAATATCACGGGTGACCGCTAGCACCGTGTCGGGGGCGCCGGGCCTGCTTGCGAAAGGCACTGCGTGGGTCTCCATCCAGCGCTTTCCGCCCTTGAGGCCGATGATCTGATATTCCAGCGTGCCGCTTTCGCCTGCCAATACCCGCCGATTGAAAGCTTCGAACCGCTCCCGATCCGGAGGAACGACGAGCGAGGAGACTGACTTTCCTCGGACATCTTCGATCGATTCCGCCTCGATCATTCGCAGGCCCGCCCGGTTCATGTCGAGGAGGGTGCCGTCAGCGCCTACCGTTTTGACACATTCGGGTTCCGCGTCGATGAGCTTGCGCAAGCGTTCTTCCGCCTGTTTGCGCTCGATGACCTCACTCGCCAAATTCTCGTTAAGTTCAAGCAATTGTCTGGGAGAAGGAATCTGCAGGGCTTGCGGTATCAGTGGCCAGATCAGAATCGCGGTACCGAGGGACACCACTGCCGTAATCGCCTTGATGGCGCCGTCGGTCCAGTAGGCGGGATACCAGACCGTCCAGGCCCCCATGAAGTGCGTACTGGCGCATGCCAGTATGAACAGGCCGAACAGGAGGAATACGCTGCGGAAAACCACGTCTCGCCGTCGTTTCGCGAAATAGAGGAGGGCAATGGAGATCGCATAGTAGGCGGCGGCGATGACCAGATCGGAGACCACGTGCAGCCAGAGCAGCTCGGGAACCCACGCATAGCAATAGCCATGGGGCAGGTAATCCAGTGAAGCCTTCAGTACCGTGATTGGTGCCATGGCTGTTCCGTCCTCCTGGCCGCAATTCAGTCTGAGGCGGCGGGGGTGCCGGCGACCTCGGCGCGATGCCTTGGACTGCCCGGATGAGGGAATAACGCTTGAGTGAGCGGGACCTTCGTCATGAATTTGTCCTCGAGCGTCGTGGCCATCGAAAATAAGCTTATCACTCGGCGAGTAATGTTCCAGCTTGAGTATGGTCGCCTGCGGTCCTATGCGGGTATGTGATATCGCTCATGAACTGCGGTATATGACTCTATACAAGCATGCAAGGCACAAATCCTTCCTTTCCCCCACTCAGAAATCAATCGGATGGCTCCGCGATGTGTGGGGCACGAGGTTTGCAAAGGCGACAGGCCGCGACATCGCGCGCAAGAAATGTCGCCTTGTGCTTGTGGATGGGGCGATCGGTCCCAAAAGAAGGAAAATGAGGCATTACGAAGATGAAAAAACTGCTGCTTGCTGCCCTCCCTGCCGTCCTGTTCAGTGCACAACTGCAGGCCGGATGCAAAACCCCAGACCTCAACGGCACATGGATCATGTACCAGTCCAATCTCGCGGAGCAGCACACCGGACGGCGCCAAATCAACGTCGTGGGGGGAGCATTCACCGGCCATTGTGTGATGGGCCATCACATGGCATTCGATGTAACCGGAACCGCCAGTGCGGACAAGAATTGTGAAGCGTCCCTGCAAATGGATTTCAGCGGCGGCAGCTCGACTTTTGATCTTCAGCTTGCCAGAAACAAGCAGGTCTTCGTGGGGCAGTGGAGCAACAACTTCGGTACGGGCGGCATTTCCAGCGGCGTGAAGCGGTAGCGGCCGGGGCCGAGCAGGGTATCTGGCCGGTCTCCTCGCCGGCATTGGAGCGGGGAACGGCCGGCACCTGCCTGGGAATGGAAAATGCCGAGTTGGAAAGCTCAACGAAAAAGCCCGCAGATCAGCGGGCTTGGGGACATTCTGGGACTGCCTGGAACAGTCGGATGGGAGAGAGGCAATCGAACGTGCCTCGTAAGCCGCATTCTACCTATCACATGATCTTGGTGACCGGGCTTCATGCCCCCAAATATGCCCCCTATTTTTACATCTGTGTGTTCAAGCTCTTTTCGCTCAGATAGCGATACAGAGTAGCCTCCCCAATTCCGACCGTCTTAGCAGTGGTCCGCTTGTTCGCGCCAGATGCCAAGAGCGTATCGATCTGCTGGCACAGTTCCGGTGTCAGCTTGGGCGGTGCCCCGAACTTCTTTCCCCTCGCACGGGCAGCTGCTACACCTTCCCGCCGCCTTTCGTTGATCAGCTCACGCTCGAATTGCCCGAACGCTGCCAGCATGCTGAGCATCAGGTTCTTGAACGGATCGGCGTCGGACCCTGAAAAGGTCAGGTTTTCTTTAACGAACTGGACCGTCACGCCTTTGCCGGTTAATGCCCGGACCAAGCCCAGCAGCTCCTCCGTGTTGCGCGCCAGCCGATCCATGGAATGACAAACCAGCGTATCCCCAGCCCGGACGTAGGATAGGCATTCTGCCAGGACAGGACGAGCGGTGATTGTCTTCCCGCTGGCCTTTTCCTCGAAGACTCGATCCAACGCTATTCCTACCAACTGCCGGTCAGTGTTTTGGCCGACCGAGCTAACCCGAATGTAACCGATGGTCTGGTGTTTCATGGCAAGCACTCCCCACGGAGACGAATTGAACACGATAGGAAGTCTATCATAAGTCTTCAAAGAAAAGATCATCCGTCTATCAAAAGCGAAAAATAAACTTAAGGTAGACGGTAGAATGCGGGTTGCAGGCAGGTCTATCACGTCTCTCACAGGTATACAAAATGATAGACGCGCATCGCGGCAGGATCGGGCAGGACGTTCGAGCATGGGCTTTGCTATCATCCCGCCCGCGGTGGCGGGGCGAGCTGTGTCATCCCCGCCGGTAAGGTGGCTGGTGTCCGTCCTCGCGGCCGCGCCGCGGTACTTCACGTGCTATCTTCGGAAAAGATCCCCTTCAACGCCTCTTGGAGCTAAGGCAGGCCGGGTATGCTAGCCGGTGCTGGAGCGCTTCGAAGTGAACCTCCTATAGTTTGGCCCGAAGGTTGACAGCTAAGACGCTCAGAGGCGTATTCGTATTGGCTGTGCCATTGGCGCCGGTTTCCGAGCCATCCAGGTGAGTCGCCGGCACTATGTGCCCGTTCTTGGAGCGCTTGGCATTTGTCGCTTCCGCTCCTGTGTCGGTCTTCGCGGCGGCGATCAGCTGGGGGTAAATCTCTTCAGCTTGCGCCGGGTCGGATGCCCGTTAATCTGCCGGGTCTGGATAGGCTCTTAGGTCAATAGGCGGGCGACGGCGTGGGCGTCCACGACCGCGTTTTTCTGCTGCTTGATCTCCCATGCGGCGGGCAGCGTCGGCCATCTCCCTGCGCAGCCGTTGTTCTTCTTTTGCGCGCGTGCGGAGGTACTCTAGCAGTTCGTCGCGCAGAAACAGGTAGTGCGTGCCGAGCATTACGGCGGGTACTTCTCCAGTCCTGGCTAATTCTGTCATTTTTCCAAGAGACACACGCATGAGTTCTGCAGCTTCGACGGTATCCAGGGTTTCTTTCATAAAGTAATTCCTCTCCATATGTAGTTTTCGTTGTCTCACCATCGCCGGTTCTCGGTCTTTGCAAGGACCGGCGTGGCTGGATAGGCGGTCTGTGGCAGGGTGTTCGAATGTTTGGGGCGCACTGGACTTGAAACGCTACCCACAGGCAAGGGGCCGGCATGGGGTTCCTGCTCCCGAAGGGGGCCAAACGCCCATGAAGAGTGCCAAGGAAAAGTATGGCCCTCTTCGGTACATTTGGCCCCCTTCGAAGAGTGCCAACGGCTTGGCCCCCTTCGGCATCAGATCGACCAGACCCAGCCGCCCTCCATCCCGGTTTTCGTCACGGACAGGGCAAGTTTCTTCCGCGCCCGTTTCAGCGTCCTTTCGGAAATACCGGCGTCTTCGGCTTCCTGTTTAACGGTCTTGGCCGTCACCGGCCCATCCGCCAGCAGCTCCACCAGAAAGGCGCAAGCCTCCTCCAAGGCCGATATCTCATCCAGACTCCCCGAGGCCTCCGCCCGAGCCAGTAGCGCCCGTGCCGAGCCTTCCACGGCATTACCCCAGGCCACATGCGAAGCTGTCACGCCCGGGTGGTCCGCCAAGTCCTCGATGCTCAGGTCGTAGGCAAACCCGCCATCGTCTGGCCCGATGTTGGACTTTACCCGGCAGAAACAGCGCCCGCCGCCGTCGTCCTTGGACTGCTTGAAAGCCGCGAACACGATCCGGGCCAGGGCGCCGAAGGCCAAGGAGCCGGTCACCCGCTCCAGCGGATCGCGTCCGGCCGATCCCTTGCTGAAGTGCGAGATGCCCAGCAAGGCGCAATCCAGCCGCGCCGCCAGTTCCACCAGGGGCGCCAATCCGCGCCGGGTCTCGGCGTTCTTGTGGCTGTCGCCGGCAATGGCCGCCACGATGGGATCGACCACGATCAAGCGGATGTCGCCTACTTCACGCGCCGCTCTCGCCAAGGCCGGCATATCCTGCGCCGGATCGAACGGCCGCCGGCCGTCGTGGGCCTGCATGTCGCCCACGAAGAAGCAGCGCCCCAGATCGGCGCCGGAAGCCAGAAGGCGCGGCGCCAGCGTATCGTGAAAGTCGTCCTCGCCCGACCACACCAGCACATTGCCCGGATCGGTTCCGGTTCCGTCCGGCCAGCACCCGCCCGCCGTCACCGTCGCCGCCAGGGCCAGGGCGATGCTGGTCTTGCCCGTCCCCGGCTGGCCCGCGATCACGTGCAGCTTGCCCTTCGCCAGCCAGCCCGGCCACAGCCAGCGGATGGGTTTCGGCTGGATGCTGGAACCCTGCACCAGGGCCAGCCCCAACGGTATCCGTCCGCAGTTGCGCTCAGCCGGGAAAGGCGCAGGCCAGGGCGTTTCCGGCTGCCCCGGCGTTCGGCTGCGCTCAGGGCAAGCCTTGGCGCGCTCCGCCAGATCGACCACCCGTTGTGCCAGGCTCGCCGCCGTGACCGGTTTACCGTCACGGATCGCCACGTTCCGCCTCCTGTTGCTGCCGGCGGTTCTGCTCCTCGATCGCTTGTAGGAACAGCGGTTCCAGTTCCAAGGCCGATTGCTCCAGCCACCAGCAGAACGCCGCGTAGCGATCGTCCGACAGGCCGGGATCATCGCTGCGGTTCACCCGCAACAGTTCCAGCCCCGCCGCGATGGCCTGCGACATCAGGATGCCGTTGTTCATCGCCGTGTTCAGGTCGATGGGTTCGTTCCGGCCGTTCATACCCCACCTCCCGCCAGCCAGGCCGCGACCGCATCCGCCACCGTGCAAACCACATCCACCGCCCCCAAGGCCGTCAGGAACAGCTCGATGCGCTCAAGCATGGCGCTGCCCTCCCTGTCCGGCCTCGAACTCCAAGGCCCGAGCCGCCGCTTCCAGAAGCAGTTGCGTTTGCTGTAAAGACAGAGGTTCACGGCCGGGCAACACGCCATAGGCCACATGCCGGATAACCATCGCCGCCTGGACCAGTGTGTCGGCGCGGTCCAGCGGGGAAATCACTGGGTTGGTTTGGGTGGCGGTAACGCGGTCTAGAGCGTTCATGCCGCACCCACTTGGCTGCCCGCCTCGGCAGAAACCTGTAATGCACACGCGGCGCGATAGGCGCTACGAAGCAGGCTGTAGGCGTCATCGGCCCATTTAGCGATGTCGTCGATTCGGCCGTCGCCAGGGCTGGCGATGGACAACCTCTCGGCGTAGTTGGCCAAGGCGTTCAATTCGCCGGCCAAGAAACCGCAGTCGCGGACCAAGGCCGTGGTTTGGGGGAGGGTCAGGACGGAATCCGGGCGGTGGTCGCCCGTAGGCTTGGGTGTCATGGTGTGGCTCCTATGCTGTAGCTGGGAACCGTCACCGGCACTTTCCACGGTGCAATGGTGACGGACGATACGGGGGTGGAAAACCGGGCATAGGTCCGGCCACGGACGAACCGTGCCCCGCACCGCCCGCCATGGGAAACCGACAGGCACAAAAAAGCGCCTGTCATGGCGCTGGTGCGCCTATGCAAGTCCGGGTTTCCACGCCCGGCCCTGGATGCGTCCAGGGAACGGCTCAGAGTGTAGCAGCAGGGCAGGGAGCGAGGGAATAGGGGAAGACGCCAGCAAGGGCGCTGGGACCGAATCAAGGGCTTCCCCGGAGCGCTGCGCAGTCACGCTCCCCGAGCCCCGGCGGCTCGTCCGTCTTTGCGCGTCAGCCTGTTGTGGAAACCGGCCAGGCAACGCCCGACGCTGGGCGGGAGAAAGCACGGCGGATTATAGCCCGAGCCGAGGAGGCCGGCTGAACCTGCGCCCTGGTGGTGATCGGGAGGCTTCCCCGGAGCGGCGCGCCAACACGCCCCGCGGATTCCGGCATACCACCCGTCTTGATGCCGGTCAGGCCGTCATAGACCAGTGACCCGCCGGCCAGCGCTGAGCGGAGGGAAGCAACGAGGAGTATAGCGGGTTGGCCTGCCCGGTCCTTGGCCGAGAAAACTTCTCCGGAGCGCTGCGCATCCACGCTCCACGAACTCTGGCTTATGGCCTGCCTTGACACCGGTCAGCCCCACCAGGCCAGCGGGCCGCCGGTCAGCACCGGGCAGAGAGAAGCGGATTCATTCTACCCCTCGCGATAGTCGCGTCATAGACGGTATGCACAATTGTGCATATACTCGCCCGATGAAGATCGAATTCGATCCTGAGAAAGCCGCGGCCAATCCGTTGAAACATGAAGGTGTGACCTTCCAGGAAGCGCAAGCGGTCTTGCTCGATCCCTACGCCCTGACACGTGAAGACGTGGACACCGATGGGGAACACCGCTTCGTCACCCTTGGCATGGGCGCCAAGGGACGGATTCTGATCGTGGTCTGGACGCCGCGCGGAGACAACGTGCGGCTGATCTCGGCCTGGAAAGCGAACCAACCTCAACGAAAACGCTATGAGCAACAATTCCGACCCGATGTATGACCGCTACGCCGATATGGACTTCACCGACGCCAAACCCGTCCGGGAAGTCCCGCACTTGGCGCGACTGCAAGCCGAGCACGGAGGGAAGTCCCGCATCACCATCCGGGTGGACAATGACACCCTGGCCGTGTTCAAGGCGCGGGCGGAGATGGCAGGCGGCAACTACCAAACGCTGATGAACGAAGCCTTGCGACAGTTCGCCCAGGGCTTGACTCTTGCCGACGTGGTGCGGGAAACGATCCGGGAAGAGCTGCACCAGGCCTGAGAGAGCGGCACACCGAAAGCAGGAACGCCTTGTTCCCTCAACCTTTTGATCTTGCTTAATTCTTCCAGAAAACCGGAATTGCCGTTCAGCGCCGGGAACGGTCCCAAGACCGCCGGAGGGCCACAGGAAAGGGGCGGAGACGAAAAGGAGTAGCGCATCCGCCAAACGCGCCGCCAGGGGCATCGGGTGAAGCCCCAAGCGCAAAAAGCCCCGCGTGGTTCTCAGTCAGACCGGCTCAAACGCCGGGGAGGAGCGCTGCCACGCGGGGCGTTGAGTGGAGCATACCGCCGTCTCTGCGGAAGGGTCAATCAATCCTCCATCCCGCCGGCAATGCCCCGCACCAACCGCGCGAGTCCGTCCTTGCTCCAGCCGGCCCGCTCCGCCGCTTTCTGGATCGTCCAGCCATCACAGGCCGCAAGCAACCAGCACGCCGCGTAACGCGCCTCCTGGGCTGCTTGGTCGAGCTGCTTGGCCTGCTGAAGTAGCACAATGGCTTCGGTCGCCTCAGTCTGCATCGTTTCACCCCATCAACCGTTCATAAGCCGCCTTCGCTCGCGTGAAGGACTGATGATCGCCGCCCCGGTCCGGGTGCAGCCGCATCGCCAGCCGCCGCCAGGCTGTCTTGATCGCCGCCGCGTCTTCGTAGCCTTGCAGTCCCAATACCCTCAAATCCTCGTGCCGCTGGAATGCCGCGAAGCTTAGCCCATATCCCGCTCGCTCCCCGGCCTGGCCACGCCGGAAGGCCGCCTCGGCTTCCGCCTGCGCCAGCCGGGCCTGCCGGATCATGTCCTCGATCCGCCAGCCCTGGAACGCCTGCCAGGCTTCCTCCGACCGATCCGCCGGGTTCCAATCCCGTCGCCTGGCAGAACGCCGCGAATTCCGCTCCGGCGAAGGCTTGTTGCCGTCGCTGTTCGCCATGGCGCCGCAATTCCGCCTCCCAGCCGGCCCGGAACCGCCGACCGGCCTCCGCCAGTTCCGCCAAGCCTCGCGGCCCTCGCTCCGCCTTGAACGCCGCCCAAGCCCTCGAACCCTCGGAGCGCCGCGTTTCCCCTTCCGCCCGGAGCTGCTCCCGCACCTTGGCCCAGGACGGCGCCCACCCGCCGGTGATGGTCCCGAACGCCAACCCCGCTAGCGCAGCGGCGATCCGGCCATAGGCCTCGTCTTCCGTATCGGTACGCCCGCACGCCATCGCCTTCGGGTACGGCCGCTTCAGGACCTCCCGCCGCTGTACCGCCCACAGCCAGTAGCCGCGGTACCGCTCCAGGGCAAACCGCCCGTGGTACTTGTTCCGGCTCACGATGCACTCCAAGACAGCGGGGTGCTCCGCTTGGACCGGGAACGCCCCAGGGTGATGAAAAAACGCCCCGCAATCGCTTGCAGGGCGCCTCGTGGCTATTTCATCCGCGCCACGATCTACTGCGAAACGCCGCTCGGACTGCCGAACGCCATCCCGGCCATGGCGTTTGCCAGGCCCAGCCGAGAAGCGTTCTTCACCGCCACCGTGGTCGCCGCATTCGACAATCCCAGATGGCGCGCCCGGTACGCCTGCTGTTCCGGTGTCAGCGTCAGCCCGAACCGTTCATCTTGTCGCTGCAACATCGCCGGCTGCGCGGCCAGGGCATCCTTCAAGCCCAGCTCGACTTGCTTCATTCCGTCGCCCATCAGACCGCCCCGCGCCATCTTGGCCAGCTTCTGTTCTATCGGCTGATACCGGCCCGACCAGGTGTTCAAATCCTGGAACGCCTGGTCGCGCAACACCTTATCCGCCGCGTTCAGTTGAAACTGCTCGGTGCCTGCATCCGCACCGCCGCCCCCCATGCTCATGTCATCACCTCGTTGCGTTAGAAAGCCCGGACCCCAGACCGCCACCCAGGGCCGCCGCCGTCAAGGCCAGGCCCGCGCCGCCGGTCATCGCACCCAGCGCCGCACCGCCCACCATGCCGGCGATCTGCCCCCAATTAGCACCGGAAGAAGCGTTCGCTTGCGCCAGTTTGGCCCGCTGCCGCTCCCAGGCGTTCGCCTTGTCGGACAGGCCCGAGAACGTATCCAGAGCCGACCCCAGCCGTTGCCGACCCGCGCCGACGGCCGCATTCATCAGCCCCAGCCGCTTATCGAGATGGCCCAGACGGCCCTGAGTCGAGCCCTGCGCCCGGGCTTTCGCATCCGCCAGCCCCAGTTGCGTTTGAGCCGCCATGAAGCGCCCGCTTCCCGGTGCCGCGCCCGCCGCCATGGTGTTGGCCATCGCTCGCTGTTGCATCGGTGCCATCTGCTGCACCGCATGGCTCAACCCCAGCCCGCCGGCCGAGTTGTAAGCCAGCGGCGTGTCCAGCGCCTTCATGTTTCGGACCGCGAACTTCTCAACGGGCGCCGCGATCGCATTCGATGCGCCCAGGATGTTCTGGAGCACGTTCGCGTACTCCGTTTCCTGCGCCGTAATCTGCGGGGTCATCGCCCCGCCGCCGCCGCTACTCATGGATTAACCTCATGCTTCATGTTCGTTTGTGAAGGGGGATACCCCCCCCTCTCCATTTCTCTGAAATGTGATGTTATCACCTTGCAATTATTCGATGCCGGCCTCCTTGAGCTTCGCCTCTAGCTCGTCGATCCGCTTTTCCAGCTTGAGAATGAACCGGTCCCGATCCTCAACAAGCCACCGCATGAACTCTCGATCACCACACTGCGAACGCCAATCGAAGCGTTTGCGCGCTGGAACGCTCGGCTTATACGGAAATCGGGGAAGCCCTCTGCTGTCAAACTCAACCATTTTTCACTCCAAGTGATAAAGGCGCCTCACGGCGCGAACTCGCCCGGCTGGGCCAGCCGGGTACCAGGGTCGGCGACCGCCGCCGGACGCCAAACCCCTCAAAATCACACCTACACCCCCAACTCATTACACGAAACCCACGAAACCTGTTTTGCCTTCTTAGGGGGTTTTGAGGTTTTGTGTAGAGATTTCCGGGGTAATGTTGATTTTGTGTATTAAGATGATGATATTTAAGTTAAAAAAACCTTTAAGGCGTAATTCACAAATACACGAAACCCGCCTTTTTTGTTGCACAGAAGCCGAAAAAGCACGAGGTTTTGTGAAACACAGAACCGGAATGCCTTCACAAAACCCCCTTGTCGGGAGGTTTTGAGGGTTTTGTGTAGTTCTGTGTATCCGGACCGTCACGCCGCATCCGCAGGACCCAGCGCCCGCTCATTGACGAGGTACTCCCGTGTCGGCCGTCCGCCGCGTTCACTGGCGGGCACCTGCCGGTTGCCGAGCAAGACCAGCCACTCCTCGAGTGTCACCAACGCCCGGTCGAGCTGCTCCTTGCGGGCAAAACGTGCCCGTAAAGCCTGGTGTGCCTCCCGCGCCCGGAAGGTCCGCCGCTGCCCGGCCCGCAGCCAGCGCAGCAGCGCATGGGCGTCCTCCTCCTGCTTCGCCATACCCATCAGCCCGAACGCAGCCAGCGCGTGGGGGATCAGCAGCCGGCCCAGCTCGGTGGCCCGTTCTACGGGATCGAGCCCAATCACGTCCACGGTCGGCCCCTGCATTGCCAGGTGCAGCAAACCCGCGATGCGTGCCACCGCGCCCGGCAGTTTGCTCGTCCACTCGGTGATGTGTTCCAGGGGATTCCCCGCGCCGTGTTGGCGCTCGATCTCCTCGGCAAAGGACAACCAGCATTCCTTAGCGTCGGGGGCGAAGGCCAGTGTTCGCGGCGCGGAAACGGGTTCCGTCCGGCCCTCCAGGAGCCGAAACAGTCCGGCCTCATAATCTCGTTGAATATCTTCCGAAACGCTGACGTGCTGCCGTACGTCCCGTTGGCCGACATTGGATTGAGGAATCACGTATAGGAAGCGCGCTAGCAATCCGGAATCCTTAAACCGGCGGTTCTTCCCCACGTCTGCCAGAACGCCGGGTTGCAGCATCAGGCCCATGGTCACGGCCGTCCGGTCGACATGGGCCAATCGCCCGCCCCGGTCCACCCGCATGCTGCTCCCCGAGTGGCCTTGCAGATATACGTCAACAGATGCCATGCCTCCGGAATAAGCACCGCCCATGACCTGGAAAATGCCACCCTCGTCGCTGAGAAACGCCATCGCCTCTCCGTGCTCGACGACCAATTGTTGGGTGCGCTCCGACGTGCTGTCGCTCGTGAATAGCCGCGGAGCTAGCAGCTCGGCCGGCGTAGCCTCAATCTCGGCCTGAATCTCTCCCGTCAACGCCTGCCGCGCTTCCGCGGATTCGGCCCGCATCGCCTTTTTCTTGAGGGCTTCGATACGCTTTTCCGCGATGGCCCGTGCCGCCTGCCGCCGCGCGATTTCCGGCCGGAGCCGGTCACGTTGCAGTTTTTCCCAGCGGACCAGTGGTTGGGTGAGCGCACCCATCACTGCGGATTTCCGGCTGCCTGGTGGCATCGCGGTGATGGTCCATAAGCTCAAAGGTTCCACGTAGCCGGTGGCGTGGGGCGATACTTCAAAGCGCCGCTGGCAGCAGGTCGCCACCGTCGCCAGCGCCACCATAACCGCCGCTGCGCTGGGCGTTTGGCAAGAGGCCGAGACCGCTTCAGACATACTGCCGACCCAGCCGGGCAGCAGTATGTCGGGGATATTCGGAACATCGGTGCCGTCGGGAATCAGCGGCTCAGGCCACGTCGTTGGCCCGGCTTCCACGCGGGCGTTGGCGCGCTCGGCGCTCCTGCCTTCGCGTTCGCCCCGTCCGGTAGCCCCCCGCTGACGCGCGGCCATTTCCGGGGGTTCGCCCGCTTCCGCCGGGTGTGGCACCCGGCTCCGCGCCGCCCGTTCGCGGGCCGGGTTGGTCCATCCATGGCGCTGCGCTTCGACGAAGATCGTGCGGTAGTCGGCGCTGGCGCCGTCGAAGCTCTCCCACTTCTTCGCCGCCGCGGCCGGATCGAACTTGTCCGACGTAGCCGACCATGCCATCCATAGCCCGCGCCCTGTATCGCCCAATCCAGAGAGTCCCAGGCCGACCTTAATCCACATATCGTAGGGATCGGCCGAGAGTGTAAACAGCGCCTCACGCAGGTCTTGGAGCCCCGAAGCGTCGAGCGTCTGCGCCGGGGCGGTGTGCTGCATCGTCCGCTCCGCCCGCCGTGGTGCTGAAGACCCCAGCTCGTCCCAAATATTGAGTAGGGCCTCCGACATTTTCGGCGGACTCCACCACTTGCCGGTACCGCCCCACTGATAGGGTTTGCCGGTGTCCGGGTGCAGCGAAGGCGGAAGCACGTCTTGCACGGTCAGACCGTCTGCCGAGCCGCAGCGCAATTCAAGGATGACTTGGCCGTCGGCCCCGGTAACCTTTACGCTCGGCTTTGGCGTCGCAAGCCGGAACAGCAGCTTCGCTTTGCCCGGCTTGCCGGAAACGATCTGCACCGCTTCCGGAGCGCCCAACAGGGCGATGAGGTCGATTCCTCGATCTCCCAGCCATTCCACGGCCGATTGATAATCGTCGATGTCCAGCGTCGCCGTGCCGCTCCAGGCGTGGAGCAGACCTGCCGCCTCCAGCGTGGCCGCCTGATCCGGGTCGCTGATTGCGTTCTCTTCCCGGTTCCACCCTTTGCCGGTCGGTGCCTTCGTTCCGGCCCGGAGCAGGCATAGTCGCCAGTCGGCGTACCGAACGTAAGCCTCGTACTGGTTGCGATGCCGGCGACGGCGCCAGCGTGGTTTCTGCCAACACACCGCCGCAGCTTGCCCGGTCATAATTCGCCCTCCTTGGCCACGGCCCAGGGCCAGCGAACCACCCGCCGGGATCGACCTTTGGTAAATGCATCGCCACATCCGTCGCGGCGCGGGATGATTTCTTCGAACTTGCTGAGCCGCAGCAGCGCGCCGGATTCGGCATCCACCAACCATCCGTCCCGCCAAAGCTCGTGCAAACTGGGCGTGGTGCCGTTCATATCGCACCTTCTCCGGTTCGCGCGGCGTGGAGCTGGGCGACCAGTTCCCGGATATCGTCGTCCGTCGCGCCAGCAATACGGGCCCGGTTAATCGCCTCGACCTCGTGCAGGGGCCAGGCAACACGGCCGCCGCCGAGCGCTACGCCCCGAATGAAAAGGCCCGCGGCGATGTCGTTGTAAATTTTCGTACGAGATTTACCCGTCAAATCCGAGACACGCGGTCGGCGCAGAAGCGCTACCGCCGAAGGCGTCACCATATAGCTATCTCCCGTCATCTAAGGCCTGCGCGGAATTGCGCGGGGCTGTGCGGGATTGTCCGGATTTGGGTGTAGCGCTCTAATCGGTCATAACGCGATTTATGGCCGGAGCGTAGGGGCCAAGTCTTTCAGGTCTTCGTATGTAAAATGCCCAACGAAGTCTTTGAAATCTCTACAGGCGGCTTCAACGGCCTTTTCACCGCCTTCATCGAAAAACAAGCCAGCCGTCTCAGTGACCGCATCAAGCCACGTGAAGTTCTTGTAGGTTTGCAAAACATGTACGTGCGCGGCCATGGCTACATCACGTGCCAAGTGATCGGGCCGAGGATATTCGCCGCGTCCACGTTTCAAACCAAAAGCGACATCTGCCGATTTTGGTTTCGACTCTCCCTTTCCCAGGATTCGGCCGAAGGCATGCCTTAAGTACTCGTGCAAAACGTCTCTGTCGTAGTCCTCATAATTTTCAATGCGCCAGTAAAAATAGCCAATCAGCGCGCGGGCGGCGGCTGGGTTTTTTCCAACGATGACGTCAGCCAGGTACCTCCTCAGGTCTGAAGCGGATAAAGTAGCATTCGCCACGAATTCTTCCGCTTCTTCCTCCGAGTTTACGAAACGCGCCGCCAGTTCCTCGGGAGTAAAAGGAAGATCGGTCATAACACACCCTCGCGTGTTCAACCCCTCAAGAAAGATAGGCGCCAAGCCTTCAGCGGCGAGGGAACCGCCTTTTCGCCCGGCCAAAGGCTAGGCTTGGCAAAACTCGGAGATAGGGGCGCTACGGCATCAACGCTCCATCATCGGACCGATAAGGAGAAGTTCGCCGCTCATATCAAGCCTTACGCTTTGGCGCCAGCGGAATCACCTCCGCGCCGTGCTTCAGCCGATCTAGATAGTCCGCCCATACCTGCATCATTTTTCGCCGCTCGGGAAGAAATTCCGCCCGGCAATAGGCGGCCTTCACCTTGTTGCGCTCCGCGTGGGCCAACTGCCGCTCGATCACGTCGGAATTGAATCCCTGCTCATGCAGAATGGTGCTCGCCGTGGTGCGCAGCCCGTGGGCTGTCTGCCTGTCGGTCAGTCCCAGCCGCCGCATGGAAGCGCCCAGTGTTTCGCGGCTCATGGAGGCCTCGGCATTCGTCGCGCTGGGGAACACATACCGCCCGTCGCCGCTCAAGGGGTATATCTCCCGCAAAAGCGCCACCGCTTGTTTGCTCAAGGGCACGAAGTGCGCCGCCCTGGCCTTCATCTTCTCGGCCGGAATCCGCCATTCCCCGGCATCGAGATCGAGTTCGGACCATTCCATCTGCGCCAGATTCGCCGGCCGCACCATCACCAGCGGGGCCAGTTGCAGAGCAATCCGTACCACATGGGTGCCGGAATAGCGCGCCAGCGCCCGCAGCATCTCGCCGACTTCGCGCGGATCGGTCAGCGCGGAGAAGTGGCCTTTGGTGGGGGAGGGCAGCGCGCCTCTCAGGTCGCCAGTCGGGTCGCGGTCGGCGCGCCCCGTGGCCACCGCGTAACGGAAGGCCTGGCCGACGAACTGACGGGTGCGCGCCGCCGTCTCCAACGCACCGCGGGCCGTAATGCGCCGCAGCATGGTCAGCACCTCGACCGGACCCAATTCCTTGATGGGTGTGCTGCCTATCCAAGGGAAGACATCGCGCTCGAAGCATTCCTTGACGTGGCGGTGATGACTCGCCGACCAGCTTGGGGACTTGTTCGCCATGAATTCGCGGGCGATGGCCTCGAACGAATCGCCGCCCGCCTTCGCGATCTTTGCCGCCTTCTTGTTCTCGCCGGGATCGACCCCGGCCACCAGCAGCTTGCGGGCTTCATCGCGCCGGTCACGGGCATCCCGCAAGCTCACGGCCGGATATACCCCGAATGCCAGGCGTTTCTCTTTGCCACCGAACCGGTACTTCATCCGCCAATACTTGGCGCCGGTCGGCATGATTTCGAGGTAAAGGCCTTTCTCGTCGGAGAGCTTGAAGGGCTTCTCCTTGGGCTTGATGCGTTTGATCGCGGTATCGGTCAACATGGCTACACCTCAGACGTGGCGCGGCTTCCGGCCATTTGGGGGCATCAGCCTCGGCCGGGTTGGGTCATGCCCCCAGATGTGCCCCCAAAAAGCACGGGCTTGCGGGGGATCATGTGGGACAGTCTGGGACGTAGTTTATACGAAAAAGCCCGCAATTCTGCGGGCTTGGGGACATTCTGGGACTGCCTGGAACAGTCGGATGGCGGAGAGAGAGGGATTCGAACCCTCGATACGGTATTACCGTATACACACTTTCCAGGCGTGCTCCTTAAACCACTCGGACATCTCTCCGCTGGAAGGCGCGCATTTTAGCCGAGATTTTGTCTACTGTCAGCCATCACTCTTGGGCTCTCACTGTTGGGCAGCCTCACTCCTAGCTATCTACCTGTGACGGGTCATCCGTCGGGGAGACTTTTGGCCCCGTCGAATTTCAGCTGATCACGACGACAAGACAAGGCCCTTGAACCGTCGCCGCTGAAGCCCAAGGATCCTCCGCAATTTGGGTACAACTTTTGCCTTATAACGTCATCCCCTCGTAAGCGAATTCGTTGGGGGCGAGAACATGCATTCAAGCTGCGCAGTGCTTGAAACCTCAAGATGGCCACAACAGCAAGGATAAGGACCATGAATCATCGCGGCTGCAATCGGAGCACAGCCCTCAGTTTGCGTACGGCTCTGGATGCTCAGAGTCATCCCCTCGCAAACGCATTTGTTGGGTGCGACGAGACCTACCCGACCTACCGGGTGCTTTGGTTTCTGTTCATCGGTGCGCTGCTGGCGCCCGCGGCATTTGCCGCAGATGCCGTGGCAAAGACCGCAGCCCATCCTGCCATGGTTCTCACAGCCAAATGGAACGGCCATGCCTTGAGCGTCAAGGGCAAGCTCAAGCAGGGCAATGCCACTGCCGTCGATCTCTACGACGGCAGCGGACGCTTGCTGGGACAGGCGGCGGTGGATGCGAAACACCGTTTCAAGCTGACCCGGACCGATCTGGACCGTCCCGGGTCGCTCTGTACCGTAGAGGCCAAGACCGGCGAGGCCACGGCATCGGTGACGGTCAAAGGCCGGCCCAAGACCTGCGCCAAGACGCCGTCGTGCCAGATCATCTCACCCGTTGGCAGCGTTCATGCCGCAGTCAACACCGACGTGAGCTTCCGGGGACAGGCCGCTCTGAACGACCCCGAAGCCGGGCCGCTGAAGATGGAATGGGATTTCGGCGGCGGCTCGATGGGCCAGACGGTGCCGGGTACCACGCCCACCCTCTATCTGCGCCCCACCGGCACCGACGCCAAAGTTCAGTTCATCCGCGACAACGGCCGCTACCGGGTGCGGTTCATGGCCTGGGACAAGCAGCAACGCTTCTGCGAGGACTCGGTGGAAGTCGTAGTCGGCAATCCGCCGGATACCGATCCGGGCTTCGGCGCCGCCCTGCCCGCGATCCAGAGCATGGCGCAAGCCTCCCGGCAGTCGGCGCCGGCGAGCGGCAGCCAGATGCAGGGCAAGGCCGACGACTGGGTGGTGTTGCCCTACCAGGATTGGACCATGCAGACCGCCAGCGACGCCAAGACCATGCCCAACATCAC
Source organism: Methylococcus mesophilus (assembly GCF_026247885.1). NCBI lineage: Bacteria > Pseudomonadati > Pseudomonadota > Gammaproteobacteria > Methylococcales > Methylococcaceae > Methylococcus > Methylococcus mesophilus. The sequence continues at coordinate 445,197 of NZ_CP110921.1, read as the reverse complement.
TAACCCGCTCGGGCCGCCGGTCACCAACATCAACGCCCTCGTCTACCAGAAGGCGCGAAAGCCCGTCATTGTCGACGCCAACACCGCGGCCCTGTTCTACTCGTCGGCCTCCAATCCGGTCGATCCGGTAGGTCCCGACTCCATCAATACCACCAGCCAGAACTGGCCGGTGGGCGCCCCCTTGCTACAGGCCACGGTGCAGAAGAGCGACTGGTTCGACAGCTATGTCCGGCCCTCCGACCAGGCCGACCTGCTCGCTCCCGACTATATCAGCTTCAGCTACGCCGGCTTCCTCGACGGGAAGCTCACCACCCGGCCGGACGAGGGCTTCCACAACGGCACCACCGTCAACACCGACCATGGCCGCTACATGCCGGGCATCGATCAACCCTACCAGGCCAACGTCCCCCAGGAATTCAGCGGATTCGACAGCCAGAACAATGCCTTCGCCGCCCGATTGCTGCCGGTCACCGATATCGACGACGCCGGCCGGGTCAACCCCAACCCCTTGTTCCGCATCGAGGCCCGCAACCGCAACGGCACCGTGACCGCGACCGATCTGGCCATCTCCTCCGCCCGCGACATGCGCTGCCGCACCTGCCACCTCACCGGCGGCATCGGCTCCAACCCGGCCTATGCCAAACAAGGCCGAGGAGACCCCCTGGTTTTTCACGAACCAGCCAGCGACAGCCTGTTCGACCTGGAATACTCCGCCATCGGCAACACGGCCGCCCTGCACAGCAACGTCGGTCCTTACATCGACCAGATGGAGATGGGGAATGACGGCGTCTTCGTGCTGAAAAACAAGCAGATTCATTGGGACGGCCCCATCGGCTGCGCCAACGCCAACAGCGCCTGCCACTCCTCGGTCATGCAAACCATGCCCTTCGGCCTTCCGCTGCCCGGCGCGCATCATGGCGGGATGTTGGCGTCCACCGTGCACGGCATTCACGCCGGCTTTTTCTATAACGACGAACACAAGACCGACATTGCCCGCACCAGCCAACTGGGCGTCCAGGACCGCGGATACGGCGTCCCGCTGGGACAGGACTGGAGCTACTGGGACCCGAAAACCGGCTCGTTGCCGAATACCTTGTTCCCCGTGAAGGACGCCAGCGGCCAGGTGCTGCCGATGGAGCAGAATTGCCTGCTGTGCCACGGCGGCCTGCGCGAGCAGAGCTACCGCGACCGCATGTACACCGCCGGCGTCACCTGCTATCAGTGCCACGGCGACGTGACCGCCGTTACCGGGGGACCCACGTTGGCTCACCCCAATCCGGACGGCACGTCCCGCCACCGGCCCTGGGTCGACGCGCCCGACTGCGGCGCCTGCCACACCGGCAACGCCAACCGCGGCAAGAGCGGCGCGGACGGTTTCTACAGCGCCGGGGTGATGAAGACGGCCTTCGACGAAACCGACCGCTCGGCGTCGCCGCGCCAGCCCGATCCTGCCAATCCGGACGAAATCCGTTTCGCCGTGCCGGTAACCTCCATGCGTTTCGGCGATACCTTTCCCGACCCGAATGGCGGCCCGCCGCGGCCAGTCATCACCAGGGCCAGGCTGTACCGGGCCAGCAAGGATGTCCACGGTCAGGTGCCCTGCGCCGCCTGTCATGGCGCGGCCCATGGGATTTGGCCAATGCGCGATCCCAATTCCAACGACAACGTGACCTCGCTCCAGTTGCAGGGTCACACCGGCCCCATCGCGGAGTGTCAGGTCTGCCACACCGCGGACTCGTTCGCCAAATCGGAAGATCTGGACGAAGGGGCGAAGGTGGTGGACGCCCTGGCCGGCGTTCTGGGCGGACCGCACAACATGCATCCCGTCTACGATCCCAGCTGGTGGAAAGGCGCAGCGGAAGACAACACCCCCAATTCCAGCAGCGGCAGGATCAAAGGCGGTTGGCACAACGACTACGCCAAGAAACCCGGCCACACCGGCGAGGACCAGTGCGCCGCCTGCCACGGCAACGACCACAAGGGCGCCCGTCTGTCGAAGACGCCGGTGGACCGCGAGTTCGTCACCGCCAAGGGCAGGAAGATCAAGGTGGCCGCGGGCACGCCGATCGGCTGCGACTTGTGCCACAGCATCGAGAAAAGCTGCACCGGCTCCCCGGCGGGCGGCGATTGCGGCCATCCCTCCGAGAAGGTCGCGGTCGCTCCCAACCAGAAGCCGGTCATCACCTCGTCCAGCGATACCCAGGCGGTATTCGGCGACGACTACCAGCACACGGTCACGGCTACCGATCCCGAAGGCCATCCGCTGACCTATAGCATGAGCCAAGTCGAAGGCGCCACCATCGACGGCAACGGGGTCGTGCGGATTCCCGCCGCCCAGATCCATGGACCCCACGTACACGACCGCAACTACGTGACGGGAGTGCACAACGTGGTCGACCCGCACGTGCTGGACTATTACGTCACAGTCAGCGACGACCAGGGCGGGCAAACGACGCAATTGCTGCGCGTCATCGCCAGTTGCCCGCAAGACCTGATCTACGACATGGGCGGCGCGAGCTGCACCGGGGTGACCGTCACTTCGTTCATCAGCAGTACGGGTCTCAATCCCGGAGACACCTTCCGCTACGCGGTCAAGGCACAGCAACGCAGCGGCCAGCCTCTGAGCTACAGCCTCCAGGGCCAGCCGGACGGCATGACCATCGACGCTTCCGGCGTGGTCGAATGGACTCCGCAAGCCGGCCAGACCGGCCCGGCCAGCTTCACCGTCATCGCCACCGGCCAGCGAGGCGCCGCCCAGCAGCGGAACACCGTGACCGTCTGCGCTCCGCCCTTGCATTGGTATGGAGGGTGCGTGGGTGCGGTGGCCATCACGTCGAAACCCTTCGTCAACGCCGTCGCCAGCGGCGAGGCCTATCACTACCGGGTGATAGCCACGGACTGGAACAACCTGCCCCTGACCTTCAGCCTGAGCGGCGCCCCGGACGGCATGACCCTCAGCCGCATCGACGACCACAGCGCCCGGATCGACTGGCGAGCCCAGAGCAGCTCCGGCAACAGCACCACGGTCACCTACACGGTCAGGGCCGAGGACGGCCAGGGCGGCATGGCCGAACAGGCCGAGTGGATCAGCATCTGCGTGTCACCGGATATCGACTATAACGGCATATGCCAAAGCCCCATCCAGTTCCCTCCACAGCCGCAGAACATGGGCGCGGTAGGGGGCGATCACTTCACCTACCAGGCGGCCGCCACTCACCTCATGGGCCTGCCGATCTCCTATGGCTTGAGCAGCGCTCCGGAGGGCATGACGATAAATCCGCAGACCGGGCAGATCGACTGGGTCGCCGTCTACAACCCAGACAACCCCGTCGTCGACATCACCATCACCGCCACCGATAACGCCGTCCCGCCGGCCACGGCCAGCCAGTTCTTCCAGCTCAATGTCTGCGAGGCCGGGATGCGTTGGGATAACGGCAATTGCCAGGGACCGGTGGTGATCGATCCCCCGCCTGTATTGGGCGTCGACGCCGGCGCGGTCTTCACGTACCAGGTGGTCGCCAGGAACACGAACGGAGGGCCGTTCACCTTGAGCCTGATGGATGCCCCGGACAGCATGACCATCGATGCCAACGGCGTCATCACCTACCAGGCGCCCACCGACCTGAGCAACGGCGATGGCTTTAGCTACACCGTCGTCGCCACGGACGGTCAGGGACGGCAGACGATGCAGGGCGTCAACATCGTCGTGTGCGGCCTGCCGACCCATTGGGACAACGACGCCATGAGTTGCCAATAGGATATCGCCCCATCCCGGAGACGCCCTACCGGCCGGGATCGGGCGCCAGAAAATCAGGATCGGTTGGCTTTCAGTCGGGTTACACCGCGAAAAAATGCGGCTGGCCCGACCTGGGCATTCCGGACTCAGGCACTTCCTGCCGATCCGCTTTCATGCTTCGGCTCGGAGATTCGGGGTGGCCGGCGGAGTAATTTCTTGATCGGCGCTCGGGCGTGGCGCCGTTTAAGCTGTGTGCGATTCTTCAAAGTGGAGTCGCAGCCCGGTTTCGGAACGATGCGTCGGGACAGGTCTGCCCGCTGGGCCCGTCGTACCGGCGGGGAGGAACATGCAAGGGGACCTGGGGTTTTTCTCCCCCCACCGCGCTATCATCTCCGCACCGGATTCCTCGGCCGGTCACGATGGCGAAAAGAAGGAACAAAAAACCATGCGTATTTTGCATACCATGCTGCGAGTTGGGGATCTTCAGAAGTCCCTCAGGTTTTACACCGAAGTTCTGGGAATGCGATTGCTGCGGCAGATGGAGTTTCCGGACGGCGAATTTACCCTGGCGTTCGTAGGCTACGGAGACGAGGCGCACGACGCGGTGATCGAACTGACCTACAACTGGGGCGTGAACGAGTACGATTTGGGCACAGGCTTCGGCCATATTGCACTGGGCGTGGATGACATCCACACGGCCGTGGACCGGATACGGGCATCAGGGGGCGAGATCGTGCGCGAACCCGGCCCCATGAAGCATGGAACCACGGTCATTGCGTTCGTGGCGGATCCCGACGGCTACCGGATCGAATTGATCGAACACAAGCGGGCTGGCTAGGCCGAAGGGGCTTCTTTGCGCTTCTGCTTTTCCTCGTATTGCCGTAATTGCTCGGGCGAGGCATCGGTTTGGAAGCGGGTTTTCCATTCGTCGTAGGACATGCCATAGATGGCGGCAAGCGCGTCGGCATACGGAAGCTCTTCGCCGATTTCGTCCGCCGCCGCCTTGTACCATTTCGCCAGGCAGTTGCGGCAGAAGTCCCCGGTAATCATCAGGTCGATGTTCTGGACCTCGGTATGGGTTTGGAGATGGGCGACGAGGCGGCGGAACGCCCGCGCTTCAATTTCTGTACGTTGCTCTTGGTCCATGAAGGAAGTGAAGGTTGAATTCGGATCAAGATCATAATGCCCGCCGTCACCGGGATGTGTAAACTATGCCTTTTATGAACTGCCTCTGCTCGGCGATTTCGATGCAGTCCGATCCAGCAGGCGGCGACGCCGGAAGGCGAGGGCTGTATCCGGCGCCTTTCTAAATACTCGAGTACCGATGAAACTGCTGTTCGATTTCTTCCCCATCATTCTGTTTTTTGTAGCCTACAAGTTTCAGGGCATCTTCATCGCCACGGCGGTGGCCATCGCCGCAACTTTGTTGCAGGTTGGTATCGCGTGGTACCGGACCCGCAAGATCGAACCGATGCACCTGGTGACCCTGGTCCTGATTGCCGGCTTCGGCGGAGCTACCCTGGTGTTCCAGGATGAACTGTTCATCAAATGGAAGCCGACCGTCCTTAACTGGGCGTTCGGTTCGGGATTTCTGCTGAGCCAGTTCATCGGCGAGCGCACTTTCATCGAACGGATCATGGGCAAGCAGATCGACCTCCCCAAGGAAATCTGGCAGCGGCTGAATCTGGCCTGGGTCGTATTCTTCATGGCCGTCGGCGCCGCCAATCTGTTCGTCGTCTATAGCTTCGATACCGAAACCTGGGTCAACTTCAAGCTGTTCGGCATGCTGGGACTGACCCTGGTTTTCGTGGTAGCCCAATCGATCTTCCTTGCGCGCCACATTCCCGAAGCGAAAACCGAGGAGTGATGCAAGTGCTGTACGCCATACTTTGCGAAGATCACCCCGGCAGCCTCGAGCTTCGCAAGGGCGCGCGTCCGGCTCATCTGCAGCGGCTTGACCGTTTGCAGGACGAAGGCCGGCTGGTGTTGGCAGGACCGCATCCTGCAGTCGATTGCGAGGATCCGGGTGAGGCCGGTTTCACCGGCAGCCTCATCGTCGCCGAATTTCCGAGCCTGGAAGAAGCGCAACGCTGGGCGGACGAAGATCCATATGGTCGCGCCGGCGTCTATGCCCGCGTGGTGGTCAAACCTTTTCGGCAGGTATACCCAAAATGAGCAGCCGGGTCGAACAGATTCGCGAACGCATTCAGGGGGCGCTGGAGCCCCTTCATCTGGAAATCACCGACGATAGCGCATCCCATGCCGGTCATGCGGGGGCGACGTCAGGCGGTGGGCATTTCTATGCCACAATCGTGTCAGCCGCATTCGACGGGAAATCTCCGGTGCAACGTCACCGGATGGTGTATTCGGCGTTGGATGACATGATGCACAACGAAATTCATGCCCTCAGCATGAAAGCTTTGACTCCTTCTGAACATCAAACAACAGGAAATTCTTGATGAAAAAGACTCTTGCCAGCGGCGCAGCGATCTTGGCAGTCGCCTTGACCGGTTGTAATCAGCCTGCTCCGGAAGCACCGAAATCCCAGGCGTCCGCAGCCAAGGCCGGCGTCGTTGCGACACCGGAGAATTCGGTGGCCAGCGTCAATGGAACGGCCATCACAAAGGCTGAGGTCGGCGCCATCAAATCGGAACTCGCTCAGCGTCGCAGCGGCGACGTTTCGGAAGATAAGATCGTCGACGAGCTGGTTAAGCGCGAACTGCTGCGGCAGGATGCGGTGGCCAAGCAATTGACCAAGAATCCGGAATACCAGGCGCGGATTGACAACGCCGAAAGGGTGATTCTGTCGCAGGTCGCGGCCGAGGATTTCATGAAAAACCTCACCGTTTCCGATGAGGAGCTCAAGAAGGAGTATGACAACCGTGTCGGCGCCATGCAGCGCGCCGAATTCCGTGCCCGCCACATCCTGGTCGACAAGGAAGACTTGGCGAAGGACATCATCGCCAAGCTCGGCAAAGGTGCAAAGTTTGAAGACCTCGCGAAGAAATTTTCGAAGGACCCGGGCTCCAAGAACGAAGGCGGCGAACTGGGGTGGTTCAGCCCTCAGCAGATGGTTCAACCCTTCTCCGCCGCTGTCGAGAGTCTGAAAAACGGAGAGATCACCCAGGCGCCCGTACAGACGCAGTTCGGCTGGCACGTGATCCAGCGCGAGGAGTCGCGGGAGTCCGCTCCACCGGCGTTCGATGCCGTAAAGGAGCAGATCAAGTCCATGTTGCAGACGCAGAAACTGCATCAGTACATCGATGATCTGATGGCGAAGGCAAAGGTCGAGCGCTTTGCGACGCCGGCGCCGGCCTCCGAGGCTTCCCCTGCGGCGGCTCCGGCCGGCTCACCGGAGGGTCAGGAACCTGCCGCCGCCAAGCCGGCGGCAGCGCCAGCAGGGACTTCCGCTCCCGCGGCCCAGCCCAAGAAATAATCGGCCGCACTCGGGATACCTGTCCCGACGTCCCTAAGTCCGGCCGGTAGCGCAACGGGCGTTGCCGGTCGGAAACTCACCGCAGTTTTTCAGGTTTTACGGCGCATATTCGGCATTAGCCAGCATCATCGGGATGGCTATCGTGGAATACCTGCCTGTTTAGAGCGGGGACAACCATGTTCATACGCCAGATCGGCTATCTCGTCGCCTTGGCCAAGACCGGGCATTTCGGACGCGCCGCCGAAAGTTGCCATGTCTCGCAACCGGCGCTTTCCATCGCACTTCAGAATCTCGAAGCCGAGCTGGGCGTGATGCTCATCCAGCGCGGTCAGCGTTTTCAAGGATTTACTCCGGAAGGTGAGCGCCTGCTCGAATGGGCACGGCGGGTTCAGGCGGACTGTGACGGCATGCGGCAAGCGGCAGCACAGCTTCGCGGCAGTTTGAGCGGGGTACTGCGGCTGGGGGCCATTCCGACCACCCTGCCAGTTTCGCCTTTGTTCACCGAATCCCTGCAGCGGGTCCATCCCGGCATCCGTTTGAGCGTGAGCGCTTTGTGCGCGGAAGAACTCATCCGCGGCCTCGATGCCTTCGAACTCGATCTTGGTCTGACGTACCTTGAGGATCTCCGCCTGCGGGGATTCCGTGTTTTGCCGCTGTACCGCGAAACCCATGTGCTGCTGGCCCGGGACGGCGCGGAAGTCGCTTCGGGACAGACCATTGGCTGGCAGGAGGCGGCTGAGCTTCCTCTTTGCCTGCTTTCCGCCAACATGCAGAACCGCAGATTGATCGATGCGGCTTTCCGTGACGCAGGCGCTACGCCTCGGGTCATGGTCGAGACAGACTCGGTGTTCGCGCTTTACGCCCATGTCCGCTGTGCCGGTCTTTATTCCGTCGTTCCTCATAGCCTGTTGACGCTATTCGAGATGCGGCAGGAAGTGGTGGCGATTCCTGTGCGGCCCGAACTTTCCCGGCAAATTGGTTTGGTGGCGCGCAATCACCAACTGCTGCCCCCTATTCTTGCCGAAGCTTGGGTGCTCGCCGAAAACCTGGGCCTGCAATCTCGGCTGGATGCTTTGATAAGTGTGAGTTATTGAACGATTGTCGCAAACGATTGGCTTGCTCCCTGTTTCGACGTTGAGAATGTTTCTCACTTGATCACTCCCGATCAAGGACGGCAGTCCACTCAGGACGCCGGAGACAATTTCAGTTTTTGGAGTAAGTGTCATGGCTAAAATCGTATGTGTGCTGTACGACGACCCAGTCGACGGCTATCCGCAATCCTATGCGCGTGATTCCATCCCGGAGATTCGGGTTTATCCCGACGGGCAGACCGCTCCCAGTCCCGAGGCGATTGATTTCTTGCCCGGTCACCTTCTGGGCAGCGTTTCGGGTGAATTGGGCCTGCGGAAATTTCTTGAGGCTCAGGGCCATACCCTCATCGTGACTTCGGACAAGGACGGGGAGGGTTGCGAGCTGGATCGGCATCTGCACGACGTCGACATCGTGATTTCCCAGCCGTTCTGGCCGGCCTACCTGACCCGTGAGCGGATCGCCAAGGCGCCTAGGTTGAAGCTGGCGTTGACTGCTGGCATCGGTTCGGATCATGTCGATCTGCAGGCGGCGATGGAGCGCGGCATCACTGTCGCCGAGATCACCTACTGCAACAGCATCAGTGTGGCTGAACATGTGGTCATGATGATCTTGGGGCTGGTGCGCAACTACATTCCGTCGTACCAATGGGTGGTAAAGGGGGGCTGGAATATCGCCGACTGTGTCGCGCGGTCCTACGACCTGGAGGGCATGGCGGTTGGGACCATCGCCGCAGGACGCATAGGTCTGGCGGTGCTGAGGCGTTTGAAGCCTTTCGACGTCAAGCTGCATTACACCGACCGCCATCGTCTGGCGCCGGAAGTCGAGCAAGAGCTGAATTTGACTTTCCATCCGAACGTCGAATCGATGATCCGGGTGTGCGACGTGGTCACCATCAATTGTCCGCTGCATCCGGAAACGGAACACATGTTCGACGAGGTGATGTTGGCCAAGATGAAGCGCGGGGCTTACGTCATCAATACCGCGCGCGGCAAGATCTGCGACCGTGACGCTATCGCCTCTGCGCTGGAAAGCGGCCAGTTGGCCGGCTACGCCGGCGACGTCTGGTTCCCTCAGCCGGCGCCGCAGGACCACCCGTGGCGGAGCATGCCTTACCACGGCATGACGCCGCATATCTCCGGCACCAGCCTGTCCGCACAGGCCCGCTATGCCGCGGGGGTGCGGGAAGTGCTCGAATGCTGGTTCGATGCCCGTCCCATCCGGGAAGAATATCTGATCGTCGACGGCGGAAAGCTGGCCGGCATGGGGGCGCACTCATACAGCAAAGGCGATGCGACCGGAGGGTCGGAGGAGGCGGCTCGGTTCAAGAAGACGGCATAGCCGCCTTTCGAGCGCGGGGATGATAGCGCTATCATTCCCGCCCCACGCACCAGCAGTGCGGCCAATTTGAACAAAGACTCAGTTCCCTGCCTCCTCATGAACTCCGCCATCCAAGCCATTACCTGTAAAGACGACTACGACCCCAGTGCATTGACGGTAGAGGTCGCACAGACCCGCATTCTGGACGCTGTGCATCCCGTAGCGGAAACCGAGACCGTAGATCTGCGGTCCGCGCTGGGCCGGGTGCTGGCGGCGGATGTCCGTGCCACGGTTGCCGTCCCGGCGGCGCCGAATTCGGCGATGGATGGCTATGCCCTGCGGGGTGCGGATTTGCCATCATCAGGACAGCGCCGCCTGGAAGTCATCGGTGTATCGCGTGCAGGCGCGCCGTTCCACGGCGCGGTGGGGGCGGGACAGTGCGTGCGGATCTTTACCGGTGCCGTGATGCCGGTGGCGGCCGATACCGTCGTCATGCAAGAACATGTCGTTGCCGAAGATGGCCGGGTGCTAGTCGGTTCGGGGGAAAAGCCGGGCCAGAATGTACGGCAAGCGGGGGAGGACGTTGCCATCGGCCAGATTGTGTTGGCGCAGGGGCGGCGCGTGGTGCCCGCCGACTTGGGAATTTTGGCGGGGCAGGGGCAGGCGCAAGTCTCGGTTTACCGCAAGTTGAGGGTCGCGCTGTTCACCACCGGGGATGAGTTGCAGGAGCCGGGAGAAGCGCCGAGGGAAGGCTGCCTGTACGACAGCAACCGCTATACCCTGTTCGGCATGCTGAAGCGCTTGGGAACCGAAGTACGCGAATTCGGCATCGTCGGTGACGACCGGCAACGGTTGGAGGCCGTGTTGGCCCAGGCGTCCGCCGAAGCGGACGCGATCGTATCGACCGGCGGAGTTTCCGTGGGTGAATTCGACCTGGTGCGGGAAGCGCTGGATCGGACGGGATGCACCGAATTCTGGAAGATCGCGATGAAGCCGGGTCGGCCCATCACTGTCGGCGCCATCGGCCACGCCGCCTTCTTCGGCCTGCCGGGAAATCCGGTAGCGGCCATGGTGACGTTCTACCAGTTCGTTCAGCCGGCTCTGCGCCGGATGGCGGGCGAGTGGCCGGTGCCGGCCCCGACGGTGTTCAAGGCCGTCAGTCTTTCGAGACTCAGGAAGCGGCCGGGCCGGGTAGAGTTCCAGCGCGGCATCGTCGAGCCGGATCGCGAGGGCCGGATGGTGGTTCGCAAGACTGGCCAGCAGGGGTCGGGTATCCTGAGCTCGATGAGCCAAGCCAACTGTTTCATCGTGCTCCCGCTGGATAGCGGGCCGGTGGAGCCGGGCAGCCTGGTGGACGTGCAGCCGTTTTTCGGCTTGGTTTAATCTCCGTCGACCGGGCCGATTCCGCGAATCGCGCTTGGCGTTCCTCCGGCACTGCGCCTTTGTTCGTGCGCTTCCATAGTGCGCGCATCTGAGGAATTCCCTCCAAATTGGAATGTTTAGGTGCGTGCCGGCAGTCGTCCGGTTGCGCGACTATCCATATATTTCCTTTATTATCAATAGAATATAGTTTACTGAAGGGTTTGGTACGATCCTTGGATATATATAATAAGATATAACGATAGCCGAGGGCGGCAACGGTGCGGCCCCGGTACAGAGCGGCTTGTCGTGATATCGGGTTCCGGCAAAGAGGGCCGGGGCGGCAGCGTTTAAGGATCCATCCCACTCAACTTCGGAGAAACACCATGTCAGATCTGAGACAGATCGCCTTTTACGGCAAAGGCGGCATCGGCAAGTCCACCACTTCGCAAAATACCTTGTCGGCACTTGCCGAAATGGGTCAGAAGATCCTGATCGTCGGCTGCGACCCGAAGGCCGACTCCACCCGTTTGATTCTGCACTCGAAAGCCCAGGACACCATTCTGTCCCTGGCCGCCGATGCCGGCAGCGTCGAGGACCTGGAGCTGGACGATGTCATGAAGGTCGGCTACCGCGACATCCGTTGCGTGGAGTCCGGTGGTCCGGAGCCGGGCGTCGGCTGCGCCGGCCGCGGTGTGATCACCTCCATCAACTTCCTGGAAGAAGAAGGCGCTTATGAAGGCGTCGACTACGTCTCTTACGACGTGCTCGGCGACGTGGTCTGCGGCGGTTTCGCCATGCCGATCCGCGAGAACAAGGCGCAGGAAATCTACATCGTCATGTCCGGCGAAATGATGGCCATGTACGCGGCCAACAACATCTCCAAGGGCATCCTGAAGTACGCCAACTCCGGCGGCGTGCGTCTGGGCGGGCTGGTCTGCAACGAGCGCCAGACCGACAAGGAATACGAGCTGGCCGAGTCTTTGGCCAAAAAGCTCGGCACCACCCTGATCCACTTCGTGCCGCGTGACAACATCGTGCAGCACGCCGAGCTGCGTCGCATGACCGTACTCGAGTACGCACCGGAATCCAAGCAGGCCAACGAATATCGTCAGCTGGCGCAGAAGGTTCATGCCAACAAGGGCAACGGCACCATCCCGACCCCGATCACCATGGACGAGCTGGAAGATCTGCTGATGGAGCACGGCATCATGAAGCAGGTCGACGAGTCGCAGGTCGGCAAGACGGCTGCGGATCTGGCCGCTTGATTCCTGCTTAAACCGCGGGCGGCATCGGGTCTCGAGACTCGATGCCGCCCGTCTTCCGTGTCCGAATCCAGGACCTCATTCGCCCTAATAACCTTGTAAACAACCTGGAAATATCCCGGCTCTTCGGCGGGGAATTCCGCTTCTTTCAAATCACCCATCATTGGAGCCGACGATGCCCCAAAACGCTGAACACGTCATCGACCATTTCAATCTGTTCCGTCATCCGGAATACCAGGGGATGTTCGAGAACAAGAGAAAAGAATTCGAAAACGCCCAGCCCGCCGACAAAGTGGAGGAAATCCGGGATTGGACCAAGACCGAGGATTACAAGGACAAGAACTTCGCCCGTGAAGCCTTGGTCATCAACCCCGCCAAGGCCTGCCAGCCCCTCGGGGCGGTCTTCTGCGCCCTGGGGTTCGAATCCACACTGCCCTTCGTTCACGGCTCGCAAGGCTGCGTCGCCTATTACCGCAGCCATCTGAGCCGCCATTTCAAGGAGCCGGCATCCTGCGTGTCTTCGTCGATGACGGAAGACGCGGCGGTGTTCGGCGGCTTGAACAACATGATCGACGGCCTGGCCAATGCCTACAACATGTACCAGCCGAAAATGATCGCCGTCTCGACCACCTGCATGGCCGAAGTCATCGGCGACGATCTCAACGCCTTCATCAAGACCTCGAAGGAGAAAGGCAGCCTTCCGGCCGAGTTCGACGTGCCGTTTGCCCATACGCCGGCTTTTGTCGGCAGCCATGTCACCGGCTACGACAACGCGATGCGGGGCGTACTCGAGCACTTCTGGGACGGCAAGGCCGGAACCGTACCGCCGATCGAGCGTAAGCCCAACGATTCGATCAACATCATCGGCGGATTCGACGGCTACACCGTCGGCAACCTGCGCGAGATTAAGCGGATGCTCGGGCTGATGGGAGTGGAATACACCCTCCTGGGCGACGCCAGCGACGTGTTCGATACCCCGACCGACGGCACTTTCCGCATGTACGACGGTGGCACCACCCTGGAGCAGGCGGCCAACTCGCTGCACGCCAAGGCCACCATCTCCATGCAAGAATTCTGTACCGAAAAGACGCTGCCGTTCATCGCCGGACATGGGCAGGAAGTGGTGGCGTTGAATCATCCCGTCGGCGTCGGTGCGACCGACCGGTTCCTGATGGAGGTGTCCCAAATCACCGGCAAGCCGATTCCCCGCGCGCTGGAGCGCGAGCGCGGCCAATTGTTGGATGCAATCGCCGATTCGAGCGCCCATGTCTTCGGCCAGAAATTCGCGATCTATGGCGATCCGGATCTGTGCCTAGGCTTGGCTGCATTTCTCCTGGAGTTGGGTGCGGAGCCGGTACATGTGCTGTCGACCAACGGAAGCAAGGGATGGGCGGAGAAAGTACAGACACTGTTCGATGCTTCGCCATTCGGCAAGAACTGCAAGGTTTATCCGGGCAAGGATCTGTGGCACATGCGCTCGCTGCTGTTCACCGAGCCCGTCGATTTCCTCATCGGCAACACCTACGGCAAGTACCTCGAACGCGACACCGGAACGCCCTTGATCCGCATCGGGTTTCCGATCTTCGACCGCCATCATCACCACCGTTTCCCCCTGTGGGGCTACGAGGGCGGTCTGAACGTACTGGTGTCGATCCTGGACAAGATATTCAGCGAGATTGACCGAAACAGCAGCGTTCCCTCGAAGACCGACTACAGCTTCGACATCATCCGTTGATGCCTGCAAGCCACGGGGACAGCCGGCGTTCCCCGTGGCATTTGCGGATGGGCTCAGCCGCCGAGCAGGAATTCGTAAGCCCAGCGGAGCATGGCCATTTCCACCGGATGGCAGCCTTGAAGCTCCGTGATGGGGTGAAACTCGCCGCCCTTGGCTCGTACTTCGTCGTGCGGCGCGTCCAGGGCGCTGAATTTCGCCAGATAAATGTCCACCAATGCCCTTGGGATTTCCGCGCGGCGCAGAAATCCCCGTTCGACCAACAGCGTGCCGGGCTCGAAACCCAGCCCGGCATGGATTTGCATGCCCAGGCGCAATTGCAGGACAGGATCCAGTGTCGGATCGGAGCCCGCGTCTTCGACGGGGCTGGACAGAAAGGGCAGGGGACGCGGGGTCAGCACGCTGCCTGTGGCGTGGCGCACGAACAGCAGGCGCGAGCTGAGTGGATGGAGGTGATAAAGCAGGAAACGGGATTCGGCATCGGCAGCCGGCCGCGGTTTCACAGTGCCGACTTCCACAGCTTCGGGCCTTCGTACCGCGGAAAACTGAACATACCCGCCTTGAAACTCTCGGCCATGTGCTCGGCGCGCGAAATGGCTTTGCCGGCGGCATCAGGCGGAAGCACCTCCCGCGCCGTTTCGCGGAACAGTTCCAGCCACACGTCGAAATGCTCCGGCCGCAACGGAAGCTGCGCGTGGATAGAGTAAGGATGCCCGCGGTACCTGTTCGTGTCCAGCAGAGTCCGCGACCAGAAATCCTGGACCACACGATGATGCGTTTCCCAGTCCGTTACGGCGGCGTCGAAGACGGGTCGCAGGCTATCGTCGGCGAGAGCCCGCTCATAAAAACGCCTGACCAGTTCAGCGATCTGCTCTTCGGTGGCGGAGGTCGGCAGAGTATTCATAGGAAGGCGCTCACTGTATAGGCCATTGGATTCGTCAAAGGGCACGCAAAAAACTTATCAGGTCCAGACGCTCCCTGTTGTTGAGGCCCAGGCCGAATCGGGATTCGTAAAAATCTACCACATCGGGAATGTCGCTGCGGCTGCCGTTATGAAAATACGGCGGTCGCGCCGCCAGTCCGCGCAAGGCGGGGACTTTGAAGCAGCCGATGTCTTCCCAGCGGCCCGTGACCAGGGCGCGGCCCGGATCGGTGGTCTGGACGGATTCACCGGTTGCCTTGCTCGTCAAGGTATAAAGCGGCAAATCGCCGGTCCGACGGTCCACATCGCTCACGCCGGTATTCATGAACAGCGGAAGGGACGAGTTGCCCACATTGGGCGTGTTATGGCAGGTGCCGCAGGTGGCGGTCAGTTGTTCCGGTTTTCCGAACAGTGCCGAGTCGTTGAGCCCTGCCACGCCTTTGATGACGAAGGTGCGGGTGTTGAATATCTGCTGGCCACGGGAGATGGCCGCCCGGCGGTCGGAACCGCTGCGGTCGGGCCGTCCGCCCCATCTGTCAAACAGCTTGAACACGTGGTTGTCAAACGCGGGGTTGGAACGGCCGGCCAAATAAGGCGGATTGATGCCGAGGCTGAATCGTTGTTCGGCCAGGGTCTTCGGGCTCGCTGCCTTGCCCAGCGAAATCGATGTGACCGAATCTCTCACGTTGATCTGGCTGGCGAAGAGGGACAGTTCGAAATCGACGATGCCTTGCCGCTGCGCCGCTGTGAGTTCCGCCCCCTGCGCGTGCTGAGTGTTGGCCGAATTTGTCTGGTTGCTAAGCCCTTCCCGGATGGAAAGGGTGACCGGACTTTCGCGCCCGTCCCACATCACGGACGATGTAAACTTGAGGTTGACGGTCGGGAGTGGCCTCCGGAACAGCGACAGCTCCGGATTCGCCGTATCCTTTGAAACAAAACCGTAGGGATCGTCGGCTTCCGTCAGAGTAAATTCGGCCATCGCCGGAATCGGCAAGCCGATCCGGATCAGTCCTTTGTTCAAGAGCATGCCGTAGGCAAGCCGCCGGGCATCGACGTTGGAGACGTCGGCGTGCGGCGAGTTCGAGCCGTCATTGGTCCGGAAGGTCGAATCGGTTCCATCGGTTCTGTCGAAGCGCTTCCGCATACCTTGCGGAGTAATGCTCCAGCCTTCATCTGGCCGGTGGCAGCTCAGACAAGTACGGCCGTTGCCGCCGAATTCATTGAAAAAATCATTACGCCGGTCGATATCACCGGAAACGCCGAAAGTGGCCGATACGCCGGAAGGGTTCGCTGAACTCCGGAGGGCTGCAGCCGTTCCGGTCATCGGAAGCAGAACACTCGTCGTCAAAAACACTCCGGCCTGTATGGCAAAATAGCGCGCGATCTTTTTCATAACATCTACCGTCATGCCCTGGTCGAGATCCGGTGGAAACGGCGGAGAATCCGTTCATTCGATCGATTTTCTCCGCCGTGATGTCCGGATTGCTATTTTGGCGCCGAGCGGACGATCAGTTGGGACAGGTGGAATACGCTACGGCCACCGGCTTTGTCGCCTGGCATCACCAGCCGGGCCATTCCGTCGCTTTCCGGCAAGAGCTGTCCATCGCCGTCCTGGTAGGCGACCAGTACCTGCTTCGCCTCGAAATTGGCCAAAATTTCGCCGAGTGCGACGACAACCTCATAGCAGTCAGTAGCCTTCGCGACTACGTACTTGCGCAGGATGTCGTTCTTCTGGTTCTTATCGACCTTCACATTCGCGACCGTAAGCAGATCGATCAGAGGCACGCCGGTATAGGTGGCGGTGACGGGGCCTTTGGACGTGTTGAAGGTAACCGTCACGGTGGTCGGCTGGTAGTCCTTTGCAGGGTCAAGCTTGAAATTGCGTAGGTCGTCCAGGGTGTAGCTGGCAGGATTTTTCACGGCGCCTTTGAGCCTGACTGCCGTCGATGCCCCTCCCTGGCAGGCAGCGGCATGCGCGCCACTTGTTGCAAGTACGGAAAAAGCAAGAACGAGGACTGTAAGAAGGCCGGATCTCGACGCTTGGTTTGTTGGCATTGCACACCTCTCTCGGGTCGTTTACGAATTGGTTGTTGTCGAGGGATTCGAATCGTTGCTGGCCGCTTTGGCAGCTTGTCCCCGCCCACTGGACGACGCCCTATGCCGTCGGCCGGCCCAAGCAGGACGTCGCCAACACGTTATGGCTAAAGAAATATAACAGAATCCCAATTTCGATCCTAGCCGGCTGAGGTCGCCGCTTGTTCACCTTAGGTCAGTGGGATGTTCAATGGAAAGCAGCAACCGCTCAGTGAAGCAGCCTCTGCTTTTATTCTATAAAGAATTCGATCTTATAAAATAAATCAATATCATAACATGGGTTAACTGAATGGCAAGGAGCCCGGTGACGGCGTCGAACGGAGAGATTGCGCTGTGGCTGAAGAAATATGGAAATGGCGTATTGCCGAAAAGGAATTGATCCAGGCCGCTTACGCTATATCGCTATAACTATTACGCATGATATGCTTCAGCCGTCGCTCATTGTGGACGCCACGCTGAAGTGTCCATCGGTAGTGACTCATGGCTGTGCCAGGGATGGCGTTTTTTAACGAACCGACTTTCTTCCGGAAAATTTCCCGAATGCCGACGAGCTGATTCGATGCGGCGTTCCAAGGATTGAGGACAGGCGGGAGACTGGCCCGCCATACGATAGCCGTTATGCGGGTTCGTCGATCGCCGAGCGTCATGGAAAGGGTTGGCACTCGGATTGTCGCCGGTGTTATACCGTACGTGCCGAAATCTCAGAGTCTTGGTGCCGCGCTTTCTTGCGTCGTGAGGTTTTCAATCCATTCGAGGAAACGCGTGATGCGGTACTGTCTTCGCCTGTTTCGGCGTCTTAGAGCGCTTCGTCGGATCCGCAGGATCAGCAATAACGGACGGGTGGAAGGGGCCGCGCAGCGGCCACGGACGCCCGAACGTATTGCGTGTCTGTCGTTGAGTTTTCAGCGAGGATAAGCGAGGGCCGGCGAATCACTCCGGCCAGAAATCTTCATCCATGATTTCATGCTCGGACCATTCGCAGGTCGTCGGGAACTTGTTCTTGTCGAAGCCGGTGTCTGCGGTCGGCAGTCTTACGGCTGGCTCCTAGGCATCTTCTGAGTCAATAGATTAGCCCCTTGGTGAAAGTGGCCGTCTTTTGATTAGGCAAAGCAGGGGCCGGTTCCCTTCAGGAGCCGTCAAATCGTTCGTATCTATGATTTAACATAATATCAATTATGCGCACTTTGGGACGACTTTCCAGGACGATCCGCCGCCGCGTCGCTAAACGGCTACACTCATTCATCCGTACTGTAAAACGGAGGACATATGAAAAACGTGAAGCGTACTCGGAAGACCACTTCGGAGTTCTACAAGCTGCGGCGTAGACTGATGATTTCGGCTGAGGACGCCGCCAATCTATGCGGCGTGACTCAGCGGACGATCCAGAATTGGGACGAGAAAGGCGCACCGGTTTCGGCCATGCGCCTTTTGCCGTTCTGGGACCGCTACCATGTACCGTTCCGGGGCTGGGAGAACTTTAGCTTTTCGCGTGATGTGCTGCTGTACCGTGGCCGAGAGCGGTTCACGCCGGAATACCTGATCCACAACCGAGAGCGGTTAGAACGGCTCAGGCGACTGGAGATGGAAAAGGACTTGCGGGCGCGGCATCCGGTCCGGTTCTGGCTCTCAGATGGCTGGGCGATCCTGGCGCATTGGCTGCAACCGGTCCGGCAGTATCTGCGACCATTCAGGATTGAGTTCAGGCCGCTATCGGACCAGGAGCAAGCCTAAGCGATCCGCGTACCTCATTTTGTACAGACACCCCGTGCCCGCCCTTCTTTCCCATCGGTCACGGCCACCCATGGCACTTAGTGGGGCGGATTGACAACCAGCTCCAAAGATGAAACGGCACTTCATCTTCACTGCCTCAGCTGTATAAAAAATGGTCAAACCGGCAACCATTGCCGGAAGTGGGGGTTATTACCCCCACTTCTGACCCCCTGTGGATAACTTTCCGAAGAGCGGAAGGGCAAAAGCAGCTGCTCGAAGGGCAACCGCGAACCCCTCGAAGAGCCAAGAGCGAACTTCCCGAAAAGCTCGAGTTGGCCGCGCAATCCCTGCGCCTTAGATTGAACTCGGTGCCGGCTTCCTGCCGGCATGATTGGGATACAAGCCAGAGCAAGAGCGAGAGCGATAAGGCCGAGGGCTTTCGTCACTGCCGAGGCGTGCGGATCGCCTTCCCGGCTTCGCTACGCTCAGATCCCATTGCTTCGATTCCTGCACGTCGGTGGCGCTCCGCGCCTTGCACCGTCAGTTATCTGTATGCCGTCGAGCTGTCCGGGAACGCGGCCGGGGCGACGTTCGTTGACCGGCAAGGTGATTTAAGAGCGTCCGCTTAGGCGCGGATAGGCTTGGGATTGACCGAAACGGGCGGATGACGCGTCAGGGCGGCAGCGGGCCGGCAAGGACCAGGGGCGGAGACGGTCAGGAGGCCGACGACCTGGTCAGTGCCCTGCCCTTCGTCGCGGTTTCGTAGCGCCGATACCATATCACTCATATCATCTCAATGATATAGGATCATTACATATCATAACATTTCATATCGTATTGTCCTTGGCATATCATATCGTATCTGCTATGCTATATATCAAGGGTGACGGATAGGCCGACACCCGCCAGAGCTCGAGGACATTGCCATGAACGTGATCGAACTGAAG
Source organism: Methylococcus mesophilus (assembly GCF_026247885.1). Taxonomy (NCBI): domain Bacteria; kingdom Pseudomonadati; phylum Pseudomonadota; class Gammaproteobacteria; order Methylococcales; family Methylococcaceae; genus Methylococcus; species Methylococcus mesophilus. The sequence goes on along the minus strand of NZ_CP110921.1, from coordinate 425,587 downwards.
AAACCAGGTCGGCAGGGCGTAGGCTTTGAGACGGTCGCAGCCGTCGCGGAGAAGATCGCAGCCGAAGGCGGGACACCGACCTTACGCGGGATACGTGAACGGCTGGGCGTGGGCAGCCTAGGGACGATCCAGGCGCATTTGAAGGCGTGGAAGGATGGACGTACGCCCGCCACAACGCCGACAGAACTGACGCTGCCCAGCGGATTGCAAGCGGCATTGCTCACGGAGATTCGTATCCAAGTCCAACAGGCAAAGAACGACCTCGAGGCAGAGCTGGCCGAGGTTCGGCGTGAGCGGGACGAGCTGGCCGAGGAAAATGCGAGGCTGGAAGGCGTTATCGCGGATCTGAGGGAAGAACTCGACAGCGTGAAGGAGCACGCGGCACGGATGGACGAGCAAGCTAAGAGTCATGCGGACCTGCAACAGGAAGAAACCGCCAAGCGGGAAAAAGCCGAGCGGGAATGCCAAGCCGCCCGTGTCGGAGAGCAGGCCGCACAAGCCCGACTGGAACAGGCGGCGCGGGAGATCGAGTTCTACAAGGAGCGAGAGAAGACAGCAAGCGATGACGCCCGGAAGGCCATCGAGGCCGCCGCCGAACTCCGTGGTAAGCTGGAATTGTTGATGGCGCTACCCTCCCCTGCCAAAACCCAAAAATCTCCGGAGAAACGTAATGAGCGCAAATCTGTATGACACGGATCATGCGGCTTGGCTGACGCAACAGGCCGAGCTGATCCGATCCGGCCGGCTGGCGCTGGTCGACCAGGCACACTTACTCGAGGAACTGGAAGCAGAAGTGGCGAACTACAAGAGAGAACTTTATCGACGCTTCCGAGTGCTAATAGCGCATTTGCTGAAATGGAAGTACCAACCCGATCAAAGATCGTCGAGCTGGAAAGGAACAATTCGAGTACAGAGACGAGATATCGACAGGCTCTTGAAAGAAAGCCCGAGCCTAAAACGCTTCGTGAAAAGCGAATTGGAGAACGCATACCCTGAAGCGGTAGAACTGGCAGCCGACGAAACCGCACTCCTCGAAGACACGTTCCCAGCTTCTTGCGAGTGGGAGGAATCCGAAGTCTTAAACCCAGATTTCTGGCCAGAGTGATTGGCCGGCCTAAGCTTATCATCGCTGAAAACTCAACGACCGACACGCAATACGTTCGGGCGTCCGGGGCCGCTACGCGGCCCCGTCCACCCGTCCGTTATTGCTGGTCGGGCGAAACCGACGACACGCTCGAAGACGCCAAGGCCGGAGGCGACGCCGACGCCGCAACAGGCGCAGCCGGCACCGGAATGCGCGTTTCCTCGAACGGATAGAAGACCTCACGGCGCAAGAAAGCACGGCACCAAGGCTCGGAGACTTCGGCACGCGTCGCCTTGACAGTGAAACACCGGCAATAATCCGGTGTGCCAACACAACCCATAACGATGGGCGACCGAGACACCCGGTAAAGCCCATCATAAGCGGGCGCGGTCTCCGGCCTGCCTTCCACCCGCGGCTTAAAATCATGAACCGGGGAACCAGGCGCGGCAACAGGAACGGCAAGAACAGCGGACAAAGCCGGAGAAGCCGGGACCGCGGCGGGAGCCGTTGGCTTGATTTCCTCAGGATGTATCGCCGCCTGAATGCGGGCATAGACCTTGTAACCCAAGAATCCCCCGACCGGGATCATTGCCAGCAACGCATAAAAAGCCAGAGGCTTCGCGTGGTTCTGTTTGGTGTGGACTTCCGCAGACTTGTATTTTCCGAAGACTTGCTTAGGCAGCTTGTAAGGCCGCTTTACAGCATCACCCACCATGTCGGTGTTTTGCTTGCACTCCGGCCATTCGTAGCTAATCCGCCCGGCCCACTTGGCCACCAGATGCACATGACGGCTGACCAGCTTGCGGACGTTGCCATCGAACAGATGCGGCCCCTGCGACACCAAGAAAAAGTCCACGCCCCGATGACGATGGGTTTCCAGCGCTGCGACCGACTCCGGCACCGCCGAGCCGGACGCCCGCGGCCGCCACACCCGTTGCACCTCGTCGATGAAGAGGATCGCCCCGATCGGCGCCCAGCTCGGCCAGTCCTCGACGCAAAGCGCCCCTTCCGGCTTGTCGGCTTCACTGCAATGCGAGCACAGCGAGGACTTGCAATAGATCGCTTCGTGCGGAACCTGGAGATCGGGCACGGCATGCACGAACAAGGGGCGGGATTCGGGCAGCTTGTCCAGCTCATTAACCACGAAGGCGGTTTTGCCGGCGCCGGGCGAACCGGTGATGACGGTGATCATGACACCAGCTTCCCGAGCTTAGGCAGAGCGGAAACAGCAGCTTTAGCCACGAAAGCCCCGGTGATGATCCCCAACGCCTGATCGACGCCGGCCAAGCCGAACAGCAGCATGATGTCTCCCGGAAGCGAACCCCAGGCGGACAACAGCCCTCCCTTGACCGAATCGGCGGCGGCGGATATCCCGGTAAAGGTCAGCCAGCCGATACCTAAAGCCGAGAGCACTTTACCCGGCAAGGTCGAGGCCAGACCGATCAACAGTTGAGCGAGCGTACCCATTTCACGCCCCCTTCAACGTGCCGAACAATATCCAGCCCGCCGACACCCAAGCGATCGCCAGCACCACGAAACGAATACCACTGGCGAACTGGCACACGGGATCATAGGAGATCGTGAAGGCTTGACCGAGGAAGGATCCGGACAGCGGCGCAGGACACCCCGCGGCCCCGCCCAGGCCGACCGGGTTGAACAGGTCCTTATTGTCTTTGGTTTGCAATTGCGTCGGCTGGCCAGGATCGCCGAGCTTGGCGCAGCCGAGGCTATCCGGATATTTGTCACACTGGACCACATCCGAGCCGGAATAATCGGTGTTGGTAGTCGTGCAACTGCCCGACGCCGTGCAAGTCGTGACTTGCGTGCCGGGCTTAGTCTTAACCTTCCCGTCCGACTTGCCATCCGGCCCCTTCGGGTATTCCACATCGACGGTCGGGGTTTTCGTGCTGGTCGAACCATCCGGATTCGCGGTCGTTACCGGTTTACCCTTGACCTGAGTCTTGGTTTGACCAAACGGATCGGTCAACCATTTGCCAAACGGTTTCGGGACGTAATAGAACTCACCCAGAGTACCCGTCAGCGCAATCGTACTGAGGATATTTTCCGGTTGGGACGAAGGATGAGAAGCCAGCTGCGGAATCGCCACACTATCAGGTACCTTTTCCTTAAGCGGAAGCGAGTCACAGCGGGACGTACCATCATTCCAGCCGTACCCGGACGGGCAATTGGTCGGACGCGCAGTGTCCGAACGCGTCTGCCACTGGTGACCGGCATCGTCTTCGCAAATACCTGCATTCCAAGAAGCCTCACGACCGTTCACATGACCGTCCGAACAAGAACAAGAGGCTGCATGCGAAGAAACGGGAATATTCGAACCATCACAGAAATAAACCTTATCCAGACTCGGCGGACCGGATGGAGTAGTACGCACTTTAACCAACGATTCCTCCACACTGTCCCATTCGAAATCAGAGGATGCAAGCCACTCCGCAAAGGCGCTAACCCCCAAAAGCAGCGCCGGGTTACCACGGCGCATAAAAGCCAAGGCCGTCTTTGCGAGAGTCGCATGATCAACCAAGCGCCGAAATTCGCCCTCAATCGGAGGAATTCCCTCAACACCGGATGGAATCGCAACCTTATGGCCATAACCCGTATACCCTTCGTTATCGACTGCCTGAAGTATCCGAGCCGAACCGGCCACAGCACCGGCCACCCCGAGCGCAGCCTGATCGACCGCGACGCTTCCGGTGTCTGACTGTTCCCATGTGGTCGTGAGGCCGTCCACCAGTTTCGACCAAAGCGAGGTCGGTCCGAGAAGATTCGACGCGCCCGGATCACCCGGTTCGTAGTAGTCAACAGTCTCCGCGCGAGCCGGGGCGAGAACGAAAATCAAACCCCAAACGAGGCAAGTCAGGGCGACACGAGAATCCACGCAGCCCCCACGATAGCGATGAATAACGCGATAAGGTAGAAATCGGAAACAATCACAACGCCCTCCGAATAGATTTGATCGCCCAGGCCGAAACCAAAACAGCGACGACCAACCACGATACCTGAGTCACATCCAAAACAGATAGTCCGCTCCAATTCGATGCCGGACCCACGGGAGAACAAGTCACCAAAGGAACGGAGATTTGCGACGTTCGAAGTACGCCACCACTAATCACCGTTAAGGAATAAATCGTAGAGTCTGCACCGACCGTAAAGCCCGAGACATACCAAGGCCAACTGCCATCCCGAACCTGCTCAGACATGACGACAGATCCCACCGTAGTCGCCGAATCATAACAATAGCCACGGTAAAGGATACCCACGATAACCCCCAGAAAAAAACAGCCCACCCCTGCAGTGATGGGCCGCGCCGAATTAAAGCGCCTTCCGAATATACTTGAAGGCCGCAATGGCGATGATGACGACCAGAACCAAACCGGCAACCTTCGTGCCATCAGTCTGAGCATCAGAAAGCGCCGTGGTGACCTCGGTCGGGACAGCCGCCATTGCGTTACCAGCGGCAACCGTCAAACCCGCACCGGTTGCCACCACAACATTTTTCACTTTGGACATATAACACCTCTTTGGTTGTATGACGCTTTCGCGTCGAGAATATCCGGGACTATCCCGGAATGCTGAAAAAGTTTTACCCCGCCGTTCCAGTTTTCTGAAATACGGATGAAGCCGCCTTGGCCTCAACCGCCTTGAGTACGGGCCGGAAGGTGATCGATCCATAGGCACCGATGCCGATGGAGCGCTCAAAGTCAATTTCATATTCACCGACCGGATAGGGTTTGTCCGGGGCTTCGACATCGAGCCGGATTTCACCCATGACACGTTCGCCGCGCAATAGCGCGGACTGTTCGTGCATTTCCCAGGGTTTGCCGGTTTTGCTGGAGATGCCGGAACGCGATCGAATTGCCGTATTTTCCACCACGATTTTCATATTTCACCTATACCCATATGGCCGCTGTTGCCGTTACATGAATATGCGCGGCGTTGACACATTCACGGAATTTAGGCCGCTTTGCGGAGCTGTTCGAAGGAGGTAACCGGTTCGCCGAGGAGAATGGTTTTGCGGCGGAATGGGACGACGTTTCCGGCGGCGAAGTCGGACCAGGATAGGCCGGCAGCGAAAAGCATGGCTTTGTGATAACGCCACGTACGTTCCGACATACTTGCTTTCGCTTCCTCCATTCCGACCATCTTTATAAGACCCCAGGTGCGATAAGCACCCAGGGCGCGAGCTTCCGAAATCGCCTTACCGGTCTTTTCATCTTTCAGTTCTTTCAACCGTTCCAAAATACTGTCCATTTCCGTTACCTCGATGCTGTCTTTGCCTATTACCGATTCGAAGGATTCCCGATGTATTGCATTTAGCTCTTGTTCCGTGACGGTTTTCCAATCCCGTCCGCTTTGACGGAATCTACGCCACCATTCATTGCCGCGCTTGTTTTCGAGGCGAAGTAACCGGTGGGCGTATTGGAGTTCTTCTTGACTGATGTCAATCTGGCCTTTGGATAGCTGATATTCCAGATGACTCCCCTTGGCGTAGGCTTTGCGGGCGTTGATGGTGCTGTTTTCGTTCCAATACACGGTTTCCGCATACTTGGAATTCACCTTGAGACGTCCGCCGTCCGCTTGACGCAAATAGGTAAGCGCTTGGCGGACTTCAACCGGGCCGCCGAGATCGTAATTGTGGGTAACGTCGATGCGGCTGGGGAACCAATGCTCGATATCAGGCAGCTCGAACGGAAGGTGCTCGCGGGCGACGCGGATATGAGCCAGGGCACATTCAACAATATCGGCGCTGCCGAAGACGTTGTGACGCAGGCCCATGGAGCGGGCCGGAGAGCCCCAAATGCTGATCCGGTCCCCGGCTACAGCGACAGTGACTTGATGGCTGTCGGAGCGAATCGATTCGATGGTGGGCTTGCACCATTCGACTTCGCCTGTCGCGGGGTTCCACTTCATGAGCTGGGGCAGCATGTTCCGATAGTTCACGGCGGGCAGCGGGTCCGGGAAGTTGTCGTACAGGCAATGAAGGGATAGCCAGTCGATCACCGGAGTTACCCTCGCTGGTCCATGCTGTTCAATGGGCAGTCCGGGCAACCCAGATCGAAAGCGCCGGAGCGGCATTCCATCCGGGCATCCTGGTCAACCTGGACGCGCGAGGCTGCAAGATCACAGCGAACGCAAAAGACGTTTTCGCGCCGTTCGGCTTCGCTGGCGGGTTGATAGGTTGCTAGCCAGTCAATCACGGCAGGTCTCCCTTTCCGACGATTTCGTAACGGCTTTCCGCCATGACGATGTTGGGGAGCATGGCTGGTGTCTGACGCGGAAGTTCGGGCGTGGGGCGGGACTCGAGGAGCCAGGAGTTCGCGGCACGGCGGCCCATGGCGTCGGCAAGGTGTTCGGGCTTGCCTTCCTTCCGGGCGATGTTCTGGGCGCGGATGAAGCGGTTCCGGTAGGCCATAAGAACATCGTCCCAAACGGCGAAATCGAACAGCCAGAGCTGCTGCTGCATCCAACCCCAGTCCTCACGGATTCGGGTGGCCATGCGGACGCCAGGATAGACTTGAGAGCCGCAACGGCCGCAGGTGATGAGGCGAGGATTAGCTTGCACAGGGCGATCCTCCATTTTCTCGCCTATCCGATACAGCCCAAATCGCCGGTTAAGGCCCGGAACGATACGAACAGGGAAAGTGTCAGGGATACAGCAAAGGAAACCCCGCCGATCAGGGCGCACCACTGACGACGGTCGATGAAGCCTTCGAAGTCCTCTTCAGCCATCGCGAGACGCTCCCAGGATTTGCGGTATTGCTCAGGCATGGACTTCCTCGACTTCGATGAGCGGAAGAACAAGGCGGAGTGATACGAATTGATCCGATACAACCGGCCCAGGAGCACCCAGGCCGAGGCGGACACGAAACGCCGGAGGAAGCCCCGAGCGCCAAGCAATAAAAAAGACCCGCCGATCTGGGGAAGAGTTGCAGGTAGATGAAACGAAGGGAGGGCGCATCCTGGGGGTTTGGGGGAGCATGGGTTAGGTTCTCCCCGGTATCTGGGCGTTACCGGTGCCGGTGGCGGCAGCAGGCGCGGGAATGAAGAAGAGACGGAAAACGCGCCGGGCTAGACGTACATGCGTGGAGCAGATGCGGACTTCCCGGCCGTCCGGGAGTTCGCGGAACCAGGTGCCGGGCATGGTGCAGCGATCCCCGAGCCGGGTGAGGCATTCGCATTGCGGCGTGCGGTGGTCGGTGCGCATTCAGCTGTCCTCCTCGGGGTTGAACGTCCGGGCTTGGGCCTGGGCGTCGGCTTCCGCTTCGGCGCGGGTGTCGGCGTGGTCATCCACCAGGAACTGGAAGCGGTCGCGGACGTGCTGCAGGCGGCGTGATACGAAAGGATCACGCTCAACCGGCCCAGGAACACCCAGGCCGGGGCGGACACGAAACGCCGGAGGAAGCCCCGAGCGCCAAGCAATAAAAAAGGCCCGCCGATCTGGCACGGGCCAAGCGCTGCTGTCGTCAGCGCGGGAGATGATCGGGAAAAGGGAGCTCCCGCCAGGGTTGACCGAACCCCCGACCAACGACGACAGCGCGTCAAGGGTCGGAGCGGCGGGAGCATAGAAAGCTGGGGTTTGCGGCATGGTCAGAGCCTATAGTTGCAAGGTCACAACCAGCTTAGTTGCGACCTTGCAACCTTGTCAAGACCTCGCAACCGTTTTAGGGTCTCAACATCTAGAAATCCTTACCGAGGACGCCCACATGAAAACGACTCACGATTACATCGAAGCAGCCAAGCAAGCGCTCAACCTTCCCAGTGACTACGCAATGGCGAAATATCTAGGCGTAAACAAATCCGCCGCAAGTAACTGGAAACACGGCAAAAACGTCATCGACGACTACACCGCCGTAAGGATCGCCGACGCTCTCGGAATAGACCCGCTCGAAGTGATCGCAGCGGCCAACCTGGAGCGGGAAAAGGATGCAAAAAGACAGGAGTTATGGCGAAAGGTCTACAGCCGGTGCGCGGCTGCCGGCCTCATGTTCTTCAGCGTATTTTCAGGAACTTACAGCACGGAAGGAAAAGCGTGCGCTTCGTCATTGAACTACCATGCAATATACATTATGCGCAGCGCGGTATCGTTTGCGCAAAATCCGCCGCAGCGTCGCTAAACGGCTACACTCAATGGTCCGTACTGTAAATATGAAAAACGTGAAGCGTACTCGGAAGACCACTTCGGAATTCTACAAGCTGCGGCGTAGGCTGATGATTTCGGCTGAGGACGCCGCCGACCTGTGCGGCGTCACTCAGCGGACGATTCAGAATTGGGACGAGAAAGGCCCACCGGTGTCGGCCATGCGCCTTTTGCCGTTCTGGGACCGCTACCATGTGCCGTTCCGAGGATGGGAGAATTTTTGCTTCTCCCGTGACGTGCTGCTGTATCGAGGCCGGGATGTGCATCCGACATGGCATCGGTCACACCCTTTTCGTGTTCGAGAATCAGCTTTTCGACCAGGGATTGTCTACCGACCTCAGGGAAGTGAGCAAGCAAGCGCTCGAGCGCAAAAAAGGCTTTAGTCGAGACCCAGAGTTCAAGCCGACGCTCGCCCTCCCCTGTCACAACCCGACGCCGACGGCTTTCGGCCATGCGTTGCGCTGGCGTTTTGGGATTGGCGCTACGGGGTCGACCACGGCCCCGTTTCACTGGGGAAAAGGCATCTACGGTGGCGGTGTCGTTTGTGTCGATGCTCATGGTCGTGATCCCACTGCGTTGAAGTTGGTATTAGCGTAACCGGTTACAAATTATAAGGCAAGTATTTTTTGCATCCGGTTGCGTTCTTTCAGTTCTCAGCCAGCGTCCTCCGTCGGGTTGTCTTTCCGTCGTAACTGCCATTGCCTGACACTCTTTGATTCGACTGAACCCGTGCGGCCGAGCGTTCACAGATCTCCTTAGGCGTTCAGGCTTGGCGTGAAATTTCTTACCCTTCACTCCGCCTCCCCGCGTCGATAAAATTAGGAAAACAGCATTACAGCTACAAAGGGAATGACCATTATGAGCACCAAGAAAAGATATATCATCGGAAGCAATGCTCTAGGCGGGTTTCCAGAGTTAGAAATTGATTATGATAGATTTGATAAATTAAAGAAGGCACGTGACGTCTTAAGACACGCCCTAGCGATAGAGGAAAAGTACGAGCTAATTATAACCAATTATCTCGATCTTGAAAAAGAAGCGACGAACTTCGCGATCACTGGCCTTGTCCGTAAGCATACAGGAACCCCTAACTTTTCTGAGATCAAAAACGCGATAACTGTTCGGATTCTCAATTTGTTGACTGCGGCCCGTTTATACGTCGACTCGCTTACTAATCATATTTTATCTTGCATATCCAATACTTGCATTAAAAGCACCGATATAAGACAACTGTTCGTCGATGAATTTGAATCGAACTTTAACTACTGCTTTATGGAGGCCCTAAGAAATTACGCGCAACACTGCGCCACCCCCGTTCATCAAATATGCAAACAATACAAGATTCAAAATGACGGTGAAAATGCAAAGGAATTTGCTGTAGATTTTTACGCAAAGAAATCCACTCTCAGCCTTGATAATAGTTTTAAAAGGGAAACACTGAAGAAAATGCCAACCCGCGTAAATCTCCGTGAGGCCGCACGAAGTTACGTCGAGTCGTTAAGTAGGATACAACAGAAGACACGAGAATTAATTTGCGAATCTGTCAATTTTTCACGGGAAACATTCGAAGATGCTAGAAATCAATATATTGAATTTTCCAACGACATGCCGCGAAATCTCTACGCGTTTGAATTAGAAAATATGATAGCGATTCGCAAAGTCTTAATTGATCTCGAATGGGACGATATTCGATTGGCGCTACTGGAAAGAAATCCAGAACTCGAAAAACTAACTAAAATGCATATTACAAGCAAGCCCTCGATCGACTAGGAGTCCTCTATCAGAATCAGGAATACACGTTAATTCTGGACAGATACTCAAAATCTGTCACCTGTCACATTAATCCCGATCGCGTAGCCCCACCGCAGAGACTGAAGAAACCCGCTCCGAGTCCGATACGGCCCCGTCAGAACGTCCCGACTCGAAACCCCGCTCGAACTCCTTCGGCAGCCACCGCCCTCCGCTCCTTGCCGGCCCGGTCCAGGATGCGACCAGTTCGCCCCGGACGATGCAGACGTCCTCAAGGTCGTCCCGGTGGCATTTTGAGGCAGACACCCGCCGCGACCGCTTGCCGTCCGTGATGAGGTAACGCTGCTCCGCGCCCTGGCCGTGAGCACCGGCCAAGCGCCAGCGGTCGGACTCGATTGGTTCAGGCGGTGGAGCCGGATTTCTCGCAACCGGTTAGGGAATCAGCGTGGCTTGAGCGACGACCGTTGGCGACGGCGCAGGAATTTCCGCGAGCTTCGGCTTTTTCATTTCGCCCACGCTGTCCGCTGCCTTACGCGCCGAAAACCCGGATACAAGTAACGCTACCACCACCACCGCGCCGGCCTGGAAGCGCCAGGAACGCAAGAGGCTTTGCTTGACGATCTTGCCGCCTTTCGGCCCTGTGTCGCCTACCCCTTTTGTCGCGCTCCGATAGTAGCGGTACACCTTGTCCTGATACTGAACCGCCCCGGGAATCGTGGAGGCTGGTTGGTTTAAGTCAGGTTGGAATGGCGGCCTGATATGCCGATACGGTCGTCATCGTCGCCTATGCCCGTGAGGTTGCACGCCATGCGCGGAGCTTTGCGCGTGACAGTTGGGTACTCGATCCTTGGCACCACCTCTCTTGCTCGAGAAGAAACCGGGGGCCTTGCGCAACGGGGTTCCCTTTAGCCATTGGTAATTGCCCGCGTCTATCGCCGCCGTCCACGATTGCTTGCTGAAACAACCCAAGGGCGACCGTGCCTTCGTCGAAGTGTTGCTCGCCTTGCGCAGGCATGGCACGGAACCGGTCGAAGTGGCTTGCGCCCTGACCTTGGAGAGAGGCGCCGTGTCAGCCCCGATCGTCCTCAATCACCTGCACCGTCTGCTCGCACCCGTAAGGCCACCGATCGAGCTCCAGGTGCCGACCGCCTTGAAGCTCACCCACGAGCCCAAGCTGATTGCGGAGGCTATGACCGCCTGCGGGAGGCCGCCCTTGCTGGCTGATATGACGGCATTCCTCAAGGCCATGCACCTTTTTACGGCATGGCGGCGGCACTTGCGGAGCTGGATGCGGAACGCCCGCGCCAGCCTCCGGAGCCGGAAATGTGGGTCCAGCGCTTAATCGAGGCGAAAACCGTGGACCGCCAAGCCCGCAGCCTGTGCTCCCAAATGCACGTCGCGCGCTTTTCCATCCACAGCGATCTCGCCCATTTCGACTGGGCACTGTCGCCGGTGTCACAGCCCCAGATCGAACAGCTGGCCAGTGGCCAGTTCATGGCTGAAGCGCATAACCTGATTCTGGTGGACGCGGCGATTATCGACGACCTCGGCGATCTCCCTTTCCCGGAAGCCGGAGGAGCTTTGTTGTTCCACCTCATCAGCCAGCTGTATGAGCGGACCTCTCTCATCCTCACGACCAACCTCTCCTTCGGCGAGTGGGGACAAGTGTTCGGCGACGCCAAGATGACCACCGCGCTCCTCGACCGCATCACTCACCATTGCGACATCATCGAGACAGGCAACGATTCCTTCCGCTTCATACAGCGCAACCCAGCCCTCTCCCTGGTCAGTTTTCGACCCTGACAACTGGTCAAACTTGCACGCTGTTTGACACGCTGCGGAAGTGGGTGTAGTGGCCGAACTGGAGAGCTTTGTTGGCACGGATCGCGAGGGGCTCGAGGCTTTGGGGCGGGAAAATCGTATAGGAAGCGCGCGAACGAGCTTCTCCGCCTGGCGTCGGCGTTTTTCGTGCAGGCGGAGTTCGACCGCCTACGGAAGGAAGTGATGGGCTTTGACGGTACCTGCTGGGAGGTGCAGCGGCAACAAAAAAGACGCCAAGCCTAGAAGCTTGTAGAGCATTGGGGAGTTGTAAGACGACGTAAAGCTGTGATTTGGTGGTGGCGGGCGGAATTGAACCGCCGACCTAGGGGTTATGAATCCCTCGCTCTAACCAACTGAGCTACGCCACCGTTGATCTGTCTGCATGCCAAAAACGAGAGACAGTGCGTTGCATGGAGGGCAGCATGACACACTGTCCTCTAAAAGAGGCATTATCTTTTTTGATCACAATCATGTCAAGAGCGCTTCATTATTGAAGAATGTCCGGCCGCTGTGGCATGATTGCCCTCCTTCCTGAGGGGATGGACCGGCTTTGTCGCGACTTTCCGTGCCGAGGTTCGTCCTGTTTCCGTCCGCACCTCTACCAACAAGAGCAATATCCAAATCCTAAACTCAAGGTGAATTTGATGCCTGGTCGCAACCATCTTTACGTTCCCGGTCCAACGAATATCCCGGATGCCGTTCTTAGCGCGATGCACGTGCCGATGGAGGACCATCGGCGGCCGGACTTCCCTGCCCTTGTAAGCCCGCTGTTGGAGAATCTGAAGAAAATATTCCGAACGGAAGCAGGACAATGCTTCGTATTTCCGGCCACGGGAACCGCGGGTTGGGAAATCGCTCTCTCGAACACGCTTTCTCCCGGCGACAAGGTCTTGTCCTACCGCTTCGGGCAATTCAGCCATCTTTGGATCGACTTGGCCAAGCGCTTGGGGCTCGAAGTGGAATACGAGGAAGTACCGTGGGGCCAAGGTGTACCGCTGGACCGACTGGAGGCGCGCCTGAAGGCCGATACCGCACGTGAAATCAAGGCGGTTCTGATCTGCCACAACGAAACTGCGACCGGTGTAACCAACGATCTTCCGGCCGTGCGCAAGGCCATCGACGCGGCCGGCCACCCTGCCCTGTTCTATGTGGACGGCGTGAGTTCGATCGGCTCCCTCGATTTCCGCATGGACGAATGGGGTGTTGACATCGGTGTGGCCGGCTCCCAGAAAGGCTTCATGCTACCGGCTGGCCTGGCGCTCCTGGGATTCAGCCAAAAGGCACTCAAGGCCCGCGAGTCTGCTAAGTGCAGGCGCGCATTCCTGGACATCAACGATCACATCCTTCACAACGCCGGCGGCTTCTTTCCCTATACGCCGTCGATTCCGTTGCTGTACGGCTTGCGCAAGTCGTTGGAACTGCTGCTCGAGGAAGGTCTGGAGAACGTTTATGCCCGCCATGCCCGCTTGGCCGAAGGCGTCCGCCGAGCGGTGTCCGCCTGGGGTCTCAAGGTTTGCGCCCAGGATCCGAAATGGTATTCGAACACCGTTTCGGCCGTCGTTGTGCCGCCCGAGTTCGACGCGCGCGACGTGATCCACACGGCTTATTACCGCTACGACCTGTCGCTGGGTGCGGGTCTGACCGAGGTTTCCGGTAAGGTCTTCCGCATCGGTCACTTGGGTGACCTCAACGAATTGAGTCTGTCCAGCGCCATCGTGGGTTCTGAAATGGCCATGCTGGACGTGGGCATCCCGGTGACGCCTGGCAGCGGCATCGCGGCTGCCAGCACCTACTGGCGCGAAACAGCTCCGGCAATCAAGGCCCGGACTTGACCCACCAGATCTCGCGTCGAGACAGATCGTCGGCGCGAGGCAAGATGCCACGGGGGCGCGCTATTAGGTGCGCCCTCCCCTTTTTGGAACTGCAGCATGAGCAAACCCAAAGTCCTGGTGACGCGACGCTGGCCGGAATCTTGTGAAAGCAGACTCTGGGAATCGTTCGACACGGTCTTCAACGCCGACGACCATCCGCTGAATACGGAAGAGCTGAAGGCGGCCCTCCGCAATTACGACGCGGTGCTGCCCACGGTCACCGACACCATCGATGCCGACGTGCTGGCCACGGAGCCGCTGCGTTGCAGGATCCTCGGTAACTTCGGCGTAGGCTTCAACCATATCGACCTCGAAGCCGCGAGGCGGCGCGGCGTCGCCGTAACCAACACCCCGGACGTGCTGACCGACTGTACCGCCGACATCGCGATGCTGCTCATGCTCGAGGTCGCCCGCCGGGGCGGAGAGGGTGAGCGGGAGGTCCGTGGCGGCCTATGGACGGGATGGCGCCCCACCCACATGCTCGGCACCAAGGTGACGGGCAAGACCCTGGGACTCGTCGGTTTCGGCCGGATTGCCCGCGCCATGGCAAAAAAAGCCCATTTCGGCTTCGACATGTCCGTCATTTTCTACGATCCCTTCCCACCACCGCAGAACGCGATCGATGCCCTGGGCGCCGAGCAGTGCGGCACGCTGGAGGAGGTGCTGGAACGGGCCGATTTCGTTGCGCTCCACTGTCCCGGCAGCAAGGAAAACCGGCACTTGATCGGTGCGGAGCGCTTGGCTCGAATGAGACCCCACGCCTATCTCATCAATACCGCCCGCGGGGACGTCGTCGACAGCGAAGCCCTGATCGACGCACTGCGGAGCCGGCGCATCCGGGGCGCGGGCCTGGACGTTTACGAAGGCGAACCCCGGCTGAATCCGGGTTTTCTCGAGCTCGACAACGCCGTCTTGTTTCCCCATCTTGGCAGTGCCACGGAGGAAACGCGGATCGCCATGGGCATGCGCGTCATCGACAACATCACCGCGTTTTTTAACGGGCGCCCCCCGGGGGACCAGGTGGCCTGATTGCAGGTAATGGCCACTGCTTCATCTCCGTTGTGGCCTGCCAGGATATTGCCGGATGACGCATACCGGCTGATCTGGGAGCGGGTCCGGCCGGGTTTCCTTGTTTCGATGGCGAAGCAGCGCATACCCTTCACGCTGGCCGAACCCTTGGCGAGAGTCTATTTGCCGCTCGCTGCCTGGGTTGTGTCACACAAGAAGGATGGGCCGTTCGTGCTCGGCGTCAACGGCGCGCAAGGCTCCGGGAAGTCGACGCTGTGCGAATCCCTGGCTCTGATTCTGCGCGAGGGCTATGGGTGCAGGGTTGCCGGCTTTTCCATCGACGATATCTACAAGACGAGAGCGGAACGAGAGCGGCTGGCGCGGGAGATTCACCCCCTGCTGGCGACGCGAGGCGTCCCCGGTACCCATGATGTAGGCCTGGGGCTGGAAACGCTCGATCGTCTGACAACAGCCGGCTCGGAAAGCTCCGTGGCTTTGCCGGCATTCGACAAGTCGGTCGACGACCGGCGTCCGATGTCCGCCTGGCCTCTTACGCAAGCCCCTGTCGATATCGTTATCTTCGAAGGCTGGTGCGTCGGCTGTGCCCCTCAAACTCAGGAGGAACTGCTCCGTCCGATCAATGCCCTGGAGGCCGAGGAGGATGAGGACGGCCGCTGGCGGACCCATGTCAACGAACAGCTCCTCGGACCTTATGCGGAACTGTTCGGTCGGCTGGACCGGCTCATCATGCTGAAGGTCCCCGGTATGGAATGCGTGCACCAGTGGAGGAGCTTGCAGGAGCGAAAACTCGCAGCAGCGATCCGGGAGAACGGCTCTCCGGGTCACCGTCTGATGGACGAAACAGCCCTGCGGCGCTTTATCATGCATTACGAACGCTTGACGCGGCATATGCTGGCGGAAATGCCAGCGCGCGCCGATGTCACACTGTTTCTCGATGACAATCATCGCTTCGCCCGAATTCACATCAAAGAATGACCATGGCTGCCTTTTCGTCCAAGCTGTTTGCCGGCCTCCAATATCTGCTGCCCCAGCACGGCGTTTCACGGCTCATGCATACGGCCGTCCGTATTCGCCGGCCTTGGGTCAAGAACGCCATGATCCGAGCGATTTGCAAACTCTATCGGGTGGATCTTACCGAGGCGGCATGCGATTCGTTGGACTCTTTCGACTGCTTCAACACGTTCTTCACACGCGCGCTGAAAACCGGCGCCAGGCCGATCTGCAGCGAGCCGGACGCGATCGCTTGCCCAGCGGACGGCGCGATCAGCCAGATCGGCGCCATCGAGGGCAAACTGCTGTTCCAGGCCAAAGGACACAGCTTCAAACTGGCGGATCTGCTCGGCGGCGATGAAGGCGAGGCGGAGAAATTCGAGAGCGGCAGCTTCGTCACCGTCTATCTTTCGCCTCGCGACTACCATCGTATCCATCTGCCGGTAGCCGGCACTCTGGCGGCCATGACTCATGTGCCGGGCGAGCTATTCAGCGTAAACGTCGCGACGACGGAAAACGTTCCGAATCTTTTCGCGCGCAATGAAAGGGTGATCTGCTATTTCGACACCGCCGCGGGCCCGATGGCGGTCATTCTGGTTGGGGCGATTTTCGTGTCGAGCATCGAGACGGTGTGGCATGGCGAAGTCACACCTCCCCGCTCCAAGACGATCCGGCGGTGGGATTATTCGACGCAAGGCCTCAGTTTCGAACGATGCGCCGAAATCGGCCGCTTCAACATGGGGTCGACTGTAATCGTCCTCTTCGGTACCGGCCACGCGCGTTGGAGCTCGAAATTACAGGCTGGTTCATCCGTCAAGATGGGAGTGTCGCTGGGTTCTTGCCGATGAAGCCGACGCCTGAACCGGCCGGCTGGATCGTTCCCCAGCCGCGGCAGGTCGGACAATGCCAATGCAGCTCACGGCATTCATATCCGCATTGGATGCAGCCGTAACCGGGCTGTTGCATGGCAAGGCTGTCGAGAGCGGTCAGACAGCGTCGCAGGACCGACACGCAATCACTGTCGATGCAGGTGGCCGATCCGGCATAATGCAGCGTGCGGCGGATCAGATTCAGGCTCGACCGTTCGGACAGAAGCGCCGTCAGATAGCTTGCTGCTGCAAACGCCCCTTCCCGTTGCGCCAGTTCATCGGCGAGGAGCAAGGCGGCCGCATCCGCACGATAGCGCTGGTAGACATAGTCGAGATAGGTCAAATATCCATCCATGTCCCGGAGATTGGCGTGGCAGAGCCGCAATTGCCCGATGACTTCCGGAAGAAAGGCGGGATTCTGGAACTCTACCGATCGCAGCAGGACACCCGCTTCCGCCCAATGCTGCCGTTGCAACGCGAGCCGTGATTTCAGGAGGGTCGCCCGAACGCAGCGCGGATCTTCCGCCAGGGCCTGCTGGAGATGTGTCTGTGCCTTAACCGTTTCCCCCCGGGCGACCGCCGATTCAGCCTGCTCGCACAGGAGATGGGCCAAAGTGGCATTGCGCTGGCCCGCATCGAGCTTCTTGAGCGACTGGGCACACTCGGCCGCCCTTACCCAATCCTTTTCGCTCTGGTAGATCGCCAGCATCTGCTGGAGAGAGGCTTTGCCATGTGAAGCGCTCGCCGTCAGATCCGCAAAGACGTTTTCGGCCCGATCCAGCAAACCCGCGCTCAGATAATCCATGCCGAGTTCGAATCGAATGGCATGTTGCTGCTCGTTCGTCAACTGAGGCTGAGAATGGAGGCGTTCGTGCAGTTCGATCGCCTTGGAAAGTTCGCCGCTCCTGCGGAACAGGCTGCCGAGAGCCAGTTGCAGTTCCAGGGTTTTGGTGCTGGAATCGGCGATTTGTCTGAGCAGATAAAAGGTCTCGTCGGCTCTCACGCCGATGGTGGGATCTGCGGGTCCCTGATAGGCTCGTCGGATACTGTCTTTCCGCTCGCCCGACAGATACCGCCCGTGGTGCCTGGTGGCGGCATACCAGCCGGAAGCCGCAGCGACCGGAAGCAGCAGGGTCAACAGTTCGAGCATGGTGCCGTCCGGCATTCCGATACCCCGCGATTCGCCCAGGGAGGGGGGAGGCGAACTCGACCCCTCCGATACAGGTCTTATTCCTTGATCGGATTGACCCGGTCGCGCAACTCCTTGCCGGGTTTGAAATGCGGAACGCGCCTCGAAGGAAGGTGAACGGATTCGCCGGTCTTGGGATTCCGGCCGACGCGAGGAGGCCGATAATGCAGAGAGAAGCTGCCGAACCCCCTGATTTCAATGCGCTCGCCCCCTGCCAGCGCCTCACTCATGTAGCCGATCATCTCCTTGATGGCATATTCGATGTCCCGGGGAGACAGATGCGGATACTTTCCGGCCAGGGATTCGATCAATTCCGATTTAGTCATGTCGATTTCCAGGTTCCAAAAAGTGAAACGGAAGGGACGTTCAAGGTCCCTTCCACCAGGGAAAACCGGAACGATCAGCGGTTTTCCATCTGCTCCTTGAAGATATCGCCGAGGGTCGGCGTACCGGATGCCTGTTGCGAGTAGTCCTTGATCGCCGCCGCTTCCTCGTCCTGGTCCTTGGATTTGACCGACAGAGAGATCGACTTGGTCTTCTTGTCGACGCCGATGAACTTGGCCTCGACTTCGTCACCTACGCTCAGCAGTGCCCGCGCGTCTTCGACCCGGTCACGCTGGATCTCGGAAGCGCGCAGATAGCCTTCCACATTGTCCGCCAGGGTAATGACTGCGCCCTTGGCATCCACTTCCTTGACTACGCCGCGCACGATCGAACCTTTGTCGTGAGCCGCCAGGAAGTTCTGGAACGGATCCTGTTCGAGCTGCTTGATGCCCAGCGAGATGCGCTCGCGTTCGGGGTCGATCGCCAGGATGACGGTTTCCAGCTCGTCGCCTTTCTTGAACTGGCGAATGGCATCTTCGCCTGTTACGGACCACGAAATGTCGGAGAGATGGACCAGCCCGTCGATGTTGCCGTCGAGGCCGATGAAGATACCGAAGTCGGTGATCGACTTGATCGTGCCGCTGATCTTCTCGCCCTTCTTGTGAGTCGTAGCGAACTCGTCCCAGGGATTCATCTTGCATTGCTTCATGCCCAGGGATATGCGGCGGCGTTCCTCGTCGATGTCGAGGACCATGACCTCGACTTCATCGCCGAGCTGAACGACCTTCGACGGATTGACGTTCTTGTTGGTCCAGTCCATCTCCGAGACGTGGACCAGACCCTCGACGCCTTCTTCCAGCTCAACGAAGCAGCCGTAATCAGTAAGGTTGCTGACCTTGCCGAACAAGCGGGTACCGGAAGGATAGCGGCGGGCAATATTGACCCACGGGTCTTCGCCGAGTTGCTTGAGACCCAGGGATACGCGGTTCTTCTCCTGATCGTACTTGAGAACCTTGACCTGCAGTTCTTGGCCGATCTGGACGGCTTCGGACGGATGGCGCACGCGCTTCCAGGCCATATCGGTGATATGCAGCAGGCCGTCGATGCCGCCCAGGTCGATGAACGCGCCGTAATCGGTGAGGTTCTTGACCACGCCGGCGACGATGGCGCCTTCCTTGAGGCTTTCCATCAGCGCTTCCTTCTCGGCGCTGAATTCGGATTCGACGACGGCACGCCGCGACAGCACGACGTTGTTGCGCTTCTGGTCAATCTTGATGACCTTGAATTCGAGGTCGCGTCCTTCCAGGAAGGTGGTGTCGCGCACGGGGCGCACGTCTACCAACGAACCGGGCAGGAAAGCTCGCAGAGCGCCGATCGCAACGGTAAACCCGCCGCGAACCTTGCCGACGATGCGGCCGACGACGGTTTCGCTGCCTTCGAAGGCTTTTTCCAGGTCATCCCAGGCCTTGAGCTTCTTGGCCTTGTCGCGGGACAGCAGGGTCGCCCCTAAGCCGTCTTCCACCATGTCCAGGGCCACCTCGACCTGATCGCCCACCTGGACTTCCAGTTGGCCGTCGGCATTGAGGAATTGCCACTTCGGGATGACGCCTTCGGATTTCAGTCCGGCATTGACAACCACCGCGTCGGTGCCGATGTCGACGACCGTGCCGGTGATGATGCTGCCAGCGCGCATCTCGGCTTTCGCCAGACTTTCTTCAAACAGTTCTGCAAAGCTTTCGCCCATGATCTATGATTCCGGCGTCCGAGGTAAAAATCGGACGTAGTAAGTTTAAGTTGGTTTATGACCGTGTTCCCCCGCTCTGCGGACGAACACACCCTATGCTGTATGACCTTAAGGACTCTCAGCGCGATCCCGCTACGGCGAGACACGCCAGGATCACTTCCTCGACGGATAAATCCGAGGAATCGATGACCACAGCGCCGTCCGCGGCTCTGAGCGGGGCGGTTGCCCGCTCCCGATCGCGCCGGTCACGCGCTTCGATCTCTTCGGTCAAGTTGGCAAGGCTAACATCTATGCCTTTCTCTTTCAACTGGTTATAACGCCGAAGCGCGCGGACTTCCGCGCTCGCGGTGAGAAACACTTTGTAAAGTGCATCCGGGAAAACCACCGTTCCCATGTCGCGTCCGTCCGCCACCAGGCCCGGCGGTCGGCGGAAACTACGCTGCTTTTCGAGAAGCGCCTGGCGGACCCGCGGGAAAGCCGCCACTTTCGACGCCAGATTGCCGCATTCCTCGGTCACGATCCGATCGCCGATGTCGGCACCCCACAAGAGCGCACGCGGGACGGCGGTCGCTTCGAAAACCAGATCGAGCGAATGGGCGAGCGCCTCCAGCGCCGCTTCGTCTTCGCAGGAAACCTCCCGGTCCATCGCCGCGACTGCCAGTGCTCTGTAGATCGCTCCGCTGTCGAGGAAGTTCCAACCCAATCGGGCGGCGACTGCGCGAGCCGCGGTGCCCTTGCCTGCCCCACTGGGGCCGTCAATGGTGAGTACGGGAACAGGATTGTGCATGGCGATTCAGCTCAGCCCGATGTCCAGACCCAGTGTCCGCGCCAGCGCGACGAAGTTGGGGAACGAGGTCGAAACGTTGGCGCAATCGTGGATCTCGATAGGACCGGAGGCGCGCAAGGCGGCGATCGAGAACGACATGGCGATGCGGTGATCGCCGCGCGAATCGACCGCGCCGCCGCGGAGCCTGCCGCCCTGCACGATCATGCCGTCAGGCGTCGGCTGGGCATCGATGCCCAGCGCAACCAGTCCGTCGGCCATGACCTGGATGCGGTCGCTTTCCTTGACCCGTAGTTCCTCTGCGCCGGTCAGCACGGTCTCGCCGCGGGCGCAGGCGGCGGCGACGAACAGGGCCGGAAACTCGTCGATGGCCAGCGGCACGGTGTGCTCGGGAATGCGGATGCCGCGCAGTTCGCGGTGGCGGATGCGGATGTCCGCCACCGGTTCGCCGCCGACTTCGCGAGGGTCGAGAATCTCGATGTCGGCGCCCATTTCGCGCAGGATTTCGATGACGCCGGTACGGGTCGGATTGATCCCGACATGGCGCAGGAGCACATCGGAGCCGGGGCTGATCGCCGCGCCGACCATGAAGAACGCCGCTGAGGAAATGTCCGCCGGCACGTCGATACGGGTCGCGGAAAGCTTGCCGCCGGATTGGAGGCAGACGCGGTTGCCGTCGCGCGCAACCGGGTATCCGAAGCCGGCCAGCATGCGTTCGGTGTGGTCGCGGGTCGGCGCCGGCTCGGTGACGCAGGTCTTCCCTTCCGCGTAGAGGCCCGCCAGCAGCAAACAGGATTTCACCTGGGCGCTGGCGACCGGCATCGCATAGTCGATCCCTTTGAGGCGGCTTCCGCCGGCGATGCGCAGCGGCGCGGTGCCGGCTTCGGTGGTGTCGATCCGCGCGCCCATGGCGCGCAGCGGTTCGGTCACGCGCCGCATCGGCCGGCGCACCAGGGAGGCATCGCCGGTCAGCGTGGTGTCGAATGCCTGTCCCGCCAACAGCCCGCTCAATAGCCGCATGGAGGTGCCGGAATTGCCGAGATCCAGCGCCGCCGCGGGCGGTTTCAGCCCGTGCAGGCCGACGCCGTGGATGCGCAGCCGGCCGTTCTCCGGGCCTTCGATCACGACGCCCATGGCCCGGAACGCTGCCATCGTCGCCAGGCAGTCCTCGGCTTCGAGAAAGCCGCTGACTTCGGTTATGCCTTCGGCGAGCGAACCCAGCATCACCGAGCGGTGGGAGACGGACTTGTCGCCCGGCACCCGGATGTCGCCCTGCATCCGCCCGCCCGGCCTGGCGGTGAAAACCACATCTGTGTCATGCATGATTGCTTTCCGTCAACTTTAGAAATTTTTCGCGGGCGGCCCTGGCTTCGCTGAAGCAGGCGTACAA
Source organism: Methylococcus mesophilus (assembly GCF_026247885.1). Taxonomy (NCBI): domain Bacteria; kingdom Pseudomonadati; phylum Pseudomonadota; class Gammaproteobacteria; order Methylococcales; family Methylococcaceae; genus Methylococcus; species Methylococcus mesophilus. Next base: position 403,590 of record NZ_CP110921.1, on the reverse strand, counting down.
GCCGTCGACGTCGTCGGAGCGGACCAGCCCCGCCACTTCGCGCAGCGCCGTTTCGTATTCGCCCAGCAGTTCCAGCAACGGTCCGCGGTTGGCCCGGCAGATGTCCAGCCACATCTTGGGATCGCTGGAAGCGATGCGGGTGAAATCGCGGAAGCCCCCCGCGGCATAGCGGAAAATCTCCGCCTGCTCGTCTTTCCGGCCCAGCATCCGCGCCAGGGTGAAAGCCAGCACGTGCGGCAGATGGCTGGTCGCCGCCAGCACCTCGTCGTGATGCCCGACTTCCATGCGCTCGACCCGCGCGCCCAGATGCGTCCAGAACGCATCCACCCGCGCCAGCGCTCCCGGCGCGCTGTCCGGCAACGGCGTCAAAATCACGCGCTTACCTTCGAACAAATCAGGGTCTGCTGCCTCCACTCCGCTGCGCTCGGCGCCGGCGATCGGATGGCCGGGGATGAAATTGGGCGGCACCTTGCCGAACACCCGCCGGGCGGCTTCCACCACATTGCCCTTGGTGCTGCCGGCATCGGTGTAGACGCAATCGGACCGCCAGAGCGGCTGCAGCCCTCGAAACAACGGCTCGATCGCGCCGACGGGCGTCGCGATGAGCACGAAATCGGCCGCAGCCACGCCTCGTTCCAGGCTGGCGCAGCCTCGATCGATGACGCCCAGGGTTTCAGCCCGCCGCAGGTTCTCCGGATCCGCGTCGATTCCGACGATTTCCTCGCAAAACCCGCGGGCGCGCCGGGCTGCCGAACCGCCGATCAGGCCGACCCCTATGATGCAGAGCCTGCGGATCATCGTCCCAGCACGCGGTCCAGGGCGGCGAAGAAAATATCGATTTCCTCCACCGTGCCGACCGACACCCTGAGATGGTTCGGCAGGCCGTAATTCCCCACCGGACGCACGATGACGCCTTCACGCAGCAGAGCATCGAAGACAGGGCCTGCCGTCCGGCCCAGGTCGAAGCTGAGGAAGTTGCCGGCGGACGGGATGAAATCGAGGCTCCGTCCATGGAGTCCGGCTTCCAGTCGGCGCAGGCCGGTGTCGTTTGCCCGCACAGTGGCTTCCAGGAACTCGGCATCTTCCAGGGCGGCGGCCGCGGCGGCCAGCCCCAGGGCGTTGACGTTGAACGGCTGTCTGGCCCGATTCAGCAGGTCGGCGACCTCCGCCCCGGTGACCGCATAGCCTACCCGCAGGCCCGCCAGCCCGTAGGCCTTCGAAAATGTGCGGGTCACGATCAGGCCGGGAAATTCCCTCAGCCAGTCCAGCGCATTCGGATAGTCGTGGGAACTTGCGTACTCGAAATAAGCCTCGTCCACCACCACGACGATGCGCTCGGGCAGCGCCGACAGAAATGAATGCAACTCGGACCGGCCGAGCAGTGTCCCGGTGGGATTGTTCGGATTGGCAACGAAGACCACGCGGGTATCGGCATCGACGCGGTCCAGCATGGCCTCCAGATCGTGGCCGAAGCGCGGCCCCCGGCCGCCATCGTGGGCTGGGGCAGCCTTTCCCTCCGCCCCGGCCGTCTGGGTGGCGATGGGGTAGACCGCGAAGGCGTGCTCGGAATATACCGCGTTGAGTCCGGGGGCGAGGAAGACTCGAGCCACGAGATCGAGCACGTCGTTGGAGCCGTTGCCGAGGACGATCTGCGCCGGATCGACGCCCAGTTTTTCCGCCAGTGTGGCCTTCAGTTCGAAGCCGCTGCCATCGGGATAGAGGTGGCTGCCGGCGAGTATCCGCCGCACGACTTCGAGCGCCTTGGGGCTCGCGCCCAAAGGGTTTTCGTTGGAGGCGAGCTTGACGATACGCCGCAGACCGAACTCCCGTTCCAGTTCAGCAATCGGCTTGCCGGGCTGGTAGGGCGTGAGTCCGCGAATGCCGGGGACGGCGAGTGAAGCGATGCTCATGTCGAAAATCTCAGCTCAATGCACGCGGATAGGAGCCGAGGATGCGCATCGTGCTGGCCTGTTCCCGCACCTCGGCCAGGGCCTGCGCCAAGGTGGGACCGGCCTGATGCCCTTCCACGTCGATGAAGAAAAAATAGTCCCACATGCCGCGCCGCGAAGGCCGCGACTCCACCTTGGTCATGCTGATTCCCAGGCGCGCGAACGGCTCGATGACCCGGAAGAGCGCACCGGGATCGTTGCGGGTAGACAGCAGCAGGGAAGTCTTGTCGCGACCGGTCGGCCCCACCGGCTGGCCGCCGATGACCAGGAACCGCGTGGTGTTGTCGGGTTCGTCCTCGATATTGCGCTCCAGGATTTCCAGGCCGTAGAGCCCCGCCGCAACTTCGCCCGCGATCGCAGCCGTGCCGGGGGTTTCCGCCGCACGGCGGGCGGCTTCGGCGTTACTGCCGAGCGGCGTGCGCCGCGCACCGGGGACGAAACGGTCCAGCCACTCCCTGCATTGCGCCAGCGACTGCGGATGGGAGAACACCTCGGTCAGCGTATCCAACGGCGCAGGGACCTTGCACAGCAGGTTGTGGTGGATGCGCAGTTGTACCTCACCCGCGATGATCAAACTGGAGCGGACGAAACTATCCAGGGTATGGGTGATGACACCTTCGGTCGAATTCTCGACCGGCACCACGCCGTAATGGCAAGCGCCGCTCTCCACCGCCCGGAAGATCTCGTCGATGGCCGGCAGTGGGACGGCCTGGATAGCATGGCCGAAATGCCTGTACGCGGCCTGTTGGGTGAACGTCCCTTCCGGACCGAGGAAGGCGACGCTCAGTGGCTTTTCCAGGGCCAGGCATTCCGACATCACTTCGCGGAAGAAGCGGATCACGGCCTCCCTGCCGAGCGGACCGGGATTGGCCGCCGCCAGCCGCTGCAGCACTTCCGCTTCCCGTTCGGGACGGTAGAAGCAGTCGGTCTCACCCGCCGCGACCTTGATCTCCGCCACCTCTTGAGCACATCTTGCCCGCTCGTTGAGAAGTTCCAGCACCCGGTCGTCGAGTTGGTCGATGCGTTCGCGCAGTTCCGCGAGAGAGAGATCGTTCGCCATGCTTGGTCTTGAGAAAGGCTGTGGCCTAGGATTCGTAGGCGGACAGGGGGTGGACGGACAGGACCCCGCGGATTTTCGCGATCCTGTCCAGAACCGCTGGCGGAACTTCGGCGTTGAGGTCGATAAGCGTATAGGCGTATTCGCCGCGCGACTTGTTCAACAGCTCGAGAATGTTCAGGTTCGCCTCCCCCAAGGCCGCCGAGATCTGGCTCACCATATTGGGGACGTTCTCGTTGGCGACGCCGATGCGATGGGCGTCGCACCGCGGCATTTCGACCGTCGGATAGTTGACCGAATTGCGGATGTTGCCGTTTTCGAGGAAATCGCGGATCTGGTCCGCGACCATGACCGCGCAGTTGTCCTCGGCCTCGACCGTCGACGCGCCCAGGTGTGGCAGCAGAATGGTACCTTTAAGGCCCATGAGACCGGCCGTTGGGAAATCGCTGACGTAAGCGGAAAGCCGGCCGTCCTCCAGCGCCGCGCGTACGGCAGGCTCGTCGACGATACCGGCACGCGAGAAGTTGAGCAGCACGGCCCCTTTTTTCACGGATTCCAGCCGGCCGGCGCCGATCATGTGCCGGGTTTCGCCGTTGAGCGGCACGTGCAGGCTGATGAAGTCGGCGCGGGCGATCAGGTCGTCAATGCCGCCGGCGCGGGAGACGGCGGCGGAAAGCTGCCAGGCGCGCTCCACGGTGAGCGCCGGATCGAAACCGGCCACGTTCATCCCCAGGGATACCGCGGCATTGGCGACGCCGACGCCGACCGCTCCCAGACCGAGCACGCCCAGCGTCTTGCCGGCCAGCTCGGTGCCGGCGAAATTCTTCTTACCCCGTTCGACCGCCTGGGCGATGGCCGCGTCATCGCCCGCGAGGGAACGCGTGAAATCCCAGGCCTCGCAGATGTGCCGCGCTGCCAGCAGCATCCCGGCGACGACGAGTTCCTTGACGGCATTGGCATTTGCGCCCGGCGCGTTGAATACCGGGATGCCGCGCCGGCTGCATTCCTCCACCGGAATGTTGTTGACCCCGGCGCCGGCCCGGCCGATGCAGTGGACCGAATCCGGGATCGCCACGCCGTGCAGATCGAAGGACCGCAGCAAAATGGCATCCGGATGCTGGATCTCCGAAGCAACCTCGTAGTGGTCGCGCGGCAGGCGCTCCAGCCCCGCGACGGAAATATTGTTGTATGTCAGTATCTTGTACATCGCGCCCTCCTAGCCGTACCTGCGCTCGAAGTCCGCCATGAAGGCGATGAGCGCATCTACCCCGGCGTCGGGCATCGCGTTGTAGATGCTGGCGCGCAGGCCCCCGACCGAGCGATGGCCCTCCAGCGCCACCAGTCCGTGGCCGGCGGCCTCGGCCGCGAAGATCTTTTCCAGCCCGGCGTCGGCGAGGCGGAAAGGCACGTTCATGCGCGAGCGGAAGGCGGGATCGATCGGATTGGAATAGAACGCCGAGGCGTCTACGGCGGCATAGAGTTTTTGCGCTTTGCGGATGTTGCGCGCTTCCATGGCTGCCACGCCGCCCTCCTGCTTCAGCCATTCCAGCACCAGTCCGAGCAGATACCAGATGTAGGTCGGCGGTGTGTTGAGCATGGAGCCGTTGTCCCCATGCTTCTTGTAGTCGAACATGGTGGGCGTGCCGGGGATGGTCTTGCCGATCAGGTCTTCCCGGACGATGACCACGGTGATGCCCGCCGGCCCCATGTTCTTCTGGGCGCCGGCATAGATCAGGCCGAACCGGCTCACATCGACCGGCCGGGACAGGATGTTCGAGGACATGTCGCACACCAGGGGCAAGCCGGCGGAATCCGGGACATCCTGGAATTCCACGCCGTTGATCGTCTCGTTGCTGGTGTAATGGAGATAAGCCGCTTCGGGATCGATCCGCCATTCGCTGCGCGGCGGCACGGTCGTGAAACCGCCCGCCTTGGCGGTAGCCGCAACGCCGACCTCGCAATATCGGCTGGCCTCCTCGATCGCCTTTCCCGACCAGATGCCGGTATCGACGTAGCAGGCCGCAGCCCGGTCACGCAGCAGGTTCATCGGCACCATGGCGAACTGGGCGGTGGCACCGCCCTGCAGGAACAGCACCTTGTATTCCGGCGGAATGGCGAGCAGTTCACGCAGGTCGGCTTCCGTCCTTTCGGCGATGGAACAGAAATGCTTGCCGCGATGGCTCATTTCCATCACCGACATGCCGCTGTCGCCCCAATCGAGGATTTCCTCCCCGGCGCGGCGCAGCACCGCCTCCGGCAGCATCGAGGGGCCCGCGCTGAAATTGTAGATGCGTGTCATGGATAGACTCCCGGGATTCGTTGGCGTGCGGGATGGCGTGACGGCTCGGAATCCGAACTCATTGCCTTCCCCTATCCGGCATTGAACATCTGCAAGATTTCATTGATACCTACGACCCGCCCGGTTGGCCTCATTCCGAGTCCGCGCTGTCTTCGGACCCGTCCTCCGGTTCTTCCCCTTCGGAATCGGGCAGATTGCCGATACGATCCATGCCGACGACCTTCTCGCCGCCGTTCAGCCGGATGACAGTGACGCCCTGGGTGTTGCGGCTCAGGACGGAGATTTCCCCCACCCGCGTCCGCACCAGGGTGCCGGCGTCGGTGATCAGCATGAGTTCGTCGTCGTCCTCGACCAGGGCGGCGCCGACCACTGCACCATTGCGGGCGCTGGTCTGGATGGCGATCACGCCCTGCCCGCCGCGCCGGTGGCGGGGGAAATCCTCCAGACGCGTGCGCTTGCCGTAGCCGTTTTCGGTGATGTTGAGCACCGTGCCTTCGCTGGCGATGATCAGGGCGATGACTTTCTGCCCTTCCTGCAGGGTCATGCCGCGCACCCCGGCGGCGGTGCGGCCCATTGCGCGCACGTCGGTCTCCTTGAAGCACACCACTTTGCCGTCGCTGCTGAACAGCATCACGTCCTGCTCGCCGTTGGTGATCGCTACATTGACCAGACGATCGTCCTCGCGCAGCTCGATGGCGATCTTGCCGCTCGGCCGCGGTCGTTCGAATTCGCTGAGCGCGACTTTCTTGACCGTGCCGGAGGCGGTGGCCATGAAGATGAAATGGGCTTCGTCGAATTCACGGATCGGCAGGATGGCGTTGATACGTTCGCCTTCCTCCAACGGCAGCAGGTTGACGAAGGGGCGCCCGCGTGCGGTTCGGCTGGCGACTGGGAGTTCGTAAACCTTGAGCCAGTACACCTTGCCGCTGCTGCTGAAGCACAGGATGGTGTCGTGGGTGTTGGCCACGACCAGCTTCTCGATGTAGTCCTCTTCCTTGGTAGCCGCCGCCTGCTTGCCGCGGCCGCCGCGGCGCTGGGCGCGGTAATCCGTCAGCGGCTGAGCCTTGACGTAGCCCTCGTGCGATACCGTCACCACCATGTCTTCCTCGGTGATCAGGTCTTCGGCGGAAAGATCGAGGCGGTCGGCAATGATCTCGGTTCGGCGGGCATCGCCGAACTGTTCGCGGACGGCGGCCAGTTCGTCTCGGATCACCTGCATCAGGCGCGTATCCTTGGCCAGGATGTCCAGCAGGTCGGCGATCTGCTCCAGCAGCGCCCGGTATTCGGCGATGATCTTGTCCTGCTCCAGGCCGGTGAGGCGGTGCAGCCGCAGGTCCAGGATGGCCTGGGCCTGGGTCGGCGACAGGTAATACGCGCCCTCGCGCAGGCCGTAGACCGGGTCCAGATCGCGCGGCCGGGAGGCTTCGGCGGCGTCGGCCCGCTCCAGCAGCTCGGTCACCGCGCCCGGCCGCCAGGCGCGCGAAACCAGGCGCTCCTTGGCCTCGGCGGGGTTCGGTGAGGTCTTGATCAGCTCGATGACTTCGTCGATGTTGGCCAGCGCCACCGCCAGGCCTTCCAATACATGCGCCCGCTCGCGCGCCTTACGCAGCTCGAACAGAGTACGCCGGGTCACCACCTCGCGGCGATGGTCGACGAAGGCGGCGATCAGTTCGCGCAGATTCATCAAACGCGGGCGGCCGTTCAGCAGGGCCACCATGTTGATGCCGAACACGCTCTGCATCTGTGTCTGCTGGTAGAGATTGTTCAGCACCACTTCCGGCACTTCGGCGCGCCGCAGTTCGATCACCATGCGCATGCCGTCCTTGTCCGACTCGTCGCGCAGTCCGGAGATGCCTTCCAGCTTGCCCTCCTTGACCAGCTCGGCGATCTTCTCCAGCAGCCGCGCCTTGTTCACCTGGTACGGCAGTTCGTCGACGATGATGCTCTGGCGTCCTCCCTCCTCGCCCTCGAAATGGCAACGGGCACGGAGGTAGATGCGGCCGCGGCCGGTGAGATAGGCTTCGCGGATACCGGCGGCGCCGTTGATGATGCCAGCGGTGGGGAAATCGGGGCCGGGGATATATGCCATCAAATCCTGCACCGTCGCCTCGGGATTTTCGATCAGCGCCAGGCAGGCATCGATGACTTCCCGGAGATTGTGCGGCGGAATGTTGGTAGCCATGCCGACCGCGATGCCTGCCGAACCGTTGACCAGCAAATTGGGGATCCGTGTCGGCAGGACCGAAGGTTCGCTCTCGGAATCGTCGTAGTTGGGGACGAAATCGACGGTTTCCTTTTCCAGGTCCGCCAGCAGATCGTGGGCGATGCGGGCCATGCGCACCTCTGTGTAACGCATGGCCGCCGGCGGGTCGCCGTCCACCGAGCCGAAATTGCCCTGGCCGTCGATCAGCATGTAGCGCAGCGAGAACGGCTGGGCCATGCGGACGATGGTGTCGTACACCGCCGTGTCCCCGTGCGGATGGTATTTACCGATCACGTCGCCGACCACGCGGGCCGATTTTTTGTAGGGCTTGTTCCAGTCGTTGCCGAGCTCGTGCATGGCATACAGCACGCGGCGATGCACCGGCTTGAGACCGTCGCGGGCATCCGGCAGGGCGCGTCCCACAATCACGCTCATGGCGTAATCGAGGTAGGACTGCTTCATCTCGTCTTCGAGGTTGACCGGAATGATTTCTTTGGCGAAGGCTGTCATCGGCACCGAACGGTAGGGAATGGGCGCGGCGAGGACGCCTGCCCAGGATAGAATCGGGCCATTATAACAAAAGCGTCATCCCTTGCCCCGCGCTCATTCCTGGGGCATCGCAGCCCTGACCGCGTCGTATTTCGGTGCGCCAGGCTGGTCTCTGTATTCGAGCAGGCCCCAACTGCCCCAGCGGGTATATGGTCCCACGCTGTTCCACAGGTTGTAGAGTCCGCCGCCCGACGCCCGCCAGTCTTCCAGATGGCGAAGGTAAGCATCACCCATGCGGTCGTCCCGGTTGGCAGCCACGAACAGGGCAGTGATCGCCGGCTCGTTGCCGGCCTCGCCCACCCCCACCAGATGCTGGCCGCCTTCATAGGCCACCAGAGCCAGCCCGTATTCGCCGGCAAGCCGCTTATTTTCCTGTATCTGCCGCCTGGCTTCCTCCAAGGCCCCCCCGGCCGGGCCGCCGGGAAGCTCGCCGCCGTGGAAGATCTCGGCAAAAAGGCGGTGCAGTCCCCCGTCGGGATCGGCGCCCCAGTTTTTCACTGCCGCCGCATGTTCAGGCAGGCCCAGGTAATGGCCGAAATAGGGAGCGATGGCCAAAGCCCGAATATGATGGCGGTAGCACGGCGCGCCGCCGCTTTCGGCCCGCCACAATGGACAGTCCAGCGCCTGGCGCGCGGTCCAGGGATTGGCCGCCTGGCTTCCCATGACGCAGACGACCCGGTCCGCCTCTTCCGCCCACACCGCTTTCCAGATGTCGCAGACCTGCGCCGTCCGCATTCCGTACCACTGCAACCTCTTGCCGTATGCGCTCTCGCCCGCGTCCGGCCATTTCGCCAGCGCCTGCTCCTCCATCCAGCGCCCGGCGGAGAAGGCATCGTTCCAGGCTTCGTTGCCATACTCGACATACACCTGGATGCCTTGGTCGAGTCCCCGCCGCACCAGCGAGGCGAACTGGCGGACGTAACCGTCGTCGGCGCGGGCGGGCATGTTCACCCAGATGTCCGCCTGCAGCCGGTTGCCCAGTGCCGGGATCATCTCGGCTGGCCCTCCATCACCGGACTCGAGCGCCCAGGTTCGGCTCTCCGGAACGGTGCGATCAGTCCAACTCACCGCGGCGGAATCGTTGGTTTTCTGGTAGGCCATGAAACGGATGGCGCGGAACTGCGCCAGGTTGCGCAGGAAGCGAGGATCGAAGAATCGGGTCTGGCCCTCCTCCTCGAACGGCCGGCAGGCGCGCTGTTCTCCGCATGCCCCGAAATCCATGCAGTAGGCGGGGGCCGGCCCGTCGCACGTGCCGCCTTCCGGGATCACGCTGATATTCCGGATGTAGTCGCCGCTGCCCGCCGGGTCCGTCGCCAGAATGGCGAGTTCGAACCAGGAATCGCTGCCGTCGCCGGTTACCTCGACGATGTCCCGTCCAGGCACGGACAAGGCGGGATTGCGGGCGGCTCCCCGCGCATAGCCGAGCGTGCCCTTGCCCTGGTAGAGAACGATGAAGCGCCCGGCCGGGCGTGAACGACTCAAGCCGGTGGGCACCAGCGTCGCGACGGAGGTGAAACGGACGCCAGTGGCGGAGCTTGGAGCCGAATCTGGCAAAGACTTCGGATAGCCCGCCGCATCCAGCGCCAGCTTGTCCTGCTCTAGCGTGTTCCAGGCGCTCGCGCCGGGAGGCCAGCCTTCCTCGCCGCAGCCCGGATCGCGCCCGGGCTGGCACTGGGTAAGCCACGGCCCCGAGAGTTTCAACAGATCGACGAAAGGAATTTCGGTGCCATAGTAGGCCAGGCCCGCGACGTTCACGCCGATACCAAAGCCGGAGTCCGGCACCGGCGCCGGAGAGTCCGATTCACCGCAGGCCGTCAGAATCAGCGCCAGCGCTGCCGTGTAAAGTCCGCCGTTCCGACGGCCGCCCATCGGCCCGGACACCGCGTCCGCCGCCCGGCGAAGTCTCAAACCCGCCGGTTGCCGCGCATCCATACCTTGCCACGGCGTGCCAGGGCAACCAGAGTCCGCACCAGAGGCCAGCGGTCGTACCACCGGTTGGGATAGATATCGCTGCGCGAACTGCGTTGCCATCCGAGGCTGGGCACCGCCACCAGGGTCAGGACATCGGGATTCTGCTGCCGGAACGTCGAGTACGCCCCGTCCACGTGCATGGGGCCCCCGTCCGGATGGCCCGGCGGGCGCTGCAACAGGGCGTCGAGAAAAGCCAGGAGGCGTTCGATGACCGTGCCGTTGACCGCATAGAAGTGCGCGGTGACGACGGGACCGCCGTAGGGCTCCAGATGCGCCCTGTCCAGGCCGGCTTCGGGCAGTTCCAGCACATGGCCGAAGAACGCGAAATCCCACGGGGTTGCCCGCAACTCCCCGAGCAGCTTTTCTTCGACCGCCGGAAAGTGCGCATCGATGGTGAGGTCATCCTCGAGTATCAGGACATTGCGGAGACCCTGGGCCCTGGCTTCGCGCAAAATGCCCAGATGGCTCATGAAGCAGCCGTGTGCGCCTACGCTGGGGAACGGTCCGGCGGATTCGGGCCGGATTGCCGGGAAAAACTCCACCCGTCCGGGCTCCGGGGACATTCCGGCCCGTTCCAGCTCTTTCTCCATCTCGCGCCGACGGTCCTTGCGTTCGGGCAGATTGATGATGTAGCAGCGGTCGAAATAATCCATCAGCGGCATGGCTTCCTCCTCCGGTCGTTACCGCCCATCATACCGCAGCCATCGTGCGGCCAGATGCACCGCAGCCGGAGGCAGGCGCACGTGGCAAAATAACGCGCCCCTCGACTTACCGGAACTGCATTCCATGGCCGACGACCACCGCAACGCCCATACCCGCCTGTCCAGGAATGCCATCGCCAGCGTCGTGGGGCAGATGATCTACCTCGTCACCCGTGTCGGCCTGCCCCCGTTCATCCTCCTGCACGTTTCGCTGCAGGACTACAGCATCTGGGCCACCTGCTTCCTGGTGCTGGGATACATCGGCATGAGCACCTTCGGCATCGCCGGGGTGTACATACGCTATTCGGCCGAATACTACGCCCACGGCCGGCTCGACGAGATAGGCCGCATGATGGGCGCGGGCATCTGGCTGACGCTGGCGCTCGGGAGTCTCATCCTGGGTGCGTTGTGGATCTCCATGCCCTGGCTCTACGCCTGGTTCCACGTCGAGCCGGGGATGCAGGAAACGATGCGCATCCTGGTACTGGGTGTGGTGGGGGCGATGCTGCTGGAACTGCTGATTCCTTATGGCTACGTCATGGGGGGCATTCACCGTAATGCGGAAAATGCGGTGATCTCGCTGGTCTGCTCGACCCTGGAGGCCGTGCTGATCGTCGTCTTCCTGCTCCAGGGCTGGGGTCTGGTCGGGATGATGGCAGCCTACGTGCTGCGCGCCGTGTTCGCGCTGACGTTCACCCTGACCTGGTTTCACCGGCTGCTGCCTGGATTCCGCATCCATCTGTGGGGGCTGGGAAAGGCCCCGTGGCGGCCGTTCCTGCAATACGGCGGCGTCATGCAGGTGAACGGCCTGCTCAGCGTATTCCTGAATACCAGCGAGCGGGCGCTGGCCGGCTACGTCACCCACAATCCCGGCGCCGTCGGCCTGCTGGACATCAGCCAGAAGTTTCCGATGATGGCCACCCAGCTCTTCAATTCGGCGACCAACAGCCTGCTGTCGGCGATCACGCACCTGCACACGCTCGGAGAGCGCGAGGAACTGGTGCGGCTGTATCTGCGTTCCTCGCGCTACCTGAACGCGCTCAACGGCTTGGCGCTGGGGTTCATGGCGCCGTTCTCGGCGGTTCTCATCACGGCCTGGATGGGCCACAGCGTCCCGATCGCAGACGCCGGCACCCTGCTGCTCTACGCCGCGGTCGGTTTCCATGTCCATGCGCTGACGGCTCCGGTCACCAGCTACTTCCAGGCGGTGAATTCGCCCGCCCGCACCTTCTGGGCCTTCATCGTGCCGCAGATCGTCCTGCTGGCGATTGGGCTGGCCTGGGTGATGTGGCGGGGTCAAACCGGCCTGCTCTCCCTGGCCGGGATGATCATGCTGACCCGGATTGGAAGCAGCCTGGGCGTCATCGTTTACGCCAATGCCCAATTGGGTATCGGCCAGCTCCGGTTTTTCAGAGAGGTCGCCCCCATCGGCGCCCTGCCCTATCTGGTAGGCTATTTGGCTTATCAAGCCGTTTCCGGCTGGGCCGGACTTGCCGAACTCACACGTTGGGAGGCTCTCGGAGTATTGGCATTACTGGGCGTTGCCTATTCCGCAGTCACCCTCGGCCTCGTGTTCGCCTTCCTGTCCCGGCCCGACGAACGGCAGATCGTCTACGGTGCCCTGGCCAGGCTGGGCTGGAAGCCGCGCGATGAGCGTCGGGCCGGCGACTCTCCTTCGCACTTGGCCCAGACCGGGTTCAGCCATTGGCCGGCCCCGGTCGCCGCATTGGGCGTATTTGTGGGCGTCGGCCTGTTGTATGCGTTGGCCATGCCCGATGGGCTCCTGACCAACCTCAGAATGCCCACCGTCGAGCCGGTGCGGGAGTGGATGTCCGGTTTGACCGTGCTCGGCATGGGGCTGTCGGCAGGCTTCGGCGGGCGCTGGGCCGACCGGGCCGGACCGCGCCCACCGCTTTTCGCCGCCTGCGTTTTCGTCTTCGCCGGTCTCCTCTCGGTGCTGCTCGGCGCGCATCTCCAAACTGCCGTCCTGATTTTTCCCGGCTATGGCATTGCGGTCGGCCTTGGCTTGGGGCTCGGGTATGCGGCCGCGATGCCCGCCCTGATGCGAGCCTTTCCCGCTTGCCGCGGACTGATGGCCGGGCTGGCGCTCGCGGGTTTCGGCGGTGGCATAGCGTCGGCCGGGCCACTGGCGGACGCAATCCCGAGGATCGTCGGCAATCCCCAACCCTTGGGAACGGCGGAAACCGTGTTTGCGCTCGGATTACTGGGCTTGGCCTTGCTGCTTGCCGGTTGTTTTGCCATCCGCGTGCCGCCTTCGGAAGGCACCCTCCCCACGATACGGGAATGGCGGTCGCCGCGGTTTTACCTGCTTTGGCTGATGTTCTCTCTAAGTACCGCCGCGGGAATCGGCCTTTCGAGTCTGGCCGCGCCGATACTGCGGGGTATGCCCGACGCGGCCGGCACGGCCGCGGCACTCGTCGGGTTCCTGGGGCTGGCCGACCTCGGAGGCCGTCTGGCCTGGGGCTGGGCGTCCGACCACATCGGCCGCAAGTCGGCCTATACGCTGGTCTTCCTGGGAGGAGCGGCGCTCTGCATGGCTCTGCCTTTCGCCGGTCTGGCCGGCAACGTTCCTGTTTTCGTGGCTTGCTGCGCTGCCGCGGTGAGCCTTTTCGGTGGCGGACTCGCGGCCTTGCCCGCCTATGCGGCGGATTTATTCGGAACTCTTCGGATCGGGCAAGTCTACGGCAGCCTGCTGACGGCCTGGGCGGTGGCGGCGGTAGCCGTTCCGCCGCTGGTTTCCCGGGCGGCAACTTGGCTGACCGGCCTCGGCCTCGCCGAGGCCCATGCCCGGTTCGCCATGTTGTGGATGGCGTCCGGCCTGCTGCTGATCGGTTTTCTCTGTAATCTGCTGGTCAGCCAGACCGAAGAGGCCAGCGCGTCATAAGACCCGTCTGAACCGGAACGGCACCGCCGCCTCGAACCGCCGCACAGCCTCGCCGGCCCCGCCCCATTCCCGACTGCGCCGCTGCATGTAGCTCTCCGCCCAGCCGGTGAGCATGAAGAACATCGGCACCGTCTGCTGACCCATGAACACCGTGCCGATGGCGACGAAATAGGCGAGATAGATGCCGGCAAGCGTGAAGGACAGCGAGCTTCCCGGCGGGCCGGTGGGCGGCTGGCGCAGCCCGTAGATCAGGAGCCGAGTCATCGTGCCGAGCAGCAACAGCAGGAAGAACAACGAGGCCAGGTAGCCGTGCATCAACAGCAGCAGCAAAAAATGGTTGTCGATGGACTCCGCGCCCGGCACCTTCGGCCATTTGGTCAGGCCCCAACCCCATAGCGGCTCCTGGTTGGCGATGTCCATGTAGTGCTCGATCAGCTCGTACCGGTAGGCGGCGGTTTCCTGATTCGGGTCCTTGGCGTTTTCGCGGCCGACGGAGGCGTAATCGAGAAAGGCGATGACGGCAGGAATTCCGACGATGACCATCCCGCTCAGGATTGCCGACATCGCCACCCGCCGGTACTTGCTTCTGCCCACGGCGACCAACCCGGCACCAATGAAGGCGGCGAGCCAGGAGCCTTTCGCCAAGGTGATGAACAGGCCGCCGGCGGTGATGAGGCTCAGCCACAGCGCCGGCTTGTAGGGCAGCCAGGGCAGCAGCCGGAACTTGTCCGGCCAGGCACCGGACCATTGCAGCCAGCGCTGCAAGCGGAAAGCGACGATCATCATAATCCCCGCCAGCAGGGCATGGGCGTAGGGACCCGCCGCCCGCGCCAAGCCGAAGCGGAAGGTCGTGACCCACTCCATCCCCTGGCCGGGAAAAAACCGGTCGAACACGAAGCGCCATGGGTTCATCCCCAGGCGGAGCTCGATCAGGTTCAGGATCGAAACGGCCGCCATCGACAGCACGCAGACCTTGGCGAACAGGAAGCGGTTGCCGAACGGCTCGATCAGGCTCTTCGCCAGCAGATAGGGGACGACGCCGCTGAACAGCATCGCGAACATCAGGTTCTGGGCGTCGGAATAGCCGGAAGCGCGGTATTCGGAAATCGACACGCACAGCGCGTAGCCGAACACCCAAACATCGTTCAGGCTGAAACGGTAGCCGGGAAAGCCGGTCATCGCGAAGCTCGCCGCCACCGCGACGCAGGCCGCCTGGTTGAAGGTCGGGTCCGGCAGGCCCGGAAAGATGCAGCGGTAATAATCCGGAAGGAGCAGCAGCACCGGCAGATAGACGCGGAGAAAGGCGTACTGGGTATCGTGCCGGGTGGCGATCAGGAAGGCCGCGATGCCGGGCAGCAGCGCGATGTAGGACAGCATCAGCCGCCGCGTGCACGCTCGATGGGACGGGCGGGAACCCCGGCCACAACCGCGCCGGCGGGCACGTCGCGCGTCACAACCGCGTTGGCGCCGATCACGGCGGCCTCGCCGACGGTGACTCCCCGCAGGATGACCGCGCCCCGCCCGATCCAGGCGTTGCGCCCGATCCGCACCGGCTTGGCGTCATGGCCGGTGTCCCGCACGGAGCGGCCTTCGGCGACACGGTGGTTGGCGTCCCGGATGCTGGTGTACTCACCGACCATCACGCCGTCTTCGAGGACGACCGAGGCGTAGGACACAATGTGCACCCCGCGCGACAGCACGGCGCCGTCGCCGATCTCGATGCTGCCTCGATCCTGGGTTTCCAGGTACAGCCCCGGATAGAGGTACAGGTTCCGCCCCAGATGGATGTTCCTGCTGCCGTGCAGTTCGGGCGTCCCCAGCACCACCACGGAGGGGTCCAGGGGCGAATCGAGGGCCGCCTTGAGCCGCGCGTGGGCCCACAGGCGGCGCCAGGATTCCAGGCGGTTTGCGATCGCCGCGGCGGGATTCAATAAGCCCAGCAGGAGGCGTTTGGCTGTTCTGGACATGGCATCACTTGTACTCGATGAGAAACCGGCCGCGTCTGCGCCGGCGGTCGATCCGGCAGGCGATCTGGCCGGCCAGAATGGGGATCTGCTGGAGATGCGAGTGGATGCCGTAGAGCAGAAGCGTCCAGAGCCCCCCCCCTTTCCAGCGCGCCTTCCAGGCCGAGCGCAGGGCCAGCGCCAGGAAGACCGCCAGCGCCAGTCCCAGGGGCAGCAAAGTCCTGGTGATCACCGAGGCCACGGCTCCGGCAGCGAACAGGAAGCTCAGGAAACCGCCGCGCACCCGATTCCGCCGCGCATCCTCCACCCAGAGCGGAAATTCCGTGTGCCGGAGCCGCTCGGATACTTCGGCATAGGCATAGCCCGCCCGGAACGCCCGCTTCCAGTAACTCGCCCAGGTTTTCATCGCCAGGTCGTGCCCGGTCATGGGGCGGTCGACGTGCAGGATGGAGAACCCCTGCGCGCGGATGCGCTGGCACATTTCCGGCTCTTCCCCGGCGATCAGGCTGGCATCGAAACCGTCGACGGAGCGAATGACGTCGGCGCGCACCAGCGCATCGCCCCCGCAGAAATCGGAAGGGCCCGGCGGATAGACCCAGTCGAGGTCCAGCGCGCGGTTGAACAATGACTGTTCGGGATGGAGCTCGCGCCGGTGCCCCCACACCACGGCGACCTTCGGATCGCCGAACTCGGGCAGCGAGTCGGCCACGAAATCCGGGTGCAGCACGGTGTCACCGTCTAGGAAGAGCAGGTACGGCGCTTGGGCTTCCCGCCAGCCGGCGTTGCGTCCGAGGGCGGCGGAGGGCCGTTCGGGACTCACCTCGACGACTCTTGCGCCGAACGCGCGCGCGCGCGCCACGCTGTCGTCCCGCGAGGCCGAGTCGACATAGATGATCTCGAACGGACCGCCGGGGTCGCGCATTCCGCACACGGACGCAAGACAACGGCTCAGGCGCTCGCCCTCGTTGCGTCCTATGACCACGACCGAAAGCAAAGGCTGGATGAACGGTGTCGGCTCAGTCATTGGCAAGCTCCTTGAACAGATTGGCGTAGCGCTCCAGCCCCGCCTTGCTCGAATAGCGCTCGCGCAGCCTGGCGTCGGCCGCCGCGACCACCCCGTTGATGCCCGCGGCCGGCAGGCCGGCCACCTCTTCCAGCACGACTCCCAGATCGCGGGCGTCGCCGGCACGGAACTGGAATCCCGAAATGCCGGGTTCGATCAAGGAAGCCGCACCGCCGGCGTCCGGCACCAGCACGGGAATGCCGGCGGCCATGGCCTCCAGAATGGCGAGGCCGAACGGCTCGCACGGGCACAGATGCAGCAACAGGTCGCTCTCCGCCAGGACTTGCGGAATCCTGTCGCTGAAGCCTTCGAACACCACGTTCGGATGCTGCTTTTCCGCCCGCTCCCGCAGTGCCTCCAGGTCCCAGCCGGTACCGCAAATGCGGAAATTCAGGCTCTGAAGTGCAGGATGCCGGTCCAGACAGTCGAGCAGCAAGTCGATCCGCTTGATCGGATCGACGCGCGAAACCACGACGACGCTGCGGATCCCAGCGTGGAATGCGGACCGCCGCGGGGCCTCGGCGATCTGCCGGTCCGGCAGGAAATTTTCGCACACGTCGATATCGGCTTCGGCGACGCCGTGAGCGAGCAGACGGTCCCGGACGAAATTGGACACCGCGACGAAGCGTAGCCCTCTTCCGTTCAAGATACGTTTGCGCCCGTAGCTTTCGCGCTCATCCGTGCCGCCGTGCACGAGATGGATGTGCACGTTGCGACGCCGGTATAGCAGGTTCCAGGCCAGGAATATCATCGAATGGCTGACGCCGGTAGCGGCGAAAGCGATCCGGCGGTGACGGGCGATCCAAGGCCTAAGTTTGACGGCCAGGTCGCGCGCGCCGCGGAATTCCGCGGTCCGGATCTCCAGCCGCCGCGCCTCGCCCAGGGCGGGGCCGGGCGGGGCGAACAGGACGGGTTCCAGGCGATCGCGCAAACCGTCCAGGGTCGCCAGCGCCATGCGCTCGGTGCCGTAGAGGTTGCCGCTGTGCAGCACGTAAAGAAACGCCGGTTTCATCCCTCCAGCCTCCTCGATGTGTGTTCCTGCCCATTTTCGTGGCTGGCGGCGGCCAATGCGAATTCCTCGGCCAGTTTGGCGTAGTAGCCGCCGCCCCGGTAGACCTCCAGACGGGTGACCACGAAGCCCACCGCCTTCGGGTCGATCTTCTGCAGGATGCCCGCCGCTCTTCGCAGTTCGCCCGGTTTGACCTGGCCGGCTCCGACCAGCATCAGAGTGACGTCCGCGGTTTCCACCAAGTATTCGGTATCGGCGGACAACAGCAGGGGCGGCCCATCGATCAACACCAGATCGTAGGCCGCCTTCAACTCGTCGAGGCACCGGCGCAAGACGGGATAGGCGAACAACTGCCGACCCGGCGCGCTTCCTGCGCCCAATCGATCGGGCAGTCCGCCCGCTGCGGCCACGACCGCCGCCGGAGCTTCGCCCGAGCCGGCCAGCAGTTCGGCCAAACCCGGCTTGGCCGACCCGGCCCGGTAGCGAGGGTCGGGCTTGCACGGATTGGCTTCCACGACTACCGTACGCACACCAAGTACGGCCAATTCGGAGGCCAAGTCCAGGGCGAGGCCGGTCACCCCGGCCTCCGGCTTGACCGAGGTCAGCAACACCAGCCGGGCGGCCTGCGACTCGCGCTCCCGGTTAACGGCGATGGCCAGCCGGCGCAGTTGATCCGCCCTCATCCGCTTCAAGTCGGGGCTGCCGTGATGTTCGACGAACCAGGCGACCGGCCTGTGCCCGATGATCTTGGCGACCTGACCGGTCGTGCGGATGCGCTGATCCAGCATGTCGAGCCCAACCGGCGTGGCGACGCCCAGGATCATCGCCAGCACCAACACCACGGCAAAAAGCTTCTTCCGGCCGCCTTTGATCGGAAGCTCCGGGGAACGGGCATAGGTTTCGACACGAACGAAACCGGGCGCCCGCGACTCCAACTCGAAGAATTCGATACGACCGTCGATCACGTCTAGCTGTTTCCGGCTGCGTTCGATTTCGTCGTTGAGGCTCAAGGCTTCGTTGTACAGCGCAGCGAACCAGGAGGCCTTCTGGCGGAACGATTCGAGCTGTTGGGAAAGTTCCTGTTCGATCTGGCGGTCGCGCTTCACGTCGGACCTGCGCTGGTCGATGAGGCTTTTCGCCACCTGTTCGGTGAGCTTGTCGACCGTGCGACTGAGCTCCTCGTCGATTTCCTTGAGTTCACGATCGATCTGAACCTTCAGCGGATGCCTCGGATCGAGACCGCTGGTCTGCTGCAGCAGGTCGCTGCGGCGCTTATAGAGGCTGCCTTTCAGGCTGATCAGCCCCGGGTCCTTCTGGATGGTGTCGAAAGCCGCCGCGGCGATGGCGTCCTGCCCCTGCCGGCTGCTTCTGTCCTCGAACAGCGCCAGCGCGGCCTCGCTCGCCAACCGGTTGCGCTGGGCCGTCGCCAGAGCGTTCTGGCTTTCGCCCAGCAACTTGTCATAAGGACTTGCGATCTGCTCGCTGAACGTCGTTATGCTCAGCTCCTCTGCAATCTTGGTGCGGCGGGCCAGGTGCGCGTTGATATCCGCCTGGATCTGGGTCCGCCTTTCCTGCAAGCTGGCCAAGCGAACGTTGCGGGCAAAAAAGGAATCCGACTCACGGGATTTTTCGAGATAGGTGTCGACGATGGTGTTGACCAGTTCGTCGAGATAATCCGGCGTGGTCGATTCCAACGTGACCGTGATGAGATAGCTGTCCTTGACCGGCTTCACCTCGAGCGCGGCTTGCAGCCGCTCAGCGGCCCGCCGGTCCGACTCCTTCTTCAGTTGCCAGGCGTAGCGTTTGTCGCCGAGCTTGGCCAACGACTCCAGCAGAATGTCGTAGCGCGGTACGGTCAGCGCCTGATGCTCGATGAACTGGTCATAGGCGGGGATGTCCAGCTCCTTGGATTCCTTGAGGATGTTCACGAAATGCGGTGCTACGTACAGCACCGCGGTAGCCGAGTAGACAGCCGTGCCCTTGACCCAGGCAAATCCTGCCCCCAGCACGACGACCACGGCCATGACGATCAGAGCGATGCGCCGATGCCTGCGGAAGCTCACCAGCGGCATCAGCGTGCCGCCGGATTGCGGCGGAGTCGGGCTAGTCTCGGCGCCGGATGCGTTCATTGTGACCGCGCTACATTGTGCCGATCTGGCGAAGCATCCAGGCCTGCATGAACGGGTTGGCCCGCTGCAGAACGAAGCCGATCTTCGACGCGGTATTCATGGGCACATAGATGATGTCGCCGTGTTCCAGGGCAAGCGACAGGCTGGGATCCGGTCTCATGATATCGCTCAGGGCTATTTGCAGGTTAACGCCCTTTTGCGGGCGAATCAGGTGTATTTCTCCCTGGTGGCCATCCGGCGTAGGACCGCCGGCCTGCCCCAGCGCATCGACGAAGGACATCCGCGAAGTGAGCCGGTAGGCGCCCGGCTTGTTGACGGCGCCGAGCACGAACACCTGGCGGTCCGAAGCGTCGGGGATGTACACCACGTCGTTCCGATGCAGTTGCACGTTGAGTTGCAGATCGCCCCCCAGTAGCCTTCCGATGTCCACCCAGAGGATACGGTCGTGCCGAATCACCGCGCAGCTCGTAAGCACCTGCTCCGGGCGGATCAAAGGGAACACGCCAGCTTTCGACAGGATTTCCAGCAGTGTGGGGGGCGTATCGAAAGGCACCGGGCCGGGATGTTCGACCCGGCCCAGCACAGTGACGCGGTTGGAAGCGTATTGAAGCACCCGCACCGTGGTGAAGGGATCACGATAATACTTGCTCAATGCCTTGCTGATGGCATTCGCCGCCCCTTCCCGCGTCAGGTTGCGGATGGGAATGTTGCCGACCACCGGCAGGGTGACATAACCATCCGGCCCGATCACCTGAGGACCCGAAAGCTCGGTCCGGCCGACCACGTCGATGTTGATCTGGTCTCCGTCGCCGACCCGATAATCGGTGACGGTATCCTCCTGGAAAGCCCTGAGCACATCCGCCGGCGACATCGTCTCAGCCTTCTGCGGCGCGCTGAACGCCTCCCGTGCGCCGGGTGTGGCATCCGGCACCGATTCCCACGAACCGCACCCTGCCAGTCCCGCGATCAGCGCGAAGCTCGTGACAATCCCAGCCAGACGGCACGGTTTCATCTTCCAGCGTCCCTGTCGGCGATGGCTCTCGATGGCCGCGACGAATCCCTTCGGCCGGAAATCATTCGGCCGACGTGAGATAGCCGACGGCGCGCTCTGCGTCGGAGAAAACCAGGAAAATCTCGTTGAGCCGGGTCAGTTCTATCAAGGCCTGGATTTCCGGGGACAGCCCCGCCAGGACCATCTTTCCCGACCGTACTTCGATGGCCTTGAAGGCGGCGATCAGCACCGACAGTCCACTGGAATCGACGAAGCTCACGTCGCCCAGATCCACCACCAGGCACCCGGTGCCTTTTTCCACGACGGCCAGAAGCTCGGCCCTGGCTTTGGCAGCATCCGCCATCACCAGGCGTCCGCCGAGCTCGGCGATGTCCACGTTGTCCTGCGTCCTGTGCTTGAGAAGCATCCCCCCTACTCCTGGCATTCATCGAGAAATGGCTATGCTTGGTTATTGTAGTTAGAACGGTTTCACAAAGTCGATGAGATTGCACGGCACGCTGTCCGCCCATGGCCGGGCGGGTGCTACAATTCCGTGCGCCCGTGGGGCAGCAAGCATCGGCTCGATCGCTATCGACTGGGGAAAGTATGGAAAACTTCGGCAGATTGCTCCTTTCGGCCTACCAGTGCGCGCCGGGTATGGGATCGGTCTCCCAGATCGGCTGGGAATGGTATTCGCGGCTGGCCGGGCGCCTTCCACTCACCCTGGTGACCCACGTGCGCAACCGGAAGGTGCTGGAAGAGGCCGGTGCCCCGCTGCCCGGTACCGACATCGTTTACGTCGACACTGAGTGGTTCGCCGGCCCCCTCTACCGTCTGGCCTCCCGCCTGTTTCCCCGCAGCGAACATCCGGTATTCCTGATCTCCTCGCTGGATTTTTTCGTTTACGACCGGCTGGCGCTGCGCGTGCTGCGGAAGCTCCGCAAGCAAGGGAAAAGCTGGGACCTTATCCATCAGCCGACGCCGGTGTCTCCCTTGGCGGCCACCACGTTGCACCGGTTGGGGTTGCCTTTGATCCTGGGTCCCTGGAACGGTGGCTTGAAGTCGCCGGACAACTTTCCCGAAATCATGGCCGCCGAATCCGGCTGGCTTTATCCGGTGCGGCGGCTGGGCCGGCTGGCGGACCGGCTGCTCGGCTCCAGCCGGAATGCGCGCTTGATCTTGACCGCCACCGCCGCCACCCGCGCCGACATGCCGCAACGCTACCGACCGAAGTGCCGGGACATGCTGGAGAACGGTGTAGACCTCGAAGTCTTCCGCGCCGCGCCCTGGCCAGCACCCCCCGGCAAGGGGCGGCCTTTGCGTATCCTTTTCGTCGGCCGTCTGCTTCCCTTCAAGGGGGTGGCCATGCTGCTCGAAGCGGTGGCGAGGGTCTGCGCCGGGGCGCCCGTCCATGTCGCCGTCGCAGGCGCCGGCCCGGAAGAAAATTCGCTGCGGCAAAAGGCAGAAGAACTCGGGCTCGCCCCTCACGTTGAGTTTCTTGGCTCCCTCCCCCACGCCGAAGTGGCCCGCCGGTTGGCCGAATCCCATGTGTTCTGCCTGCCTTCCATCCGCGAATCGGGCGGAGCGGTGCTGCTGGAGGCGATGGCCGCCGCAAGGCCGGTCGTCGCGCTGGACTACGGCGGGCCTTCGGAAATCGTCGACGGCGAGGTCGGCGCCCTGGTGCCCGCCACCGGCTGGAAACCCGTCGTGGAAGGACTCGCCGGAATCTTCGAAGACATCATCGGCGATCCGGAGAGTTGGCGCCGCCGCGGCCAGGCGGGCCGCCGGCGGGTCGAACAGCGGTATTCCTGGCCCGCGAAGATTGACTCGGCATTGTCCCTCTACCGCGAATGCCTGGAGAGCCGATGACCGCCACCTACAAACTGGCTTATCTGGTCAGCCAATACCCCGCCATTTCCCATACCTTCATCCTGCGGGAAGTGCTCGGCCTCAGAACGAGGGGTTTCGCGATCCGCGTCGCCTCGGTGAACCCGCCGGATCGGCCGCCCGAAAAACTGACGGCGGAGGAACGGCAGGAGGCGGACGCATCCTGGTATCTCAAACCCCAAGGCGCGGTCGGCGCGCTGAAGGCCCTGTGCCTGACCGCCCTGCGCCGCCCGTCGGCCCTCGCCGCAGGCTTGTGGTTCGCGCTGCGGCTTGGCGGCACCGACGTCAAAAAATTGGGCTACCAACTCGCCTATTGGGTGGAAGCCGTCATGCTCGGCGACTGGATGCGGCGGGCGGGGCTTTCCCATCTGCACGTCCATTTCGCGACGCCCGCCGCAATGGTCGGCCTGATCGCCAGCAAAATTTTTCCCATCGGCTTTTCCTTCACCGTACACGGTCCCGACGAGTTCTACGACGCCCCCGGCTACCGCCTGACGGAGAAGGTTGCCGGCGCCGACTTCATCGTCTGCATCAGCCACTATGCCCGCAGCCAGTTGATGAAGCTCTCGCCGGTGGCGCACTGGAACAAGTTAGAGGTCTGCCGGCTCGGCGTCGATCCCTCCCGTTTTACCCTGCGTGAGAGCAAATCTGCCGGCGCCGTGTTCGATCTGCTTTGCGTGGGCCGTCTGGTGCCCGCCAAGGGGCAGCACATCCTGCTCGATGCGTTGGCCCTGCTGCTCGCCCGCGGCCGCCGGGTCCACCTCACCCTGGTCGGCCAGGGACCGGACCGCCCCTCGCTGGAAGCCCAGACCGCTCGGTTGGGGCTGGAAAGCGCCGTCGGCTTCGCCGGGGCCGTCAACCAGGACGAGGTGTTCGGCTACTACGCTGCCGCCGACGCCTTCGTGCTGCCCAGCTTGGCGGAGGGGCTGCCGGTGGTGCTGATGGAGGCCATGGCGCTGGGCGTTCCCTGCATCACCACCCACATCACCGGCGTGCCGGAACTGATCAGAGACGGCATCGAAGGTTTGCTGGTCGCGCCGTCCGATGTCGAAGGCCTCGCCGCCGCCATCGAGCGGCTGATGGACGATCCGGCGCTCCGCAGCCGACTGACGGAAGCCGGGCGCGCCAAGGTGCTGGCCGAATACGAACTGGATGGAAGCATCGCGCGGCTGGCGGATGTTTTCGCACACCGGCTTTCCCCTTCCTGACCGCTTCGAGGCTCCGGCATGCCGACCGACACCCTCATCATGATACCCGGCGCCTTGTTGAGCGCAGCCGTCCTGCCCGGCACCTTCGAACTCGCCATGTTGACGCTCGGCGGCGCGATGCCTCCCCGAAAAACCGTGGCCGGCAGCGGCACCGCTCCTATCCGCTTCTGCATCGTGATCCCGGCGCACGACGAGGCCGAAGGCATCGAGGCCTGCCTGCGCGGCATCCAGGGGGCCGAAGTGGGCCTTCACACCGTAACGGTCGTCGTCGTCGCCGACAACTGCGGCGACGACACCGCCGCGCGCGCCGAGGCCGCCGGTGCACGGGTGCTGGTCCGTGACGACCCGGAACGGCGCGGCAAGGGCTATGCGCTGGACCATGCCTTCTCGATCCTGCTGAAGGAGGATCACGAGGTTTTCGTCGTGGTGGACGCCGACACGCGGGTCGAAGCGAACTTCCTCACCGAACTCGCGGCGCGGTTCCAGGCCGGCGCCGACGCAGTGCAGGCCCGTTACTGCGTGTCCAACCCTGAACAATCGATCCGGGCCCGCCTGATGCACGTGGCCTGGCTGGCGTTCAACGTGCTGCGTCCGCGCGGGCGGGAATATTGGGGCTGGTCCGCCGGAATCCTCGGCAGCGGCTTCGGGCTGCATCGCAGGACTTTGGAAAGCGTCCCCTTCGACGCCGGCTCCATCGCCGAGGACCTGGAATACCACATTCGCCTGGTGCAAGCGGGCAAGCGCGTCCGCTTCTGCGACGGCACGACGGTGTGGTCGCCAGTCCCGGCCACCGGTGCGGTGGCTTCCAGCCAGCGCGCCCGTTGGGAGGGCGGGCGGTTCCGGATGATGCGGGAACAAATCCCTCCACTTGTCCGGCAGGTGGCGGGAGGCCACTGGCCGCTGCTGGAGCCACTGCTGGACCTGCTGCTGCTGCCTTTGGCCTTTCACATGATTTTGCTGGCCCTGTTGCTGGCCTGGCCCTGGGGACCGGGGAGGATACTCGCCGCGTCCGGCATGGCCGTCGTCGGTTTGCACGTCGCCGCCGCCCTGGCCGTAGGACGCGCCGGCTGGCGGGACTGGGCGGCGTTGGCCACGGCGCCTTTCTATATCGTCTGGAAGCTCACGCTGGGCAAACGTATGCTCTCATCCGCAAGTCGGGAAGCCGCCTGGGTACGCACCGAAAGGACCAAATCCGATGACTCCGCCTGACATTTCGGTTCTGATCGTATCGTTCAACACCCGCGATCTGCTGCGCCAGTGTCTGTCCAGCCTGCGCGAACAGGCGGGACGGGCTGGCATCGAAACCATCGTGGTGGACAACGCGTCCCGTGACGGATCGGCCGACATGGCCGCCGCCGAGTTTCCGGAAGTCCGGCTGATCCGAAGTCCCGTGAACCTCGGGTTCGGCAACGCCAACAACCGCGCGTTCGAAGAAGCCAGCGGACGCTACCTGGTCTTGCTGAATTCCGATGCCTATCTCGCGCCCGGCGTTCTCGACGCCGCCTTGGAACGCATGGATTCCTCGCCGGATGTCGGCATGGCCGGCGGTCGCCTGATCGGCACGGACGGCGGCTGGCAGCCTTCCGCCCGCATGTTCCCCTCTTTGCTGAACGAGTTCATCATCCTGAGCGGTCTCGCGTACCGCTACCCGAAATCCCGGCTGTTCGGGCGTTTCGACCGTACCTGGGCCGACCCGGCCGAGGAAGCCGAAGTGGACTGGGTGCCGGGGGCCTTCGCGATTTTGCGGCGCGACCTGATCGACCGTATCGGCTTTTTCGATCCCCGTTTCTTCCTGTACTACGAGGAAGTCGACCTGTGCCGGCGGATCAGGGAGGCCGGCTGCAGGATCATGTACTGGCCGGTGCTCGTGATCACCCATCTCGGCGGCGAGTCGGCCAAGACACTGAGCGAAATGGATTTCTCCTCCCATGCTTCCCAACTCACGCTATGGCGGATGCGGAGCCAGGCGCTGTATTACCGCAAATGGCACGGCTTTGCCGGCGCCTGGAGCGCCAAGGTGCTCGAGCAGGCTTGGCACGCACTTCGAGCCTTCCGAAACCGCAAATCCATCCCTGCCAAGGCGCGCGAATCCGAGGGACTGATCCGCCTGTGGAACCAGGCTTGGAAAGAAACCGAAGGCGGCACGGTCTCGCCGCCGCAACCGTGGTGATCCGCATGTTCGAGCATATTCGGGAAGACTGGAAAAACTACGACGGCGACCTGACCCGGCAAGGGCTCTGGGTCATGCTGGTCTACCGGTTCGGACGCTGGCGCTACCGGGTTGGACCGCGCTGGCTGAGGCTGCCACTCTCGTTCCTCTACAAGATATTGAAATTGCTGTCGCAGATACTCACCGGCATCGACCTTCCCTGCGAAGCGCAGGTCGGACGGCGCTTCACTATCGAGCACTTCGGCGACGTGATCGTCAGTGGCGATGCCGTGATCGGCGACGACGTGACGATCCGCAACGGGGTGACCATCGGCCTGAAACGTACCAACGATCCCGGTTCCCCCGTGATCGGCGACCGGGTCGATATCGGGGCGGGTGCCAAGGTGCTGGGACCGATCCGGATCGGCAACGACGTCGTCATCGGCGCCAACGCGGTGGTCATCACCGACGTACCGCCGAACAGCCTCGCGGTCGGCGTTCCGGCGCGCATCAAGCCACGGACGAACGCCGGCACCGGACGCTGACATGGGCCACCCCACCCCCATCCCCGGCCCCCTGGGAAAACGCTCACACTGGCACTGGCGTTTGTGGCTGCTGCCGCTGCTGACCCTGGGGGCCAGTCTGCTGCCACGGATCGTCGATTTCAGCCTAGCCGGAGCGCTGCTGATTCTGCTTGCACCGCTGCTTTTGGTCCGCGCCCTCGTCGCCAAACTGCGCGCGGGTCGCGTCTTCGCCGCCACGGAGCAGGTGGGCCGTTTCCAGACGCCGTTCCGGCGGCTCGCCTTCGCCGACGACGCTCCAGGCCGCTCGCTCCCGGTCCTGCTGAACATATTCTGGGGAGACATGGCATTCGCCGGACCGCGCCCCCTGAGTCTCGACGAGGCCGCGGCGGTACCTGCGGACCAGGGCATCCGTTTCAGCCTCCGGCCCGGTGTTTTTTCACCCTACGCGTTGCGCTCCAAGGTCGGGATCGCCTATGAGGGCGAAGCGGATCTGGACCGCGAGTTTTATTACACCGAAACGGCGGCGGGCAATCTCGGCCTGGTCCTGCGCACCGGCGTCGGCGGATTGCTCGCCGGTGATGCCGTGCGGCCGATGCCGGAGCATCTGGAGTTCTTCGGCGTTACGATCGCCAACACCACGATGGGCGAGGCGATCGACTGGATCATCCGCCGCGTCCGCGAAGACCGTCCGGCGACGATCGCCTTCGTCAACCCGGATTGCCTGAACATCGCCCATGGCGATCCGGAATACCGCGCCGTCCTGGGCAAGGTCGAACGCGTATTGCCGGACGGCATCGGCATCCGTTTCGGCTGCCGGATTCTGGGCATCAGCCTGCGCGCCAACGTCAACGGCACCGACATGTTTCCCCGTCTGTGCGAACGCTGCGCGGACGAAAACCTGTCGCTGTTCCTGCTGGGCGCCCGGCCGGGCGTGGCCCGGCAGGCAGCCGACAACATGCTTCAGCGCTATCAGGGCCTGAAGATCGCCGGTACCCGCGACGGCTATTTCGCGCCGGACGCCGAAGCGGAGGTCATCGACGCCATCAACCGGTCCGGGGCGGACATCCTGCTGGTCGCCCTCGGCGTCCCCAAACAGGAGCTTTGGCTTTGGAAACACCGCTCCCGGCTCAAGCCGCGCGTCGCGATGGGCGTGGGCGGGCTGTTCGATTTTTACTCCGGCCGGATCCCGAGAGCTCCGCTTTGGCTGCGGGAAGTCGGGCTGGAATGGATCTGGCGGCTGCTGCAGGAGCCGGGACGAATGTGGCGGCGCTACATCATCGGCAATCCCCTTTTTCTCTATCGCGTGTGGCGGCAGAAAATTGGAAAACTCGTCAACTGAAAGGAAATATGGGCTGGCGGTGATTCTGGCAGGAGCGATGTTGCTGCGCGTCGTGCTGGCGGCCTCCTTCAAGGGCCACCCCATCGACGTCGGCACCTTCAGCGCCTGGGCCGGCCACGCGGCGGAAGGACTGCTTTCGTTCTACAGTCCGGGCTATTTCGCGGACTACCCGCCGGGCTACATCTACGTGTTATGGCTGATCGGCAAATTGCGGGCGCTGTTGCAGACAGGCTTCGACACCCCCGAATTTCTGGTGATGCTAAAGTTCCCGGCGATCGCAGCGGATCTCGCGACGATCTGGGTGATCCACCGCCTAGCGACCGCACAAAACTTCGGCTCCACCCAGGCGCTCACTCTCGCTGCGCTTTATGCCTTCAATCCCGCCGTCATCGCCGACTCGGCGGCTTGGGGGCAGGTCGATTCCGTGCTTACGCTGTTCGTCCTGCTCGGCGTGCTGTGGCTGGAACGCCGCCCTGCCGCATCGGGTGCGGCTTTCGCGGCGGCGCTGCTGGTGAAGCCGCAGGCGTTGATCTTTGCTCCCGTCCCCTTGCTGTGGTTCGGGAACCGTCTGTTCCGCCGGCACACGGCTGCCGAACTGAGCCTTTTCCTGCCGTCCGCGATCCTGGTGTTCGCCATCGGAGTCCTGCCATTCGCCGCGGTACACGGGCCGGCCTGGGTCGTCGAGAAATATGCGTCAACCCTGGCCTCCTATCCCTACGCCAGCCTGAATGCCGCCAACGTCTTTGCACTCATCGGCGGCAATGGCGCCGACGCGGCTCAGGCGGTGCTGTTCCTGAGTTTCAAAAACTGGGGTACGGTCTTTCTTTTCATCATCGTCGCCTGGGCGGTACGGCTGGCCTGGCGTGGACTGGCCCCTTCGGACTGCGTTTACCTGGCGGCTTTCCTGCCGGTTTCCGTCTACCTCTGGTCGATCAAGATGCACGAGCGCTACCTTTTCCCCGCTCTCGCCATGCTGCTCGCTTATCACATCCTCAGCCGGGACCGGCGGGCGTTATGGCTGTTCCTCGGCTTCAGCGCGACGCTGTGCATCACCATGGCGCAAGTGCTGTATCTGGGCATGCGCGAAACCTGGTACATCCCCCGTTTCGACCCGACCTTCCTTGCTGTCTCGGCGGCCAATCTGCTGCTCTGGTCGCTATTGGCATGGACCGGCTGGCGAACGCAACGGCAATGAAGAAGTCAGACCAGCCCGAGGAAACCCGCATGCGCGTGATCGTCCTGGCCGACCGCATCGGCCGCGAGCTCCTGCCCTTGACCGACCGCACCTGCGTCGCTCTGCTGCCGGTGGCGGCAAAGCCTCTTGTCGACTACACCCTGGAGATGCTGGCGGCCGCCGGCAGCGGGGAAGCGACGATGGCCGTCGGCCCATTCGGCGAGCAACTCCGCGCGCATCTCGGCGACGGGCGGAATTTCGGCCTGAGTCTGGACTTCTGGCCCTCCCCCGGCGAAGTGGAAATCGCCTTGCTGCTGAGCCAATTGCCCAAGTCCCCGGATAAATCGACTCTGATCGTGCGCGGCGACATGCTGCGCTCGCCGATCCTGGACAAATTTCTCAAGGCGGCCGGCTCCAGCGAGGCGCCAGTCCTTCATGGCTGGTGCGACGGCAAGCCGGCCGGAGTGTGGCTGCTGCGCGCCAGCGCGGATGACACTCGCGGCATGGGCTGGCAAGACGTGATGTCCGGAACGGCTGTTCCTGAGGCCGCCAAGCTCCTGCTGAAGGAAGGCACCGCATGTCTGCTGGAATCGCTGCGGACGTTCCATGAGGCAAACCTCGACGCCGCGGCCGGGCGCATCCAAGGACTCGCCATTCCAGGACGGCAGTTCCAGCCGGGACTCACAGTGGGCCGAAACTCTTCGGTATCGACCGCAAACCTCGCGGGCGGCACCGCGCTGATCGGCAGCCAGTGCCGAATCCATCCGAGCGCACAGCTTCAGGGCCAGACCGTGATCTCCGACGGTGTGATCGTCGACCGCGGAGCCCGGCTGTCCAACGCCGTCGTACTGCCCCACTCCTACGTCGGCGAACTCGTGACGGTCGAGAACGGTATCGTGCGCGGGAGCGATCTGCTCCGCGTCGACACCGGTGCCCAGCTCAAGATCGTCGATGCGTTCCTGCTGGCCGACCTGGATCAAGTCTCGATCAAGCACGATTTTTCCGGCCTGTTGAACCAATTGGGCGGCTTCCTGCTTCTGGCGGCGTCGGCGCCGCTTTGGTTCCTGGCCGCGCTGGCAGCAGTGGTGACGCACCCGACCCGGCCACTGCGGTTCCGGCAGATGCGCGGCAACCGGCTGGTCCGGGACGGCACCGGCACCCTGGTGCGGGCGGACTTCACGGCCGCCGAGTGGGCAATCGGCATTCCCCTGCTGGCGAAGCTCCCCTGGCTCTTGAA
Organism: Methylococcus mesophilus; assembly: GCF_026247885.1. Lineage (NCBI taxonomy): Bacteria > Pseudomonadati > Pseudomonadota > Gammaproteobacteria > Methylococcales > Methylococcaceae > Methylococcus > Methylococcus mesophilus. Next base: position 373,282 of record NZ_CP110921.1, on the reverse strand, counting down.
TGTGGCGAAGGGCGACCTGAGATTGGTCGGCGCGGAAGCCATCACACCCGAGCAGGCTGCCAGCCGTACCGCCGAGTGGGAAAAAATGGCGGACCGGGCCCCTGCCGGCCTGATCGGACCGACCCAACTGGATTTGCCGGCCTCCGCCCCGGCCGAGGAGCGGCTGATGAGCGATGCCGTGTTCGCCGCCCAGGCGGGGCCGGGCAAGACGTTTCGCGTCATCCTGCGCGGTATGCGCGCCCTGTTCAGCAGCCGCGCTTGGCATCCGGGGGATTGAGTGCGGATACTCCTCGTCGACGACGACCCCATTTCGGTACTTGCGGTCGCCGTGTACCTCCGCAAGCTCGGCTACGAGGTCACTTCGGCGCGGGACGGGCGTGAAGCCCTCGAGCAGTTCCAGTCCCAGCGTTTCGAGTTCGTCATCAGCGACTGGAACATGCCTCACCTGAACGGCGAGGAGCTGTGCCGCCGAGTGCGGTCGATGAAGCTGCCCCACTACGTCTATTTCATTCTCCTGACCGGGCGTGACGACAAGGACTCGCTGCTGCATGGCATGGAAGCCGGGGCCGACGATTTTCTGGTCAAGCCGGTCGACCGCGAGGAACTGCGGGTCCGGATCAGGGCGGGAGAGCGCATCGTCCGGTTGGAACAGCAGCTCGAAGAGCGGAGCCGCCTGCTGGAGAACGTCAACCGCGAGCTCAAACAGGCCTATCAGACCATCCGTAACGATCTGGCCACAGCCGCCGCGATCCAGAAATCGCTCTTGCCCGAACCGTGGACGCTGCCTGACCTGGAAATCCGATCCCTGTTCATCGCCAGCGATTTCCTGGCGGGAGATATGTTCGGCTACTTCCCGCTGGACGATCGCCATCTTGCCCTGTTCCAGCTCGACGTCTCCGGTCACGGCGTGTCATCGGCGCTGATTTCCGTCGCCTTGAGCAAATGCCTGGCGCAAAGCCGATCGCTCGAGGTCCAAGCAGGAACTCGCACACCATCCGGCTGCGGGAGCCCTTCGCCCAATCGCATGCTGGAAGAATTGAACCGCTTCTTCGCCGGCCAGCCCGAGTCCAACAGCTATTTCGCTACCATGATCTACGCCGTACTGGACCGGGAGACCGGCCGCCTCGAACTCGGTGCAGCCGGGCATCCGCCGCCGCTGCTGTGGAACCGAGAGAAGGGAACGATCGAGGAAAGTGCAGTTCGCGGACTGCCGCTGGGTGTAGTCGCAAACCGGCGCTATGCCTCGGAATCGCACCGGCTCGCACCGGGAGACCGGCTCTTCGTCTACTCCGACGGGATCACCGAATGCATGAGCCCGGCGGGGGAAGCTTTCGGCAGCGGACGCTTCCGCCGCCTGCTGGAAGAGACCGCCCATCTGCCGCTGGCGGAGGCGATTGGCCGGCTCGAAGAGTCGCTGTCCGCCTGGCGCGGCCAGGGCAGCTATACGGACGATATTTCGCTGGTCGCCATAGAGAGGAAGTGATTCGATGTATCAGGCCATCCGGCTCGCCATCAGCAGCGAAGCGAACAACGTCAATCTGGTGGGCGTGACGATCCGCGCCTTGTGCTTCGCCGCCGACATTTCACCGGTGGATGCCGCCCGCATCGAACTCGGCATCGTCGAAGCCTTGAACAACATCATCCTGCACGGGGGGGCCAGCGAACCGGTCACGGTGTCATGGAACCGTGCCCCCCACAGCATTTCGATCGAGATCGAGGACAGCGGCCAACCCCTCCCCCACTGGCCTCCGCGCAGCGATTTTCCGGAGCCCTTCGAAGAATCCGGCCGTGGCTGGCCCCTGATCGCCGCCTGCTTCGACAGCATCGAATATCGGGTGGAGGCATCCAGGAACACCCTGACCCTGGTGAAGGCTCAAGGGATCAAGTCCGCCTGAGCAGCCCCTCAAGCAGGGTACGGACTGCGCGCCTCTATCAGCCGCACCAGGGCGTTCAGCCGTTCGACCCGTTCCAGCCGGAATCCGGAGGCTTCCACATTCTCCACCGTGCGGCGATTGATGTGAGCGCCGACCAGGCGGGAAACCCAGGGATCGAGCAAGTCCATTACCCATCCGGCTGCTTTCCGTTCCGAACGTACGTGTTCCAGCAGGACGAGCTTGCCTCCCGGTTTCAGGGCTCGCCGCAACTCCCCGAGGCCGCGGAGCGGATCGGGCACCGAACAGAACACGAAGGTACCGACGACCGTGTCGAACTCGCCGTCGGCAAATGCCAGAGCCTGGACATTCATGAGTCTCAGATCGCTCCCGACACCGAGCCGAGCCGCGCGCTCGCGGGCCCGGCGCAGCATCCGCTCGCTGAAATCCACCGCGGTGACATGCCGCCCTGCGGGGTGGAACGCGAGGTTCTTGCCCGTCCCGACGCCGACCTCGAGCACGCGTTCGCCCTCGATCAGGCTCCAGACGCGGTGTCGCCAGGGTTTGAACCACATGGCTTCCATGGCGCCTTCGATGAAGTCGAAGAAAGGCGCGATGCGGTCGTAACGATGGCGGACCGTTTCGGTAGCGTCGGGGGACTCGCTCATGTCCGGCTCCTGGATTCAGCCTATTTGCCAAGCTGCGGATCAGGATACCCGCGCTATTCGGAAAAATCGACGTACTGGTAAATGGGGCCAACCTCGCTGCCGGCAGGCAAGGTGATCAACTGTTTGAGGAGTCCGTCCTGCAGTCCGTATACCAAGCCGTGCAGGGTCGGACCGTGCTCCCGCTTCCAGCTCTGCTGGATGATCGAGGTGTGGGCCAGATTGTAGACCTGCTCGATCACGTTCAGCTCGACCAGGCGGCCGACACGCTCCTCCTCGCTGCCCAGGGCCTCTATCTCGTCGGCATGCAGCCGGTAGACGTCCTTGATGTGTTTCAGCCATTTGTTCACGATCAGGAGCTTCGCGCTCTGCTTCTGCAGCGCGGCCCTGATGCCCCCGCAGTTGTAGTGTCCGCAGACGACGACGTCGCGGACCTTGAGGACGTCGACCGCGTACTGCAAGACGCTCAAACCGTTAAAATCGGTCGTGACCAACTGGTTGGCAATGTTTCGGTGCACGAAGATTTCACCGGGCTGGGCATGGACGATGATTTCCGCCGGCACCCGGCTGTCCGAACAACCGATCCAGAGCACGGCGGGATTCTGATCGGCCGCCAGCCGCTCGAAATAACCCGAGTCCTTCAGTGTCTGATCCTTGGCCCAGGCTTTGTTTTCCAACAGCATTCGCTCGAAAGCTTCCATGAGTCTGCTCTTTGATGTTTTGAAGGGAACGGTGAATGTTCTGCCGGCCAGGGATTCAGCCGGAAATCTTATACATGGGGGCCGCCTCGGCCTCGCCTTGCCGGCTCTCCGAGTCTCGGCCGGCATGCCCCTGCGCAGTTCTCAGATTCTTCAGATGAACCACTATACGGTCATCGCGCGCGGCCTCAACGAAGTCCTCGATGGTTTCCAGGATGTCCTGATCTACGAATTCGGCATAGGTTCCGTCGATGATCAGCTCGCTGTCGGGCTCGACCTGGTCCAATTGCTCACGCAGCAGGGCCTTGTTCAGGAACGAGACGTCCTTGCGTAGCCGCAGCAGATAATGATTGCCGTGACGGGTGAGAGAAATGGCGGCGTGGAAGTTCGCCCGGATGACGTAATACAGACCGCAGGCGACGCCGACGGCGATCCCTTTGAGCAGATCGGTGGCCAGTATTGCCATGACGGTGACCGCGAATGGGATGAACTGGGTCGCCCCCTTGCGGTACATCTGCACCACCATTGCCGGCTTGGCCAGCTTGTAGCCCGTCATCAGCAGGATTGCCGCCAGCGCCGCCAGGGGGATGTGGTTGAGATAGCGGGCGAGGAAGCCCACGCTCAACAGCAGCAGGAGGCCGTGGATGAAGCAAGCCACCTTGGTACGCCCGCCGGCGTTTATGTTTGCCGACGAGCGGACAATGACAGCTGTGATCGGCAGCCCGCCCAACAGGCCAGCCAAGAGGTTGCCGGCGCCCTGCGCCTTCAACTCCCGGTTGGTCGGCGCCACCCTCCTCAGCGGATCAAGCTTGTCGACCGCTTCCAGACTGAGCAGGGTTTCCAGACTGGCGATGACGGCGATCGTGAATGCTACTGCGTAAACCGCCGGGTCCATGATCCGGCTGAAATCCGGAAATACGAGCCGGCCGGCCAGATCCTCGAAACCCCGGATGTCCGGAAGCTGAACCATATGCTCCGGTGCGATCTCCAGCGACGACCCCGCCATCGAGAGATTGAACCCCACCGCCCAGAGTATCGCCGCCAGTGGACCTGGAATCTGCGCCAGGAGCGGGGCGGAGCGGATAAGACGGGACTCCCACAGCACCATGATGGCTATGGCGACCGCACTCACCACCGTTGCGCCCGGTGAAATCGACTCCATCGCGTGCAGCAGTTCCGAGAAAGTACCCTCCGCGTCCTGAGGCAGGTAGGTCTCCTCACCCATGATGTCCTGGCCGTAGCCGACGGCGTGGGGGAGTTGCTTGGTGATCAGAATCAGCCCGATGGCCGAGAGCATGCCTTTGATGACGGACGACGGGAAATAGGCGCCGATGGTTCCCGCCCTGAGGAAACCGAGAGCGAGCTGCATCAGCCCCGCCAGGATCAGGGCGAGCAGAAAGTGCTCGAAGCCGCCGAGCTTTTCAATGCCTTGCAGTACGATGACGGTAAGGCCCGCGGCCGGGCCCGACACGCTCAACTGGGACCCGCTGGCCCAGCTGACGACCAGCCCACCGACGATGCCTGCAACCACGCCCGAAAGCAGGGGTGCACCGGAAGCCAGCGCAATGCCCAGACAGAGCGGAAGCGCCACCAGGAAGACCACGATGCCGGCCGGGATGTCCTGCGTGAGATGTGCGAGATAGTACGCGAGATGTTTTCTGACCATGTCTGATGCTTTCCACTCGTGTGGTACAACTGGCCCGGGCATGCCGGCGGGTTCGCCGCTGAGCCCGGCCCAGTTCATTCGTTCAGGCGGAGGACACCGCAGGTCTTCCGCCAACTCGTTTGACTGTGGCTGAATTACACCATACGGATGAGGTGGATTTCAACAATCTGGTTGATATCAACCATTTCCCCGGACACCCTTTCCAGTCCCACGGGACAGGCGGCTGGAAGTATCGACTAAATCATGTATTGACAATGAATCTTATGACGCCTACCCTGGTTCATAGTTTCGTTACGAAACTACTATAACCTGCATGAAAACGCAAAGCTCCGACATGCCCGCTACGGCGAGGACACGGCTCCGCCTTCACGCAGACGAGCATACGAACGAAAGAGAGGAGAACAACAAGATGAACGAAGAGACACAGACGGGGAAAGACTATTTCTGGATATACGTCGCGCTGGCAACGGCCGCGCTGGTGGGCGTAGTCGTGATGGCGAAGCTCAGCGAAAACGAAAAATACGATCCCATCCGGGCGCAGCAGAACGAAGAAGTCGCGCGCATGAACATACGCGTTCTCAGCTGAATCCAGAACCGCATCACCGGCTTTGCCGAAAGGAGATCCCCATGATCGACACAAGCTTGAAAGTCTATTCACTTCTGCTCCTGGCGCTGGTCTCGGTGCTGCCCGGAAGCGTCTTCGCCACGGAGTACATCTATCGCGACCTGATCGGCAATACGCTCCCGCCGCAGAAATGCGCGGCGAGAACGGAAGCCGAGGCAGCTGCGTCCGAAGAATACAATCTAAAAAAGCACGCCAGGATATTCTGTGAATCCCAAGGTTATGGCTGGCACGTCGAACAGCGCAAGAGCGCGGGCAAGGTGATCTGCGAGGAATGCGGGGAAGGCGGAGGCGGAGACAGAGACCGGTTCCACTGTCATCTGGAAGACGTGGTCGTACAATGCAAGCGGATCAAACCCGGCTCTGTCGGCCTGATCCCCGGCCAGGGGTGAGCATCCCCCGCCCATTAAATAATGGAGACCATCGCCGGACGATGGCAACGGTTCCATTTCGGGAAAAACTCTGTTGCGTCGAACCGGAGCGGTACGTATACTGGCCGCCGAGCTGTAACCTGCTCTTTCTCTTGAAGACCAGACGTATAACATTATCTGGAGGACATTAAGATGCGTTGGGAAAAACCGAGCTACAACGACATGCGCTTCGGCTTCGAAGTCACCATGTACATCTACAACCGTTAATCCCAAACGGCTGTGCGAGAGCGGGGTTCGATCATTCGAGCCCCGTTTTCGTTTGCGCGGCAGCATAAACCTCTAAAAGTTTCCTTATGATCATTCGTGTGCTCGGCGCCGGCGCCGGCGGCGGATTTCCGCAGTGGAACTGCCGGTGCGACAATTGCCGGCGCTTCCGGGAAAACAAGCTCAACGCCCGAGGCCGCACCCAGTCCTCGATCGCGGTCAGCGCCGATGGCAGGCGCTGGGTGCTGTTCAACGCATCGCCGGACATCCGCAGCCAGCTCGAAGCTTTTCCGGCCAGCCATCCGCGCGAGGGTGTCCGCGACACCGGCATCCACGCCATCGTGCTGATCGACAGCCAGATCGACCACACCACGGGCCTCTTGATGCTGCGCGAATCCACCCGTCCCTTGCAAGTCTATTGCACCGAGATGGTGAAGCAGGATCTGTCCACCGGCTTTCCGTTGTTCCGGATGCTGGAGCATTATTGCGGGGTGGAGCACCATGCCGTGCCGCTGGACGGCGGCAGCTTCGCGATCCCCGGCATCGACGGCCTGAAATTCTCGACCCACTCGCTGAAAAGCAAGGCGCCGCCCTATTCGCCCCATCGCCAGGATCCGCACGACGGCGACAACATCGGCGTGATCGTCGAAAACTTGGAGAACGGCCGCAAGCTCTACTATGCGCCTGGGCTGGGGGAGATCGAACCGCACGTCCGCGCCGCCATGGAAGCGGCGGACTGCCTGCTGGTCGACGGCACCTTCTGGCGCGAGGACGAGATGCACCATGCCGGCATCTGCGACAAGCTGGCGCGGGAGATGGGCCATTTGCCGCAGTCCGGCGACGGCGGCATGCTGGAAGTCTTGAATACCTTGCCGGACGCCCGCAAGGTCTTGATCCACATCAACAACACCAACCCGATTCTGGACGAAGATTCGCTGCAGCGCCAGGCCCTGACCGAAGCCGGGGTCGAAGTCGCCTACGACGGTTTGGAAATCGTTTTGTGAGGAATCCCATGAGCCAAGATACGACCCCCTGGAGCCGCGACGAATTCGAAGCCCGGCTGCGCGCCAGGGACAAGTTCTATCACATCCATCATCCTTACCACGTGATGATGGCGAACGGCGAACTGAACCGCGAGCAGATCCAGGGCTGGGTGGCGAACCGCTTCTACTACCAGATTGCCATTCCGCGCAAGGATTCGGCCATCATGGCCAACTGTCCGGACCGCGAAACCCGCCGCAAATGGATGCAGCGCGTGATGGATCACGACGGCTACGGCGACGATCCCGGCGGCATAGAAGCCTGGATCCAGCTCGGTATCGCCTGCGGTCTGGACCGGGACGACTTGGTTTCGCTCAAGCACGTGCTGCCCGGCGTGCGTTTCGCAGTCGACGCCTATGTCAATTTCGCCCGCACCGCGACTTGGCAGGAAGCCGCCTGCTCTTCGCTGACCGAGCTGTTCGCGCCGACCATCCATAAGCAGCGCCTGGCCGGCTGGCCGGACCTGTACCCCTGGATCGCCGCCGACGGCCTGGCCTACTTCCGCAAGCGGGTGACCCAGGCCAGCCGCGACGTCGAGCACGGCATCGAGATCACCCTGGATCACTTCAAGACCCGCGAACAGCAGGAGCGGGCGCTGGAAATCCTCCAGTTCAAGCTCGACATCCTGTGGTCGATGCTGGATGCCATGTATCTGGCATACGTCGACAAGAAACCGCCCTATTTCAACATCGCCTGATCCGCATGAGCCTACAACCCGATACCCTGCTGGAAATTTCGCCCCTGCTGCGCCTGCAATGGGAGGAAGCCCAGCAGCGCCACGTCATGCTCTACCCCGAGGGCATGATCGAACTGAACGACACCGCCGCCGCGATTCTGGAACTTTGCGACGGACAAAACAATCTCACCAGCATCGTGGAGAAGCTGGAGCAAAAATACGAGGCTACCGGAATCGAAGCCGATGTGCGCGAAATGCTCGAAAGTGCCTTGAACAATGGCTGGATCAGAGAATTCGTCCCTCAGTAAACCTCGCTGGCTGCTGGCGGAGCTGACCTATTCCTGTCCGCTGCAATGCCCCTATTGCTCCAATCCACTGGACTACGCCCGCTTAGGAAATGAGCTGAGCACCGAGGAGTGGAAGCGGGTGCTGAGCGAGGCCCGCACGCTCGGCGCCGTGCAGCTCGGACTTTCCGGCGGCGAACCGCTGACCCGCCGCGACTTGGCGGAGATCGTCGCGCACGCCCGCCAGCTCGGCTATTACACCAACCTCATCACCTCCGGCTACGGCCTGGACGAAGCCCGCATCGCCGAGCTGAAATCGGCCGGCCTCGACCACATCCAGGTCAGCATCCAGTCACCGGAAAAGCTGTTGAACGATGAACTCGCCGGCACCGCCTCCTACGAGCACAAACTCGACGTCGCCCGCTGGGTGAAGAAGCACGGCTATCCGATGGTGCTGTGCGTCGTCATCCACCGCCAGAACATCCACCAGATGCGGCAGATCCTGGAGATGGCCGAGGAGCTCGGGGCGGATTACCTGGAACTGGCCAACACCCAGTATTACGGCTGGGCGCTGCTCAACCGGGACCATTTACTTCCGACCCGCGAACAGTTCGCCGAAGCCGAAACGATCGCCCAGGCCTACAAGGAGAAGGTCAAGGGGCGGATGAAGATTTACTACGTCGTCCCGGACTACTACGAAGACCGGCCCAAGGCGTGCATGAACGGCTGGGGCACCACCTTCCTCACCGTCGCGCCGGACGGCATCGCCCTGCCCTGCCACGCCGCCCGCGAACTGCCAGGGCTGAACTGCCCCAGCGTACGCGACTTCAGCGTAAGGGAAATCTGGTACGAATCGACCGCCTTCAACCGCTTCCGCGGCTACGGCTGGATGAAGGAACCCTGCCGCAGCTGTCCGGAGAAGGAAAAAGACTTCGGTGGCTGCCGCTGCCAAGCCTATCTCATGACCGGCGACATGACCGATGCCGATCCGGTCTGCAGCAAGTCTCCGCACCACCATCGTGTGGCGGAAGCCATCGCCTCGGCGCAGCAGCCTGGCGCAGACAAACCACTCGTCTTCCGCAATGTGAGGAACTCCCGCGTTTTAACGGGCTGACCTATTTTTGACGGTGACCGGCTTTGCTCATGCGGCTACGGTAGCCGGTATAAGATTGGGATGACGTCAGCCCGATCCTGCTCTCCACAGATGTCGGGTTCAGTGCATCGAGCTTATCCTGACATCGCGCAATCCCGAGAAGAAAATATGAGCCTCTAGTCGGTCTGTTCCTATACATGGAGCCCTGCTGCGACCGGCAGCAGGGACGGATTCGGTGCTCAATTACCTGTCACCATCTGACTTTGACGCGCGAATGGCCGCTTGTTCAGAATGGGTGTCACAAGGGAGGTGCAAGATCACTCTAAGAGTTCGTCTTTCGAAGTACGACTTTTTTACTGGTCCCTTTTGGGGAGCGGTACACCCCGGCAGCCATGAGCGAAAAGCAACAAGAAACCGAGCTTCCGTCCCCTCCCGCGCCGATTTCATCCGTCGGCGAGCGAAATCTTGCAAAGATCAATCGTCCGCGCTTGGGGGAGGTCTATTGGCGAGAGCGGCTATTTCAGCTGCTGGACCAGGAGCAAAACCGCCCGGTGATCCATGTCACGGCTCCCGGCGGTGCAGGCAAGACCACCTTGGTGGCGAGTTATCTGGAGGCGCGCAAGCTGCCTTGCCTTTGGTATCAAGTCCAGAGCGACGACGTCGACGTGGCAGGCTTCTTCCACTACATGAACCAGGCGGTGCGGCAAACAGCGCCGGCAACTGTCCCCCTGCCCCGTTTCTCCCCCGAGTTTCTGCCGAATTTGTCGGTGTTTAGCCACCGCTATTTCCGGGAGGCGTATGGCCGTTTTGAACCGCCTTTCGTAATTGTGCTCGAGGATTGCCATGAGGTAGGTCCGGAAGCCTTGTTACACGACGTAATCCGCGACGGCTTAGCCGAGCTTCCCGCCGGATTCCGCATGATTCTGATCAGCCGCGATCAGCCGCCGCCCGCATTGGCCCGATTGCGCCTCAATCAGTCGCTCGCCCTGCTTGATTGGGAGGCATTGCGACTGACGCCGGACGAAGCCGAAGCCATCGTATATTGCCAGTCCCACGGACAGTGGGTTCCCTCACCAGAGTTGCTGAAACGGCTCTATGCTCGTTCCGAGGGATGGGTAGCGGGCCTGGTCCTGTTGGCGGAATGGGCGCGGAAGCCGGATCAACCGCGGATGGAAGACCACCCCCAAGCGCGCGAAATCGTGTTCGACTACTTTGCCGGCGAACTGTTTTCCAGAACCGAACCGGTAGCTCGGGATTTCCTGCTGCAGACCGCCATCCTGCCGGGCATGAGCGCGGCGATGGCCATGGAACTCACCGGCCGTCCGGAGGCACCCGCCATCCTGGCGGACTTGTACCGGCGGCATTACTTCATCGAGCGGCGCCCTCACGCCGACGGCGCCGCCTATCGCTATCACGCCTTATTCCGCGAATTCCTGCTGGCCCGCGCCCAATCGGTTTTTTCTCCCCAGCGTCTCAAGGACCTGCGCCGGCGGGCCGGCGCGCTGCTTGAACAGGCAAACGAGCCGGAAGGGGCCATGGAACTGCTGCGGGATGCGCAGGCCTGGGACGAACTCGTCCCACTGTTGCTGCGGCAGGCTCCGATCCTCGCGTCCGAAGGACGATCGAAAACACTGGCGGGTTGGCTGCGCGCCGTGCCTGCGGACGTCGTGGCAGAGCAACCCTGGCTGTCCTACTGGCAGGGCGTCGCCGCCATGGCGTTCGACCCCCCAGATGCGCGTCGCCATTTCGGCCTGGCTTTTAGTCGATTTCAGACCTTACGAGACCCCAACGGCCAATACCTTGCCTGGAGCGGGATGCTTGAATCCCTGTTTGGCGACTTGGACGTACAGGTCATCGACAGTACCTGTTGGGAAGACTTCGATGCGCTACGGACGCGCCATCCAGAGTTCCCTTCCCTCACGGTCGAAGCACGCACCACCCTGGCACTGCTGTGGTCGTTGCTGCTCTTTTACGGCCAGCCGCAGCGTACCGCCTATTGGGCCATGCGCGCCGAACGGCTGCTGGCGCTGGACGGCATCGACTCCGACACAAAAAATGGCCTCGCCGGCACGGTGCTGCACCAGCACCTGTGGTCCGGAGATTTCGCCAAAGCACGCCTGGTGTTCGACCGGCTTTGCCGTGACCCTGCCTGGCAGGCGACGACGCCCACCATGCAAGTAGCCGCTTGGGCGGCCCGGGCTCAGTACTTCCAGATGACGAGCGCCTACGACGATTGCCTGCGGGCGATGGAGGAAGGCCTGGAAAAATGCCATGCCCTGGGAATTCATCGCTCGGATATAGCGTTCCTTTGCCAGGGAGCCATGATCGCCCAGAAATTCGGCGATCTGGCTCGGTCCCGTGACCTATTGGAGCGCCTCGCTGTTGCCGTCGCCGCCTCCGGCGGCCGTGGCAACGGCAGCCTGACCTACCATTGCCAGTCCGTCGGCGATGCCCTGTGCCGAAAAGACTACGCTGTAGCCCAGGAACACGCCCGCACGGCGTTGCGGATCGCGAAAGAAACAACGACCTATTTTATTAAGCCTTACTTGAGGCTATCGCTTGCCTATATCGCCTGCGGACAAGAGTCGCACGCCGAAGCCACTGCCGAACTCGCCGAGGCACGTCGCCTCGGCGTCCAGTATCTCGGCAGTCCCTTGTTCGATTTCCAAAGTGAACTGGCCGAAAGCTATCTAGTCCTGGCGCGGGACGAGGAAACATCGGGTCTGGAGCACCTGCGCAGAGCCTTGGCCCAAGGTAGGCAACGGGAATTCGTCAGTTGGCCCCATTGCCTGCCGCCGCTGGTATTGCCCTTGTTCTTGCGAGCTCTGGAGGCCGGTATCGAGGTGGACTACGTACAGTCAGTGATCCGCCGGCACCGCATGATGCCCGATCAGCCGCCGCTGGAAATCGAGCACTGGCCTTGGGAGATAAGGATTTACACGCTCGGCCGCTTCGCCGTGGTTAGAAACGGCGCGGAAATGCGCTTTCAGGCCAAGGCGCAAAACAAACCGATGGAACTGCTCAAGGCGCTGATAGCCCAGGGTGGACGGGACGTCCACGCCAATGCCTTGATCGATGCCCTGTGGCCGGACGCCGAAGGCGATACCCAGAAGCTCTTCGAAATTACCCTGCACCGGCTGCGCAAATTGCTGGGCAGCGGTAAGGCCATCACCTTGAGGGCCGGCAAGCTGAGCCTGGAGACCCACCATGTGTGGGTGGATGTCTGGCAGATGGAGCGTCTGATCACCGACATCGAATTGCTGCTCCGGCCCGGCGCGTCGAATCCCGCTCCATTGCTGCAACTGTCCGATAAACTGCTGCGAACCTACCAAGGGCATTTCCTGGCGTGCGAAGAAGATCAGGCCTGGATATTGGCGACCCGGCAGCGCCTACGAGGCAGGTTGGAGCGGATAATCGCCATGGTGGCCGCCCACCGGCAGCAGGCCGGTGATCTGGAACAGGCCATCTCTCTCTACCGTCGTGGCATCGAGCTCGACCACCTTGCCGAAGCTCTCTACCGCGGCCTCATGCTCTGTTACCGCGACAGCGGACGTTCGGCCGAAGCAGTTGAAGTCTTCCTGCGCTGCAAACAAATGCTCACCACCCATCTTGGCGTGGCGCCGGGTGCCGCCACCCTGGCAGTCTACGACAGCATCGCACAGCACTAACCACCCTAGCAGCACTTTTCTCTCGACATCCCGGATCTGTAGGCTATCTGTAGGCTCCCATTCGATAGTGTGCCCCCGATCAACAGGCCGGCGCATGCCTCAAACCTCTTCAAGACCTTGCAGCCGCCTTGCTCGTCGGTGTTTTCCAGCCCGTTTGGGCGGAACCTATCGCCGCACTAGCTCGCCAAACCTGCGTCTTTCCATGAGAGCGCGGGAAACCTAATTCTTGCGGTCCTATATACACATAGAGAGTCAGCGATATGAGATTTGCAGGCAATCTGGGCCCTGCCATAGCGTGCTTGCTTGCTGCAACCTGTGAAGTCCACGCGGAGCGGGGTCTGACGGTTGAGGAACTGCTTGGTAAGGCGCTGTTTTTTGATGCCAGTTTGTCGATACCCCCTGGGCAATCCTGCGCGGGCTGCCACAGCGCTGAAGCTGGGTGGACAAGTCCCGATCAGGATAGCAACCTTCACGGGGGAGTTCACGAAGGAGCGATGCAAAAGCGGTTCGGCAACCGCAAACTGCCGACTGCAGGATATGCGTCGTTCAGTCCAGTCTTACACCGAGACGAAACGGGAAATTTTGTGGGTGGCAATTTCTGGGACGGTCGTGCGACCGGAGAAAAACTCGGAAATCCCGCGGCCGACCAGGCCCTGGGCCCATTTCTTCATCCTCTGGAACAAAATAATTCCAGCTCTTTGGAGGTTTGCCAAAAAGTTCTCAGTTCCGACTTCGCCGAGCAGCTAACCGGCTTGAGCTATTCAGATCTTTTCACTCAATCCTTCGGTATTGGCGCCCTGGATTGCAACAATTGGTCCGAGACCTATAACCGCTTCGCGCTAGCTATTGCGGCGTTCGAAGCCTCCGAGGAAGTCAGCCCGTTCAGTTCGAAATACGACGCATATCTGACAGGCAGAGCAAAATTGACGAGGCAGGAGAAAAAAGGCCTCGAGTTGTTCAAAGGGAAGGCCAAGTGCTCGAACTGTCACACCACGAAAAAAACGAATCATGGACGCCGTTTGCCGCTGTTGACCGATTTTACTTACGACAATATCGGTGTTCCAAAAAATCTGGAAAACCCGTTCTACCATATGCCGGCTGAGTTCAATCCGCTGGGGACCGATTGGATAGATATGGGTTTAGGTGGCTTCCTGGCTAGTAGGCCTGATTTTGCTCAGTATGCGGACGAAAATAGCGGCAAGCATAAAGTTCCAAGCGTTCGCAATGTGGATAAGCGCCCATCGCTGGCCTTTTTGAAGGCATACATGCATAACGGCGTCTTCAAGAGCCTGAAAGAAGTAGTCCATTTTTACAACACTCGGGATGTCTTGCCGGTTTGCGATGACATTCCCGAGCCGAAGGCGGGCATCAACTGCTGGCCAGCTCCCGAGGTGGCGGCTAACGTCAACCGGACGGAGTTAGGAAATCTAAAATTGTCGGCTCAAGAAGAAGATGCGATCGTTGCCTTTCTAAGAACGCTCTCGGATGGTTTTTCCTCGACGAAACGCAGTAGAGAATAGGGCGGCGAAGGCATTTTCCAAACTATACTTTCATGACAGGAACCCGAGATGACTAATTGGAATAACAATCGGCCTCAGCGCCACAATTTCGCACTTGGGGTTATTTCACTCTCCCTCTGGCTGGGCTCCGGAACGGTACTAGGTGCAGACAATCCGCGTGGCGTTGTATACGTTGCGCCCGGAGCTCAACATTTTGGCTATCCGGGCCATGCCGTGAAATTGCTGCGCGGGAGCTTCAGGTTGAAGGATATCCATAATCCTACGCCGATCACGGATTTTCCGTCCAACGCAAGAGGAGTCGTGCTGACCGCAGAGGACCTGGCTAATCCGGCCATAGCGAAATTCATTCAGCATGCCTATGCTGCGGGCTTGACGGTTGCCATGGTTGAGGCGGATGACGAAAAAGCCGAACATTTGCGAGTGCTGGTGGGGAGGGCTCTCCCCATTCTGCTGGCCGACGAGACTTCCAATTCCCCAACTGTGCCGCTGGTAGCCGTTCGTGAAGACGTAGCAGAGAACTGCTGCGGTACCCATCGATTGCATAGAACACACATCTTGGGCGAGCGATCTTTCCAAGGCAATTTCGAGATGCGTAACCCGATATTGGCGGAGCGACGCGAGGCCCAATGGCTCAAGGCGGTATTCACTAAATGGCCTGAGGCTCCGCGTCCGAACGCGGAAAGTCCTTCAAACGACCTGACAGAGCTTGCAAACTCCACCCTGACGGATAAGGTGCAGAGCATTTCCAACGGCACCGTCTTGCAGTTGGTCAATCATACTTGGGCGGCGCGATCGTTCCTTTCGGGCGTTGACTATTATTACGTCCAGCAATGGTTGACCTTGCGAAATCCAAATATATCGTTTATTCCTTTTGACCATCTCAAGTCAAACAATATTTTGTTAACGCCTGTCGTTGATCCCGTCACCATACAATTCGGGCCTGGGAATACCGAGAGAGCGACAACTTATTCCAGCGGCGTGAATTATAGCATCGGCGGAGTCGCAGGATACAACAAAGGGGCGATTGCGACAGTCAATACGGGCATGACAATCTCCAATTCCACCAGCACTACCGTCCAACGCACGAATATTACCTATGAGGGAAATCCGCAGAACGGGGTCACGCGTTGGAAGTATATAACTGCAGCCAACGATAACGACACATTAGCAAACAAGACCTTTGCCTATACCCAGAACTGGATCTGGGCAGTGCCTCTGCAGGCATATATATCCGGAGAACCGCTTGTCTATTCTACTTATGCGGAAGGAGAACCTGCTTTAATTTTTTACCGCGACTCTCCAACAGTTAGTATCACGCTATCGTCTTCCGTGCCCCAGCCTTTCAACCATACCACGCTCGCCCCTCCCACGGTAGCAAGTGTAAGCAAACCCACAGCGAAGCCCGGCGATGTCATCACCGTGTTCGGCACTAACTTTTATTTAATCAGCGGCGTCTTGATCGGCGGCACTCAAGTTCCCGCAGCCAACTACGAAGTGGTAGAAAGCAACACCAAGCTGAAAATTGTCATTCCTGGAAATCAGCCGACCGGAGATAATCAAAGCATCGTGATTAATACCCAAGAGGGGTTGTCGAACGCGGATGTCACGATCTCGATTCGTTGATGGAACTAGAGCCAGAATATTTAACTTTTTTCAGACATAAAAAACCTACTCAACGCGGTTTCGAAACTGTAACACCAGGTTAGCATACGTGGATTGGCAGGGTCTTGGCCCATCTACGAGTACTGTTTTGATGCCAAGATGCTGAACGGGGTTTCTGTACGGCAGATCCTAGACGATTAGGGTCAGACGGCATCGCTCGGTACGATGTTGGTATAAAAACAACGGCACACAGCAGGATCACCCGGAACGGATGAGATCCATCTTGAAGGGAAGCATGGATTGAGCCAGGTAGCTATAGCACGGCCACTGGGTTGCCAGGCAATAATAAAATAGACTAAAAAAAGTGGACGCCAACGCTTTAAGAAATAACTTTCGCCAATCGCCCGTATCCTTGTGTTAGGATATGAAAAAAAATAATAGAAGACCTTTTTGACGAGTAGCGTCGATATAGATGAACGAGCATTGCGGCTATCACCGATGCTATAGAGACGGAAGTGGAATTTTTCCTACGCTCACCGATAGGCATACAGCACACACTGAGTGTATACGATCTGGCAACCTACCGCTGGAGCGTAGCTGTGTTCGCGTTACAGACTAAGTTTCGAGTTTTGTGTCAAGCTATCAAGGGCCAGAGTGCCACACCCACAGGAGAAATAGATGTCCAGTATTGGTTATCACGAGCCCGTCGAGGATATTTCAGATGAAACGCGGGATATGCATCGAGCCATCGTGTCATTGATGGAAGAGCTTGAAGCCGTTGATTGGTACAACCAGCGTGCTGACGCATGCAAGGATCCTGAACTTAGAGCGATCCTTGAGCACAATCGAGATGAGGAAAAAGAGCACGCCTCCATGGTGCTTGAATGGATTCGGCGAAAGGACGCGAGATTTTCCAAGGAGCTCAAGGACTACTTGTTCACAGAAAAGCCAATCGCACACCACCTCGAAGAGGGAACATAAGCGTTCAGCAGACTCGGCCGCGTATCCCCCGCTTAAGCGAGAGATCACGGGTGAAATGAGCCGTCCGCCATCCCTACTCGCCTTTTGACAGTTACCAAAGAGAAAAAGGAACGAAATAATGTCGACCAGTATTCAACTTGAGCCTCAAGCCATCGAGTTTGCCACGGCAACCGCAAATCCGCCGTTCCTTTATGAGCTTGGACCCGAAAAGGGGCGGGAGGTCGTTGATGCAGTTCAGGCGACTCCTATTAGCAAGCCGCCCGCTGCAGTAGAAGACTTGCTGATCTCTGGAGGCCCAACCGGACAAGTCTCCGTGAGAATCGTTCGGCCAGAGGAGCCGTCGAGCCCGCTACCGGTGATTTTTTACCTCCATGGCGCGGGTTGGGTTTTCGGCAACGCGCATACCCATGATCGTCTTATTCGCGAACTCGCCGTCCGTACCGGTGCGGCGGTTGTCTTTCCGAACTATAGCTTGTCTCCGGAAGCTAAATATCCCACGGGGATCGAGGAATGCTATGCCGCATTGAAGTGGGTCGCCGAAAATGGCCAGGAACACGGTTTGGACTCGGAGCGTTTGGCGGTCGCCGGTGATAGCGTAGGCGGCAATATGGCCGCAGCGATGACGCTGATGTCCAAAGTACGGGGTGGGCCTTCAATCAAACTGCAACTGCTGTTTTATCCGGTTACCGACGCTTCCTTCGATACCAAATCCTATGAGCAATTTGCGAATGGCTATTTTCTCACCCGTGATGCCATGAAATGGTTCTGGGATCAGTACACTACGGACGACGACGAACGAAACGAAATTACTGCGTCTCCCCTCAGAGCAACTACCGATCAATTGCGCGGTTTACCGCCAGCTTTGGTAATTACCGGTCAGGCCGATGTTCTGCGTGACGAGGGGGAAGCTTACGCTAATAAGCTCCGAGAGGCCGGAGTCAAGGTCACAGCAGTACGCTTCCAGGGCATCATTCACGATTTCGTGATGTTGAACGCCCTTGCCGATACTGCGGCTGCTCGCGGAGCCATGACGCTTGCGACGGGATGGCTGCGCGAGGGATTTTCCGAGTAGCAGGCTAGACTGCCCTGAAAGCGCACGGTTTTGGAAGTTCAACCTGTTACATGCACAGAGTCGGGTGACTAATGCTAAGCACTCACAAGAGGAGCATGAAAATGACACCGAAGCGGATAACGATTGTGGGATTTCTCGGCTTGAGCTTGTCCTTGGTTGTGCTGTGTACCCAAACATCGGCAAAGGAGGCTGGCGGAAAGCCTTCAAGTTATGCGCCGGTGGATATCAGGGATGATTTCGAGAGCCTCATGAAGCGGATGAAGTCCGAAAAGCCGACGGTGATGAAGCACCATTTTGCTTTGCTGAATGAACGCTACGATTTGAGCGATAAAGCGGCGAAAAGCATAACCATGTTCCGTGGCAAACCTGTCCAGGAGGGCGTGCGCGTTAAGTTGCCTAGTACGGTCACCTGGAGAAAGCTGGCCTCGATGACTCCGGAGGAGATTAAGGCGGCCGACGTTTTTCCGCAGGGATTCCTGCCGTTACCCCACCCCAATCATGCGGAGGGTGGGGCGGTGTTTCCCACAACCTGGTTAGAGGCCATCAAGGCACAAGAGGGTCGTGATCTGACTAGATTCGACCTTGATCTGGATGTGATGGCGCATTTCCAGCCCGAGTTTCCACCGCCGCTATTCCTAACGACCCGGCCAGATCTCGGAGATGTTTCTCAAGGCCAACTTATCACGCTTTCGAATTACTATGAGCTGTTTAATGGTGTGCTGAATCCAAAGCAACTCGAAGGTCTGAGGCTACTTGTAACGCCTTTTCCCCAACAGCAGTTCAATACAACCGAGGACAGGCGTTCCGAAAAGCCTTCCTCGGGGGTGGCTTGTTTTGACTGCCACGCTAACGGCCACACCAATTCCGCGACGCACTTGGTCGGCGACATCCGGCCGCAGGAATTCCGTCATCGCATTGACACGCCTTCGCTGCGCGGCATGTATGTGCAGCGGCTGTTCGGATCCCAGAGAGCGCTTAAGAGCGTCGAGGACTTCACCGAATTTGAGCAGCGCGCGGCATACTTCGATGGTGATCCGGTCATCGCTCAAAAAAAAGGCGTTAACGTACTGGAGCGGGGAAGCCAAGTCCATTTCATGGCGGAGTTCCAGGAACTCTTAGACTTCCCGCCGGCACCGAAACTGAATGTATTCGGAAAACTCGACCCCCGCAAGGGAAGCGAATCCGAGCTGCGCGGGCAAGAGGTTTTTTATGGCAAGGGGCAATGCGCAGTCTGCCATATTCCACCATATTATACGGACAATCTGATGCATAACCTTCAGGTGGAACGCTTCTACAAACCTAGAATGATCAATGGATTGATGGCTTCAGCAGACGGGCCTATTAAAACGTTTCCCTTGCGGGGAATCAAGGAATCCCCACCTTACCTACATGATGGTCGACTACTGACGCTGGATGATGCAGTAGAATTTTTCAACCTGGTTCTGGAATTGAAGCTCAACGAGCAGGATAAGACCGATTTGGTGGCTTTTCTCAGGGCACTTTGAAATGGAGATATCCGTTCCGCCATCCACCCTTCGTCACAAAAGACGTATTGATTACGTGGCATGCGCCGTAAACCATCATTCAGCCCTGTACGGACTACGAAAACGGTTGCTTGGTAACCACATTCTTCACGGTGATTTTCATTGGAAAAATGCTGGATATGACACCACCCATCACTATCTATGACTCCCATTTTAGTGTCAAAGAGACCATCGACAGGATAGAACATACCCTGCGCGAAAGAGGAGTGACGGTGTTCGCCCGAATAGATCATTGCCGGGGAGCGAGACAAGCTGGGCTTGACATGCAGGAAGAAGAACTACTGATCTTCGGAAATCCGGAAATAGGAACCAATTTGATGCTGGAAAATCCAGCAATCGGCATAGAGCTCCCATTGAAAATACTGGCCTGGAGCGATAAATCTTGTACTAAAGTAGCACATCACAAACTGGAAAGCCTGACTGAAGAATACGGAATCCGGCAGAGCGAAGCGGTAATATCGAACATGGCTGCTAGCTTGAGAACCATCGTTACCAGCGCAATTTCAAAGCCAATAACAACCAGAGAGGAAAGCTTATGATGAATGAGTTAGTGGGTAGTTGGAAAGTAATCGGATGCCAGCTCAATACCAAGTGGCTGCCGGATTCTATCTTCAGGGAATTCCGCTACAGGTTCACTCTCGAGGATGAATTTCTATTGGATTGGTCGGAGCTCACATATCCTCAATTCGTAGGCGGCTTTCCTAAGAGCAAATCGGGCAAGGTCGTCATCGACTCCGCTAGCAAGCGACATCGAATCGATTTCATTCCCGACGAAGGGCCGTTTTCAGGCAAGGCGTTGTTAGGCATATTTGAGCTGGATCACGATATCTTGAAGGCTAATTTTGCCTTTCCGGGCAACCCCCGGCCTACGGAATTTACTGCATCCGATGGTCAAGTTTACGAGATTTGGCAGCGCGTGGGCTGATTTGGCGGGTGTCTCCTTCCCAAAGCCCAAGGTCTTCATATTTTTTTCGAAGCTCTTGAAATGCTTCTCGTAAAATATAGATTGGAACGGTATATCCTAATATGCCTCACTCCCAAGAACCACAAAAGATAGCTGAATACTCCCTCAGCGGACTCAGTACTGGGCGGATCGAAGCATTTAGCGATGGGGTATTCGCCATTGTCATCACTTTGTTGGTTATTGACCTTAAGGTGCCCGAAATTGCTGATGACTTGGTAACGGACCAATTAGGACCCCGCCTGATCGAACTATTACCAAAATTACTAAGCTACGCACTCAGTTTTGTCATTGTTGGGGTATATTGGGTTGCGCACCATCATGTGTTTCATCATGTCGAGCGCTCGGACAGAACGTTGCTGTGGCTAAATATATTATTCCTGTCATCAGTAACGTTCGTGCCGTTCCCAACAGCACTTATAGGCGAGTATAGCGATCAGGAGCTTGCCGTTGTCATCTACGGTATAAATGTTGTTGTGACAAGGCTACTGCTGCTTATGATCTGGAGATATGCTACCAAGAACCATCGATTAGTTGCACCTGGGCTTGACCCATTCCGAGTAAACGCTGTAGCAAAGCTAATCGCTATCCCCATCGGAATTTATGCCATCGCTATTGGTTTTTCGCTCATCAGCACAAAAGTGACGCTGATATTATATGGGGTCGTCCCCGTCGTTTTCAGCATTTTGCCCAATGTTCTGAATCGGAGACATCCCATTTAGTAGAGTATTTGGCTTTTTGGGTTGGTCGCGAGCCAGAAAGTACTCGCCAGGTGGACCCACAATTCGGACCGGTCAGACTATCGGGGACCCTGAAAAACCGCTGTACGGGAGAATTCTGCCATTGAGATGCGGTCTTGCAAAACAAATCAGCGCAAAGTCAATAAGTTGTCGGCACCGAAAAATGGCCGTCAGATGCGCAAATCCCATAATGGGGCGAACTGTGGGCGGCTGTTTTTAATCTTCCCAACTTAAGGAAACTGCCTTCCACAGTCTTTCAACGGTCATGAATAGGAACTATATTATAAATTTGGTTCGGGTATGCTACGGGGCACCAAGCTGCGGATCGAACCATAGAGGCGCAATAACCTTTGGGGGTAATCCATGTTGAGAGCAAATTCAGCGATTCTCTTGGCCGTGGTGGCCGCAATGTTCGGTACAGGCCATGCGCATGCCGCCAGAAAGATGGCTCCGAGTGGCGTATTAGTTGCGGTAGACTCGAAAGGAAAGGTGATGGGGCAGGTCATCGAGGCGGATAGCCCGACGGCCGATACCGGTGCCCCTCCCGCCACCGTCGTGATGCAGGTTAAGGGAAAGACCATTGCAGTCCGAATGAATTATTATGGTATTGCCAATTGGCGACATCTATACTTCACTGAAGCTAACTGTGCCGGTAATGCATATTACTACAACGCAGTTTTCGATGATCCCAAGTCCCGTTATCTATTGGACATGGCGATAGTATCAGGCCGGAATGCAACGTTGTTTTTGCTAAGTGGGAACTCAGTAGCCGCGAAGGATGTCGTCGTACGTTCGGTTCAGTTGGGAACGAATTCTGCTGCAGACTCCAATCTGGTGTACTGTTCCAACGACGTTGATTCATCCCAATTGCAGAGCGGTTACATGATGCCGTTTGCTCCAGCGTTCGACCTTTACTCGGTCTACAAGCCGCCATTCTCTGTGAAGTTTGTCAATACAAGGCGATAGCCCGATCGTTTTGATGCTACCCGCGCTGGGTTGACCGCCAACACCAACCGTTGTGATGTCGAGAGCGTCAGTAAGGACAACGGGATATCGGGTCAGAGCGAACCGGTTAGGTAATTGGCGAATTTTGGCAGCGGTCGATGGCACCGGCTTAGGTTCGGGAATATTTCTATTTACCGGCCAGCCTGAGACGCTGGAAATGGCGCCGCCCCTTATCCCCGGTGCCTTCACGCTGAACCCATGTTCATCATCTTGCGGGCAAATTTAATTCTGCTCCGGGCAGGCCCGGCCCAAGGGGAGAAGAGAAATGTACATTCCGGGGTTTTCTCAATCCGGGCTCGTCAGATCGAACACCATAAGAACATGCTTTCCGGTCTTGGTGTTGGTGGCTTTGAAAGTCGCGACATCGTTTTCCATGCCGACGCATTCGATTTCCACCGGCGGATCGTCGTGCTCGCTCTCCGGGATCTCGAGGCGCTCGAGCAGGTCCGCGTCCTCTTCTTCGGTCAGTTCCATGTTGCCGTGCTTGTCTATTCTCATGTTTCTACCTTCCAATATCTGAAATCAACGTGGAGCGGCTATGCGGAGGCAGACGTCGGAGAGGCCGAGCCAGGGATCGCCTGGCTCCAACCCTTTGGCTATCCGGTCGACTCGGGCACATAGCCGGATGGCATTCAGCACGCCGTCACGGCTGAGCCGCCTCGCAGCCCTGGCGAATGCGTCCCTGCGCTTGTCGAATATCCGCTGCCTTGCCATGACACCGTCAACCTGCCGACCCCGCGCAATCTCCTGTTGAACCGCAGCCAGGGACCGCAATTCGCGGGTGAGCGCCCACAACACCACCAGCGGTGCTACGCCCTCCCCTTCGAGGCCGCGCAGAACCCGCAAGGTCCGGCCTGTGTGCCCGTCTAGCATGGCCTCCGCGACATCGAACACGTCATAGCGCGCACAATCACAGACCGCCGATACGATCTGCTCGTCTTCGATCCGGCCGGCGCCGTACAGAATGGCCAGCTTTTCGATTTCCTGAGCGGCCGCCAGCAGATTGCCCTCCACCCGGGCGGCCAGAAGCCGAAGACCGGACTGGTCCGCCAGCAGACCCAAGCGGTTCATCCGCCGGTCCAGCCAGCCAATCAGTTCGCGCCCTTCCAGCGGCCAAACCTGTATGACTACTCCGGACGAGTCGGCGACCCTCGCCCAGGCTGCATTCAGGTCTTCCCTGGTCAGGCGCGGCAGGGTAAGTACGAGGATCGCATCCGGCGGCGGTTTTTCGAGGTAACGCAGCAGCGCGGCGGCGCCTTCTTTGTCCGGCTTGGCATTGACGCGTAGATCCAGGACACGCAGGTCCCCGAACAGGGGAGCGGAGTCGCAGGCCTCCAGAAAAGCCGCCCAGCCGAGCCCGCGCTCGACGTGGAAGAGCTCGCGAAGCCCATAGCCCCGTTGGCGAGCTGCCGCCCGGATGGCGTCCGCGGCTTCCCCCAGTTGCAGTGGCTCATCGCCGGACAGGACGTAGGCAGGCGCCAAGCCGCGCTCGAGCGCCCCGGTCAACTGCTCAGGCTTCAGCCTCAAGACTTGCCGCCGGGAGTCCGGCTCATTTCGATGAGCACGCGACGAACGAGGGTTTCCGCGACCTCCCGCTCCATTTCGGACCTGAGCAGCGACTCCTCCTCCCCCTGCCCGATCGGCGAGAGCTGATTGTTGAAATACTCACGCTTCACCTCGACCTCCTGGGGCGGAATGATGATCTCGCCCTGTGGCGTCGTGACTTCGTATCTCACGCGCGTATAGAGGTCGAACAAGTTGCCGCGGCCGCCCAGGTTCAAGGACATCGTGCGGCGTTCGTCGGTTTCCTTGAGAATGCGGATCACGCCTTTGGCGTCGACCCTATTGCGCGTGACCTGAGCACCCGTGAGACGGATCGCGTCCGGAAGCCTCGAGGCTACGCGGCTGGCGCCGGCTTGTTCCAGGAAGAGGACCTGACCGGCACCGTCCGAGGTCTCGCCTCCACGGAGATGGAAGCCGCAACCGGTCAGCGAAGCTACGAGAATCAAGGAAAGACGCAGGGAAGCCTTATTCACGCTCATACCACGATGTTGACCAGCTTGCCCGGCACCACAACGACCTTCTTCGGCGGCTTGCCTTCGACGAAGCGCTGCACCTGGGCGTCGGCCAAGGCCGTCTGTTCCACGGCTTCGCGGGAAGCGTCCGTCGGCACGGTGATCTTTCCGCGCAGCTTGCCGTTGACCTGAACCACCAACTCGATTTCATCCTGTACCAGGGCGGATGCGTCCTCGGCCGGCCAGCCGGCTTCGAGAATATCCGTACCCGGAGCCAGTTGCCGCCAGAGTGCATCGCAGATATGGGGCGCGATCGGGTACAGTAGCCGGGTCAGCAGCGAATAGCCCTCGAAGGCGACCACCGCGGCGCTCCGGCGGAAGGCGGTCTTGGCAGACTCGTCCTGGAGGTGGTCGCAACTCCAGAACCCCTTGTCGTCCGCCAGAGTATTGAGGATTTTCATTGCCGCCGAGACCACGGTGTTGAATTGATGACGGGCGAAGTCGAAATTCGCCTGCTTCAGAGTCGCGTGGATCTGGCGGCGGGCCTCCTTGTGGTTCGGCGCCAGCGGAAACGCGGCCCAATCGGCGACCCGCAGCTCATCCCGGCCATACTGCGAAAACGCCGTGTTGAGGTTGAACGCGGCCCGGGTCCACAAACGCTTCAAGAACCTGAACGCCCCTTCCACCCCGCTGTCGGACCACTCCAGCGACTGGTCCGGGGGCGCCGCGAACATGGTGAACAGCCGCACCGTATCGGCGCCGTACTGGTTCACCAGGGCCTCCGGGTCCACGCCGTTGTTCTTCGACTTGGACATCTTCTCGATATGGCCCACGGTGACCGCCGCGCCGTCGGACTTCAGGGTCGCGCCCAGCGGGCGGCCCTTGTCGTCAGTGCTCAGGTCCACCTCGGCGGGGCCGAAATAATGCTTCTTGCCGCTTTCCTCCCGATAGAACGTCGGGGCGACCACCATGCCCTGGGTCAGCAGATTGGCGAACGGCTCGCCGCAACGGATCAAGCCGACGTCGCGCATCAGCTTGTGGAAGAAACGGGCATAGAGCAGGTGCAGGATGGCGTGTTCGATGCCGCCGATGTACTGGTCCACCGGCAGCCAGTAATCGGCGCGTCCGTCCAGCATGGACTCGGCATTGTCCGGGCAGGCATAGCGGGCATAGTACCAGGACGATTCGACGAAGGTGTCCATGGTGTCGGTCTCGCGTTCCGCCGCGCCGCCGCACTGGGGACAGGTCGTGGTATACCACTCCGGCATCCTCTTGAGCGGCGAGCCGACGTCGATGGTGACGTCTTCCGGCAGTGTTACCGGCAACTGGTCCTCCGGCACCGGTACATCGCCGCAGCTCGGGCAGTGGATGATGGGAATCGGGCAGCCCCAATAGCGCTGGCGGGAAATGCCCCAGTCGCGCAGGCGGAACTGGGTGCGCTTCTGGCCCAGGCCTTTGGCCTCCAAATCGGCGGAGATGGCATCGAAAGCTTGGCTAAAAGCCAGGCCGTCGTATTTGGCCGAATTAATACAGATGCCATGATCGGCGTAGGCATCCATCCAAGCGCCTTCGGCGTCCACGGTTTCGTAAGCGCCTATCGTCGAAGCGATGACCGTTCTGACCGGCAAACCGTACTTACGGGCAAACTCGAAATCGCGCTCGTCGTGCGCCGGTACCGCCATCACCGCGCCTTCGCCGTAGCCCCACAACACATAGTTGGCGACCCATACCGGCAGCTTCTCGCCGTTCAGCGGATGGACCACGAAACGCCCGGTGGCCATGCCCTTCTTTTCCATGGTGGCGAGGTCGGCCTCGGCTGTGCCGCCATGCCTGCATTCTTCGACGAACGCGGCCAGTTCCGGATTGTCTTCGGCAGCTTCGAGCGCCAGCGGATGCTCCGCCGCCACGGCGACGTAAGTCGCGCCCATCAAGGTGTCGGGACGGGTGGTATAGACCTTCAGCACCGAGCCCTCACCCCGACCCTCTCCCAAAGGGAGAGGGGGAACGATCGGGAAATGCACTTCGCAACCGTGGCTCTTGCCGATCCAGTTGCGCTGCATGGTCTTGACCTGTTCGGGCCAGCCGGGGAGATTGTCCAACTCGGCCAGCAGTTCCTCCGCGTAGGCCGTGATCCGCATGAAATACATGGGGATGTCGCGCTTTTCCACCAGCGCGCCGGAGCGCCAGCCGCGGCCGTCGATGACCTGCTCGTTGGCCAGCACGGTGTGGTCCACCGGGTCCCAGTTGACCGGTGCGGTCTTCTTGTAAATCAGGCCCTTCTCGAACAGCCGCGTGAACAGCCACTGCTCCCAGCGGTAATACGCCGGCTTGCAGGTTGCCAGCTCCCTGTCCCAGTCGATCGCCAGCCCTAAGGATTTGAGCTGCTTCCTCATGTAATCGGCGTTGGCGTAGGTCCAGGCGGCCGGCGCGACCTGGTTCTGCATCGCCGCATTTTCCGCCGGCAGGCCGAAGGCGTCCCAACCCATGGGCTGCAGCACGTTCTTGCCGCGCATTCGCTGGTAGCGGGCGATGACGTCGCCGATGGTGTAATTGCGCACATGCCCCATATGCAGCCGCCCGCTGGGATACGGGAACATCGAGAGGCAGTAGAATTTTTCGCGGCTCGGGTCTTCCTGGGCGCGAAAAACCCCGCCCTCTTCCCATGCGCGTTGCGCGGCCTCTTCAATGGCCTTCGGACTGTAAAGCTCTTCCATTCGAACCGATTCGATCAATCAAGCAAAAGTGGCTAGAATACCGGACGCCGCGTCTAATCTGAAGCCGGAACGGGCAATGAACGCATGAGGGCGGCAGCGTTCGGGGAGACAATCATGCACAGGGTCATATTCAACCAGAAGGGCGGCGTCGGTAAATCGACCATCACTTGCAATCTTGCCGCCATCAGCGCCGCCAAAGGCAAGAAGACGCTGGTCATCGATCTGGATGTCCAGGGCAATTCCACGCATTATCTTTTGGGGCAGAAGGTGGCGGACCAGGACCGCACCATCGCCCGCTTCTTCAAGGACACATTGGGCCTGAGCCTGTTCGGCAAGGGCCAGGACGACGGCCTGAACGCGGTCATCCACGAAACGCCCTACCCCAATCTGTACATCGCGCCCTCTCATCCCGAACTGGAACCGCTGCAGGGGCGGCTCGAATCCCGCTACAAGATCTACAAGCTGCGCGAAGCCTTGGAAGCCCTGTCCGGCTTCGACCGCGTGTTTATCGATACGCCACCCGTGCTCAATTTCTACAGCCGCTCGGCCCTGATCGCGGCCCGCCGCTGCCTGATCCCGTTCGATTGCGATGCCTTCTCGCGCGAGGCCCTGTACAACCTGCTGGCGGTGATCGCCGAAATCAAGGCGGACCACAACGACGGCCTGATGCTGGAAGGCATTATCGTCAACCAGTACCAGAGCCGCGCCAGTCTGCCGCAGAAGCTGGTCGAGGAACTGCTCGCCGAAGGCCACCCGGTACTGGATACCCGGATTTCACCCTCGGTGAAAGTCAGGGAATCACACAGCGAATCCAAGCCCCTGCTTTACTATGCGCCGGACCACAAGCTGTCCAATGAATTCCAGGCCCTGTTCGACGAACTGGAGACCTAGATCCCTTCCCCCCCGGCGAGAGGGAACAAGACGTTGCGTCGGCGTCTGAAGAAACAGACGCCGACGATCCCCGCGCATAGCCCGACCGCCGGCCAGTCACCCCACAAGGCGTAAGGTGTCGCGCCCGCCATGGGCTGCAGCATGCCGGTCAGCGCCTCACGTTGAAACATGGGCGCAACGGCGACCGGCTTGCCGCCGGCATCGATGATGCCGGTGACACCGGTGTTGGTGGCGCGCAGCATGTAACGCCCCGTCTCCAAGGCCCGCATCCTCGCCTTCTGCCAGTGCTGGTAGGGTGCGAAGGAATCGCCGAACCAGGCGTCGTTGGTGACGTTTACCAGATAGGCCCCTTCCGGCAGCCCCGCCAGCGATTCCTGGCCGAAGATGTCCTCATAGCAGATCGACGCGATCAGTGGATAGCCCGCCGCCTGGAGCAGAGTCTGGCGGGGTGCCCCGGCGGTGAAATCCGCCAGCGGGATCTGCAGAATTTCCAATATGAAGCCCAGCACGGGCCGCAGCGGAAGAAACTCCCCGAACGGCACCAGATGGCGCTTGAAATAGCGGCCCGGCTTGGCGCCCAGCGTCACTACCGCGTTGTAGTAGCGATCGCCCTGGGCCTCGTAGTAGGGCACGCCGACCAGAATGTCGGCACCGTGCTGCCGTGCCTCCGCCTCCAACGGCGCCATGAAGCTCTCCGCCACCTGCTGATAGAACGCCGGCACCGCGGTCTCAGGCCATACGATCAGCCGGGAATCCCAATGCTGGCGGGTCATGTCGACGTACATCTGGACGGTGGCGCTTTTCGCTTCCGGCCGCCACTTCTGGTCCTGCGGCACATTGCCCTGCAGCAGCGTGACCTGGATCGGATCGCCGGCGGCTTGAGTCCATTGCACCTTTGCGAACTGGGTGCTGCCGACCAGCACGACCGCGGCGCCGAGCAGTGCCAATCGGCGACTGCGCCTGTCCAGCAACCAGGCACACAGCACCAGGCTTGCCAGTACGGCGAGCAGCCAGCCTACCCCGAACACGCCGAACATCGGCGCCATGCTGCGCAATCCGGTATCGGTCTGGCTATAGCCGATCTGCAGCCAGGGAAAGCCGCTGAACAGCCAGCCACGCAGCCATTCGGTGACGACCCAGGCGGCGGGGAATACCAGCAATGCCCGAACGATCAACGAACCGCCGCCGGCCTTGACGCCGAGCCAGCCCGCCAGCGCTGGAAACAAAGCCAGATAGGCCACGAACAGCGCGGTCAGGCCGGCGGCCGAAAACACGTCGCTGCCGCCATATTCGTGCATGCTCACGAAGACCCAGGACACGCCGACCCCGAACTGGCCCAGCCCGAACAGATAGCCATACAGGGCGGCTTTCAGGGGGGAGGCGTTCAGCCAGACCCGGAACAGGAGCGCCAGAGACAGCAGCGCCACCAACGCGTAGCCGAATGGCGCGAAGGCGAACGGCAGCAGGGCACCGCCGGTCAGCGCGAGCAGCACGGCTTTCATCTTTCAGCCCGCCGCCGGACTGAGGGCATCCGGCGATAGGCGCAGCAGCCTCAAGAGATGCACGCGCCGGCTGTCGGCGCGAATCACGGTAAAGCGAAAGGGGCCGATCTCGATCCGCTCGCCCCGTTCCGGGACGTGTCCCAGGCGGTGTACGATCATTCCTCCCACGGTGTCGTATTCATCGTCTTCGAAATCGGTACCGAAATATTCGTTGAACTCCTCGATGGGCGTGATGGCCTTCAGGGTGTATTCCTGCTCGTTCTTCCGGAAAATGTACTCTTCATCGCCCAGATCGTGCTCGTCCTCGATTTCACCGACGATCTGCTCCAGCACGTCCTCAATGGTCACCAGGCCGGCGGCGCCGCCGTATTCGTCGACCACAATGGCCATGTGGCTGCGGGACGTCTTGAACTCTTTCAACAGCACATTGAGGCGCTTGCTCTCCGGCACGAACAGGGCCGGGCGCATGATTTCGGAGACCTTGAGCTGGCGGTTGCGGAGGCTGTGCGCCAGGAGATCCTTTACTAACAGGATGCCCACCACTTCGGCGCGGTCGTCGGCAATGACCGGATAACGGGAATGGCCCGACTCGACGACCAGCGGGAAAACTCTTTCCAGCTCCGCATCCTGGGGCACCACCGCCATCTGTGCTCTGGGGATCATGATATCCCGGACGCGAAGCTCGGAAACCTGCAAAACGCCTTCGATCATATTGAGGGCTTCGGTTTCGATCAGTTGACGCTTCTGGGCATGCCGGAGCGCCTCGAGCAATTCTTCCCTGCTCTCCGGTTCCCCGGACAGGAAGTGCACGAGCCGCTCCAGCCAACTTCGATGTTCGCCCGAGTTTTCCTCGCTCATTCCGGCTGAATCTCCAGATAGGGATTTTCGATACCCAAGCCCCGCAGGATCTCGATCTCGCGGTTTTCCATGATTTCGGCGTCCGCATCTTCAATGTGGTCGTAGCCCTGAAGATGCAGCATGCCGTGCACGACCATATGGGCCCAATGGGCGCTGACAGGCTTGCCCTGGTCCGCCGCTTCGCGTTCCACCACCGGCGCGCAGATCACCAGATCGCCCAGAAGGTCGTTGGGAACGCCATCCGGCACCACGAAGGGAAAGCTGAGCACGTTAGTCGGACCGGTCTTGCCCCGGTACGCCGCATTCAGGGCCGCGCTTTCGTCCGCATCGACGATCCGGAGGACGACCTCCGCATGCTGTTTTTCCAGCGCGGCCTCGGCCCAAACCCGGAGCGCCGACTCCTCCGGCACCACCGACGCACTCGCCTGCTGCAGGGTCAGATCGATCACTCGCCGCCCTCCTGCTGTCCCTTTTCATGCGCCTCGTAGGCGGCGACGATACGCTGCACCAGCGGATGCCGTACCACATCCCGTGTGCTGAAAAAGGTGAAGCTGATGCCTTCCACATCGCGCAGGACCTGCAACACGTGGCGGAGGCCGGACTCCTTGTTGCGCGGGAGATCGGTCTGGGTGATGTCGCCAGTGATGACCGCGCGGGAGCCGAATCCGACGCGAGTCAGGAACATCTTGATCTGTTCGATCGTAGTGTTCTGGGCTTCGTCGAGGATGATGAAGGAATCGTTGAGGGTACGGCCGCGCATGAATGCCAGGGGTGCCACTTCGATCACGTTGCGCTCGATCAGCTTGGCAACCCGCTCGAAGCCCAGCATCTCGTATAAGGCGTCGTACAGCGGGCGCAGGTAGGGATCGATTTTCTGCGCCATGTCGCCGGGCAGGAAGCCCAGCTTCTCGCCCGCCTCGACCGCCGGCCGCGCCAGCACCAGGCGCCGCACCTGTTCCTGTTCCAGCGCAGCCACCGCGCAGGCCACCGCCAGATAAGTCTTGCCCGTGCCGGCGGGGCCGATACCGAAATTGATGTCGTGCTGCTCGATGTTCTGCAGATACTTCCGCTGATTGGTTCCGCGTGCCCGGATCACCGAACGCTTGGTGCGAATCAGCACCTCCTCATCCGGCCCGCCGGCTTCGCTAACCAGGGTGTCGACGTTCGCGGTTTGCAGCGACAAATGCACCCGCTCCGGCGTGATGATCTCGTCCTGGGCCGCATCGAACAGGCTACGGATCACTTCGTAGGCCGCCCGCGCCGCCTTGCCGGCGCCGATGATCTGGAACTGGTTGCCGCGGTTCTGTATCTCGACCCCGAGCCGCCGCTCGATCTGGCGCAGATGTTCGTCGAATTGGCCGCAAAGATTCGCGAGCCTGGCGTTGTCCGACGGCTCCAGGAGCAATTGCATTGAACTGGGATGATTAGGCAACTTGAGCGGTCGTCAATGGGGCGGACGGGGACTCGCCGGCCAGCCCGACCAGCCGGCCTCGCAGCGAATTGGGCAGGGATTCGGTGATGACGACGTCGACGAACTGGCCGATGAGGCGGGGATGGCCTTCGAAATTCACAACCCGGTTGTTTTCAGTGCGACCGCTGAGCTCGCTGAAATCCTTGCGTGAAGTGCCCTCGACCAGTACTGATTGCACGCTGCCCACCATCCGCGACGCGATTTCCGCGGCATTTTCGGCGATGCGCGTCTGCAACCGAACCAAGCGGGCACGCTTGGTTTCCAGCGGCACGTCGTCGGCCATATCCGCCGCCGGCGTTCCCGGCCGGGCGCTGAAGATGAAGCTGAAGGACTGGTCGAAACCGAGCTGCTCGATCAGCGCCATGGTTTCCTCGAAGTCCTCGTCGGTTTCGCCCGGAAAGCCCACGATGAAATCTGACGAGAGGCTCAGATCGGGACGAATCTCGCGCAGCCTGACTATCTTGGCCGCGTATTCGGCACGGCTGTGGCCCCGTTTCATCAGCCCGAGAATCCGGTCGCTGCCGCTTTGCACCGGGAGGTGCAGATGGCTCACCAGTTGCGGAATGTCGCGGAATGCTTCGATCAGGCTGTCGGAGAACTCCACCGGATGCGAGGTGGTGAAGCGGATACGGTCGATGCCTTCCACCGCCGCCACGTAATGCAGCAGCAAAGCCAGGTCGGCCACGCCGCCATCGGCCAAAACACCGCGGTAGGCATTCACGTTCTGGCCCAGCAGGTTGATCTCGCGGACGCCCTGCTCCGCGAGCGCGACGATCTCGGCGATCACATCGTCCACCGGGCGGCTGATTTCCTCGCCGCGGGTATAGGGCACGACGCAGAAGGTGCAGTACTTACCGCAGCCTTCCATCACCGATACGAAAGCTTTGGGCCCTTCCGCGCGCGGTTCCGGCAATGCGTCGAACTTCTCGATCGCCGGAAACGACACGTCCACCACGGGCCGTCGATCGCGCCGGACCTGCGCGAGCATGGCGGGCAACCGATGCAGGGTCTGTGGGCCGAATACGATGTCGACATAGGGCGCCCGCTTCTGCAGGGCTTCGCCTTCCTGGCTTGCAACGCAGCCGCCAACGCCGATGATCACCTCAGGACGCCGAAGCTTGAACGGGCGCCAACGCCCCAGCTGCGAAAAGACTTTCTCCTGGGCCTTTTCCCGGATCGAGCAGGTGTTGAGCAGCAGAACGTCCGCCTCTTCGGGCGTCCGGGCAAGTATGAATCCGTCGGTAGCATCGAGCAGATCCCGCATCTTGGCGGAATCGTATTCGTTCATCTGGCAGCCGAAGGTCTCGATGTAGAGCTTTTGCGGCATGTGTTCGGGTTGGAGGGCCGTCGGGGATCAGCGTCAGGGGATGGCACCATTCTAGCAGACTTGCCCGCCCCGATTAAGAAAGCCGGCCCGTACCTCCATGGCAAGCAAGGCAGGGACCGGCTGTCGCTCGAAGATCAGACGGCAGGATGCGCGAATTTGAAGGGATTGATCAGCGTCGACCCCACCCGCAGCAAATAAGCGTCCGGATGCGTGCGCGCCATCAGCTCACGGACGCGCTCTTCCTCTTCAGCCTTGGCATCGATGAGGATAAGGTGCTTCCCAGCCTCAATCTCGCCATGATAAGCGGCGATCTTCTGATTCTCGGTGGCCATTCCCATCAGCCCGCCCACCCAGACGCCGAACAGTGTGACAAATCCGAAAATCGCCAGATAAACCATGCCGCCCATGTCCGGACCGAACGGCTGCTCGCTGGCCACATAAACGCTGCCGAGGATGGAAAAGATGAATCCCACCATGGCCCCGCGCTCGGCGTAGCGCACCGCGTCGGATTTCTGGATGAAGTTCGCCGAATGGATGTGGCGGCGGTAAAGCCCCGCCTGATTCTTGCTGATGACATGGAAGTTCCAGTCCGAGACACCTTCCTTGTGCAGTGCACTCGAAATCCTTTCGACGCAGTCGAGATCGTCCGTCAGATAATACAGTCGTTTCATGACCTGCCTCCTACCTAAGTGAAGGTACAAGCTGAAAGTCTCCTGGCCTAAGCGGCCAGGATTGACCAATCCTCTTATGCCTATCGGCGACATCTGTCAACTGCTCTTGGTCGACTCTCGCCGCCTTCATTGCGGACGGATCGACTGGGGAAAGCGGAAGAGATTGTCCGGATCGAATTTCGACTTGATCGAACGCAAGCGGGTCAAATTGCTGCCGTAATAGGCCTCTTCCCAGTCTTTCAGGGAAGGATCGACGAAGTTCTGGAGTGAACCGCCCCGGGAATCGTGGAGGCGGGTTGGTTTAAGTCAGGCTGGAATGGTGGCCTGAGTGGCGAGTTGCCGGTAGTAGTTTGCCTCAGCGTCTGCGGGCGGGATATACCCGATGGGTTCAAGCAGCCTGGAGTGGTTGAACCAGGACCCCCATTCGAGCGTGGCCAGTTCGACGGATTCCCGGGTCTTCCAAGGCGCCCGCCGGTGGATCAACTCGGCCTAGTACCGTCCGTTGATCGTCTCGGCCTGGTTGGCGGGCGTACAGCGCTTGCTCCAGTGCATCCAGCACGAAATCGGTGTGCATGGAAGCGCTCACCCGCCAGCCGACGATGCGCCGGGCCAACACGTCGACGACGAACGCCACGTACAGCCAACCTTGCCAGGTCGAGACATAGGTGTAGTCCGCCACCCAAAGCCGGCTAGGATGTTCGGCCTTGAACTGCCGGTTGACCCGGTCCAGCGGGTAGAGCGCCTCAGGGGCGCTGATCGTGGTGCGCACCGACTTGCCACGGATGACGCCGCGTAGACCCTGACGTCGCCTGAGCCGCTCAACCGTACAGCGAGCCACCGCGATACCTTCTCGGTTCAACTGCCGCCAAACCTTGTCGGCACCATAGACCTGCAGGTTGGCCTGCCAGACGCGTTCGACCTCCGCTTGGGCGAAAAAAGCGCTGGCGAGCTTGAGGATCTCATTGGCCTTGCGCAGTGCCTTCACCTCGCGCTCCAGCTCCTTGAGGCGTTGCTGCTCAGCGGAGGTCGCACCCTCTCGTCGCCCGGTGTCGCGTTCATGCCGTCGCACCCACTCCAGCAGCGTCTGGGGCGTGCAGCCCATCTTGCCGGCAATGGATTCAACGGCGGCCCATTGCGAGGGGTGCTCGTTGCGGAGCTCCAACACCGGACGAACGGCGCGCTCGCGCACCTCGGGGGAAAACTTCTAAGACTTTTTCATGGCTCCATCTTCTCAACGGTTGGAGCCTCCACCAAACCCGGGGCGGTTCACTGAAGCCGGGGTCAAGGATGGCCGCATGAATGACAGAGGCGTGAATTCATTTAGAAAATTCAAGGGAGCGCGCTCGGGGTATGGGCCTTCCTTCCGTCGATAAGCGCGTCGCGTGAAATTCGTTTGCGATGCCGCTATTTCAGATCCATCGGTTGCGCGTGAAATAGAATGCAAACGAACTTCCTGATCCGTGCTTACCTCCGCATGGCGAAGCATTGATCAGGTGCTGTTACGAAACAGCTCCCGGCTCTTTAGTGGGCGCCCCTCCAGATAATGGGCAAGCACGTGCCGCATCAGGCGTTTTGATTCGGTCCGGAGTTCGGGGGTATCGAAACGGCCATCGCGCAACGCCAGTAATGTTGCACCGTGCAGCGCGACGGGATCGTCCGAGTCGGCGATGATCGGTCCGGTATCGATACGGTAGATATAAAGGCGATCGGGCTGGATGGCGTCGCCGGTTTGGGCATCGGCGGTGAGTTGTAGTCCGTAGCCGAGGCATTCCAACAAGGCGAGTTCGAAACGGCGCAAGACGGCTTCGAGGTCCCTCCCGGCGGCCAGCCCCGCCAACGCGGTTCGATAGACTTCGACGAGTTCGGGGTGAGGATCATGAAGCGGCAGCAGCCTCACCAAGAGTTCATTCAGGTAAAAGCCGCAGAACAGGGCGGTGTGCCGTAGCCGGATATCGGCACCGCCTGCTTCGGCGTGGGTCAGGGTGGCGAGCTCTCCGCGGCCGGCCCAGGAGGCCAACAGCGGACGGAATGGCTGCAGTATCGGCGCCAAGCCCGCCTTGCCGCGTCGGGCGCCCTTGGCGATCAGGCCAATGCGGCCATGCTGGAGCGTAAAGAGTTCGAGGAGAAGGCTGGTTTCGCGGTAGTCGCGCCGATGCAGAAGATAGGCGCTGTCAAGCAGGACACGAGTGGCGGCGCCCGCATCCGGCATCAGTGGGTCCGGGCGGGGTGACGGTGCGCCGTGAGGTCTGCGGCCCGATTATGGAAAGCGAGCCTCAGATACCGGTCATTCGGCATAGCCCAGGCCTTGCAGCGCCCGTTCGTTGTCCGACCAGCCGCGCTTGACCTTGACCCAGAGTTCAAGATAGACGCGCCGCTCCAGCATGCGCTCCAGGTCCTTGCGCGCCGCCTCGCCGACCCGTTTCAAAACCTCGCCGCCCTTGCCGATGACGATGGCCTTCTGCCCTTCCCTTTCCACCCATATGACGGCGTGGATGCGGACCAGGGTGGGCGATTCCTTGTACTGCTCGATCTGGACCGTGAGCGCATGCGGCACTTCCTGCGCCAGCCGGTTGAACAGCTTCTCCCGGATGATCTCGGCCACGAAGAAACGCTCCGGCCGGTCGGAAACCTGGTCTTCCGGATAGATCGGCTCGCCCTCGGGCAGGAGGGCCAGGATACGCTCTTCCAACACGGCGAGGTTGACGCCCTTGAGTGCAGAAATCGGCACGATGTCGGAGAACATCCCCAGGGCGTCGGCCTCGGCAACGAACGGCAGCAGCAGGTCCTTGTCCTCGAGGCGGTCGACCTTGTTGACGGCGAGGATGACGGGAAGCTTGGCTTCCTTGATCCGGGCCATGACCAGTTCGTCGTCGGGCAGCCAGCCGGCCCGGTCCACCAGCCAGACGATGACGTCGACCCCGAGCAGGGAGGAAATCGCAGTGCGGTTGAGATAACGGTTCATGGCCCGCTGCGCGCCGCCGTGGATGCCGGGCGTGTCGACATAGATGGCCTGGCCGCGCTCGTCGGTCTTGATCCCGAGTATGCGGTGGCGGGTGGTCTGCGGCCGGCGCGAGACGATGCTGAGTTTCTGGCCCAGCAGATGGTTGAGCAGGGTCGACTTGCCGACGTTGGGACGGCCCACCAGGGCCACGTAGCCTGATTTCAAACTTTAGTCCTCGCTTGTTCCGAAAGGCGGTTGAGCATGTTTTCCGCCGCCTGTTGTTCGGCCTTCTTGCGGGAGCTGCCCTCGCCGAGGCAGGGCTCGACCCCCAGCGGAATCTCGCAGCGCACCCGGAAATGCTGGTCGTGCGGCAGCCCCGACTGGTCGATCAGAGTGTAAACCGGGAGAGGCAAGCCGCGCCCCTGCATCAGCTCCTGCAAACGCGTCTTCGGGTCCTTTTTCCAGTCGTCCAGCGACAAGGCGGACAGCGGGCCCTCGAACAGCTTCAGGATCAGCACCCGGCAGGCGTCGATGCCCTGATCCTGCAGCACGGCGCCGAGAATGGCTTCCAAGGCATCGGACAGGATAGAATCGCGGCGGTAGCCACCACTCTTGAGTTCGCCCGAGCCCAGGATCAGATATTCTCCCAAGTCCAGCTCCCGCGCGATTTTCGCCAAGGCAGTTTCATTCACCAGGGTCGCCCGCAGACGGCTCAGCACGCCTTCGTCCGCCGACGGAAACCGCTGATAGAGATACTCCGCAATCACGAACCCAAGCACGGAGTCGCCCAGGAATTCCAAGCGCTCGTTGTTTACGCCTTCGGCACTGCGGTGGGTCAAGGCGTTCCGGAGCAGATTCGGCTCACGGAAAGGGATGCCGAGCTTGCGCGCCAAGTGCTCGTGGCTGCGTATCAACGCCGTTCGACCTCGATCTGGTCGTCGAAGCGGATCAGCGCATCGACGTTGCCCATGATGGGCCGCGCCACTTCGTAGGCGACCTGCACGCGGAGAATGCCGTCGCTGCGGATGATCCTCACGTCCTTCGTCGTCACTGTGTCCACCATGTTGATGTCCCAGCGTTTCTCCAGCGTCTTGAGGATGTCTTCGCGGGTCTTCTCCAGCAGTTCCCGGTCGGATTTCAGGGATTCCAGCGAACTGCGGACCTTGTAGTGATTCAGGTAAACCGGCCCGATGCGGAACAGCAGCAGCAGGAAAAAACCCGCCACCGCCATCAGCAGGGCGAAGCTGATGAAAGTCAGGCCGCGCTGATGGCGGGGCGTGCCGCCCATGGTTCAACGTCCGGAATTCAACACGGTGCCGAGGCGCGAGAAACCGATGCCGCCATTCTCGAAGTCCCAGCTCATCCAGATGAAGAAGGCTTTGCCCACCAGGTTGGCTTCCGGCACCACGCCCCAGTAGCGGCTGTCGTTGCTGTTGTCGCGGTTGTCGCCCATCACGAAGTAGCTGCCTTCGGGCACGGTGAACTCGCCCTGCACCGTCGGCTGGCCATGGCGGATCAGAATATCGTGCTTGAGGCCCTCCAGATCCTCGGACAGCAGCTCGGCGCCGCTCATGCTGGCCCCCTGCCCCACTCCGTCGTAGGTGCCGAGCGAGGTCTGGCCAATGGACTTGCCGTTCACGTAAAGCTGCTTGTTGTAATAGCCGATCTTGTCGCCCGGCAGACCGATCACGCGCTTGATGTAGTCGACGGTCGGATCCTTCGGAAAGCGGAACACCACGATGTCGCCCCGCTGGGGTTCCCCCATCTCGACGATCTTGGTGTTCAGCACCGGCAGGCGGATGCCGTAGGTGAACTTGTTCACCAGGATAAAATCGCCGATCAGAAGCGTTGGCATCATGGAACCCGACGGGATGCGGAACGGCTCCACCAGGAACGAGCGCAGTAGCATGACGATAAGCACGATCGGGAAGAACGACCGGGCATATTCCACCAGCAGCGGCTCTTTGTGGGCGGGGCCTTCCGGCACGGGGTGCCGCTTCAGCCAGAGCACGTAACCGCCCCAAACCGCACCGGTGACGAACGTGGCGGCGACGAGAAAAAACGAGAAATCGTAGTCCATTGGAAATACCGTTATCAGGAATCCTTGTTGACGCGCAGGACGGCGAGGAATGCCTCCTGGGGAATGTCGATCTTGCCCACCTGCTTCATCCGCTTCTTGCCGGCTTTCTGTTTTTCCAGAAGCTTGCGCTTGCGGGTGATGTCGCCGCCGTAGCATTTGGCCAAAACGTTCTTGCGCATGGCTTTGACCGTGGAACGGGCGATGATCTTGGAGCCGATCGCGGCCTGGATCGCCACTTCGAACATCTGCCTCGGAATCAGGTCCTTCATCCTCTCGACCAGGTCGCGGCCGCGGTTCATGCTGATATCGCGGTGCACGATCAGCGACAGCGCATCCACCTTTTCACCGTTGATCAGGATGTCGAGCTTGACCAGGGGCGCCGCCTGGAACCGCAGGAATTCGTAATCGAAGGAGGCGAAACCGCGGCTGCACGACTTGAGGCGGTCGAAGAAATCGAGCACGACCTCGCTCAGGGGCAGTTCGAAGCTCAAGGCCACCTGCCCACCCATATAATTCAGCTTCTTCTGCACGCCGCGTTTTTCGATACACAGGCTGATCACGGCGCCCAGATAATCCTGCGGCACCAGAATGTTGGCCTCGATGATCGGTTCGCGGATTTCCTCGATCTCGTTCGGCGACGGCAGATCGGCCGGATTGTCGACCGGAACCACCGTGCCGTCGGATCTGGCGACCTCATAGACCACGGTCGGCGCAGTGGTGATGAGATCCAGGTCGTATTCCCGCTCCAGCCGCTCCTGGATGATCTCCATGTGCAGCATCCCCAGGAAACCGCAGCGGAAGCCGAAACCCAAGGCCTGCGAGACTTCCGGCTCGAAATGCAGCGCGGCGTCGTTCAGATGCAGCTTGTTGAGCGCTTCCCGGAGGTTCTCGTAGTCATCCGACTCGACAGGATAGAGGCCGGCGAACACCCGCGGCTGGACTTTCTGGAAACCAGGCAGCGCTTCCGTCGTCGGGCAGTCGGTCGCGGTGATGGTGTCGCCCACCGGCGCGCCGAAGATGTCCTTGATACCCGCCACCACGAAGCCTACCTCGCCGGTGTTCAGGACCGTCTTGTCCAGCGGCTTGGGGGTAAACACGCCCAGCTTCTCGACCGGATGGCTCCTGCCGGTCGACATGATGGTGATCTTCTGCTTGCGCGCAATCGAGCCGTTCACCACCCGGACCAGGGATACCACCCCGAGGTAGTTATCGAACCAGGAATCGATGATCAGCGCCTGCAGCGGACCCTCGGCGTCGCCCTTGGGCGGCGGGATATTCCTCACCAGTTCTTCGAGCAAGGCATCCACGCCGAAGCCGGTTTTCGCGCTGATCTCCACCGCGTCTTCCGCGGGAATACCGATGATCTCCTCGATCTCGCTCTTCACGCGCGCAGCATCGGCCGAGGGCAGATCGATCTTGTTCAGCACCGGAAGGACTTCCAGGCCTTGCTCGATGGCCGTGTAGCAGTTCGCCACACTCTGCGCCTCCACCCCCTGGGCGGCATCGACCACCAACAACGCGCCTTCGCAGGCCGCCAGCGAGCGGGACACCTCGTAGGAAAAATCGACGTGCCCCGGCGTGTCGATGAAGTTGAGCTGGTAGATGTCGCCGTCCCTGGACTTGTAGTCCAGGGTGACGCTCTGGGCCTTGATGGTGATGCCGCGTTCGCGCTCGATGTCCATGGAATCGAGCACCTGTTCGGCCATCTCGCGGTCGCTCAGTCCTCCGCAAATCTGGATGAAACGGTCTGCAAGCGTCGATTTTCCATGGTCGATGTGCGCGATGATGGAGAAGTTGCGTATATGCGTCAGGTCGGTCACTGCTTTTCGTCTTTCAATTTCATCGCCAGGAAGATGGAGCCATCGCGCCGTTGCACCAGAACCGCCAGGGATTTCCCCGCCGGCAGGTTCTTCTCCATTTCCACCAGTTGCTTCACGCTGTTGATTTCCTTGTCCTGGATCCTGAGGATCACATCGCCCCGCCGGAGTCCCGCATCGTAGGCGGGACCGGGATTGACGCCGTAGACGAGAACCCCACCGCGCGGCAGCTCGAACTGCTCGCGCAGCTCAGGGGTGAAGTCCGCTACGCTGGCACCCATGCGTTTCAGCGGCACGGCATCGGGCTCGGCGGCGCCCATGGCCGGTTCGTCCTCATCAGGAAGCGATCCGATCTTGAGGCTCAGCTCCTTGGTAGCACCGTTGCGTAACAGCTTGATCCTGGCGACTTCGCCGACCTTGGTCATCCCCACCATGGGCGGCAGCGCAGCCGACGTGTCCACCGCCTGTCCGTTGAATTCCAGCACGATGTCACCGATCTGCACGCCGGCCGCCTCGGCCGGGCTCTTCGGCAGAACCTTGGACACCAGGGCGCCTTGCGGCTTCTTCATGCCGAAGGACTCGGCCAGCTCCCGCGTCACGTCCTGGATCTGGACACCGAGCCAGCCCCGGGAAACCCGTCCGCCGGCCTTGAGCTGGTCCACCACCTGCGTGGCGACTTCGATGGGAATGGCGAAGGACAGCCCCATGAAACCGCCGGTGCGGCTGTAAATCTGGGAATTGACGCCGACCACTTCGCCGTTCAGGTTGAACAGCGGTCCTCCGGAGTTGCCGGGGTTGATGGCCACGTCGGTTTGAATGAACGGCACGTAATTGTCGCTGGGAAGGCTGCGCCCCTTGGCGCTGACGATGCCGGCGGTAGCGGAATGGTCGAACCCGAACGGCGAACCGATGGCGAGCACCCATTCGCCAACCTTGAGCTTTTCGGAGGACCCCAGCTTCACCGTGGGCAGCTGGGTAGCCTCGATCTTAAGCAGGGCCACGTCGCTGCGCTTGTCGGAGCCGACGATCTTGGCCACCAGTTCCCGCCGGTCCTGCAGGCGCACGACTATCTCATCGGCGCCCTTCACGACGTGGTGATTGGTGATGATGTAGCCGTCAGTCGACAGGATGAAACCCGAGCCCAAGGACTTCGCCTCGCTGGGCTGGCCGTCGCTGCCGCCACCTTCGCCGAAATAATGCCGGAAAAAATCGTCGAACGGCGTGCCCTCCGGAATGTCCAACCCCTCCGGCATCTGTTGTTCGTTGCTCGCCACTTTCTGGGTCGTGCTGATGTTCACGACGGCGGCATTGTTCTGTTCGACCAGTTCGGTGAAATCGGGAAGCTGTGCCCGAACGGCCGGGGGAGCAGCCAAAACCAGGACCGCACAAATCGCGCCGGCAAAGCGGTATTTATTAAACATGGTGACTCCTGAATGCAAAGGCGGCGACCGTTAGCACGCCCGGATAAGCCCGGGCACCTTAACGGGAAATGCGGCGGATGAATACCGGGTGAAGATTCTGCCGATGTAGACCGGGATAGTACTTGAGCAATACGAAAGTCAGCCCCAGACCGAGCAGGCCCCCGGCGATCGACCCCGCGTCGGCCGAAGCGAACAGCCCTTGGTCGGCCAGCAGTTTGCCCAGCAAGGCGCCTCCGAAGAGGGAAAACAGGGGCAACAGGTACATCCTGAAAGAACCCGTGAGCAAAGCACCTTCTTCCACCCCGATGATGACTCGATCCCCCGGCGACACGGGGGCCTCCGCGTCGACCCTAAGGCGCATGGGCTTGCCGTCCAGCAGTCTGGCTACGAGGGAGGTGCTGCAGCCCTGGGTACAGCTTCCGCAAGCCGATTTCTGAAACTTCTCCACCCAGATCGAACGTCCTTCGACCTCGGTGACCACCGCCTCTTCCTCAATCATTCACGTCACGGTCATTCATCGGATTTCTGGTATCGGATCCCGTTGGCAATCATGTGAACAGTCTTGGGCGGAACCTCTCCCATCACTGTCACCACAAAGCCATCGATCTTCCGGGTATAGGCATTCACGGCGCCGATCCTTTTCAGTTTTTCCAGGAAGGGCTCTTCCTTCAGTTCGTCCACGTAGATTGAAACAGATGAGAGCCCGTCGCTCAACAATATATGTTCAATGGGGTGTTTCAGCGGGGGATGCTGGATGCGGCTGTAGCCGCTGATGCGGAAACCCACGGGTACGCTGTCCAGGCTCCAGTCCATCGCCTCGATGGGTATGATCTCCCGCTTCGACGAC
Organism: Methylococcus mesophilus; assembly: GCF_026247885.1. Taxonomy (NCBI): domain Bacteria; kingdom Pseudomonadati; phylum Pseudomonadota; class Gammaproteobacteria; order Methylococcales; family Methylococcaceae; genus Methylococcus; species Methylococcus mesophilus. Next base: position 330,383 of record NZ_CP110921.1, on the reverse strand, counting down.
TGTTCCGAGTAAGCACCTGACGCCGCCGCCGGTGCCGCGCCCCGGCCGGGTGCTTCACCGGATACCTCCAGCGAAGTGAATACCATCTGCTCGACGGGCTTGTCGTTCTCATCGAGCAGTTCGAAGCGAAGCGGCAGATGGGACTCCGTATCGATCCAAATTTTACGCCCGTATCGGTAGTCGTCGACCGGCACGATGTCGATGCTCTGCGCATGCCGCTGCGCGACATACTCCTGGCCGCCGACCAGGAACGCGTAGTAGTCGCACAAGCCGACGAACGACTCGGGAAGATCGACCAGGAAGGAACGGTTTGTGGGCACGCGTTCCGTCATGACCGACTTCGTTTCCGGAAAAAAGAACCGGACCAGATCGCCGTCCCTGACGATTTCCCGCATCGGACTGTTCAGCGAGGTAAGCCGCTCGTGCTCGACGCCGTTCGACAGACCGTGCACGAACTCCATGCTGTTGACCTTGTCGTCCTTCACGTAGGCTACCAAGCCACGATAATTGAGACGGATCATGGCATCGCGCATATTCGACAGCCACTCCACACCCGCACGAGCACCGAGCGCATGCGGCGCTTCATCGGCCAGAGACGGTTGTGGACATTCATACGCAACGGCGGCCCCCAGAGCCGCCGCAATTATTCGAACTCTGAACATGACAGGGTTCGAACTGTGTCATTGCTCATAACTGACCATCCTCATGTATGGCATCAACGTCCCCGAACCTGCCACATGGGATGTGCCGCTGTGCGCCAGCAGATAGGCCTGCATTTCCGGATCCATTCGCGCCTCGGCCAAGGCCACGCCGGACAGGCCTCCGTCGAATGCAGCGAAACCGCTCAAGCCCCTCCAGACGAACACCGCCACTGCGACCATGGATGCCGCGAGCGCTCCGGTCACGATGTGCCTGCGGAAGGTGTCCGGGGACTTCGCCCTTGCAGGGGCAAGAATCAACGGTTCGATCGCGACCTGACGCGCCACCGTCTCCGCCAACTGTCCACCGAGGGGAGTCCGGCCGGTTCGGAGCACTTCGCCGATCAGGTAATACCGACTCACGGTCGAACGGACATCTTCCCGTTTTTCGATCAGCCGGAAGTAATCCCGCGCTTCGGCCAGATCCATTTCGTTATCCACGAAAACAGAGGCCTTTTGTGCCATATGCTCGTCCAACATCGCTCGGTTCCTGTCCTCAATCAATCGAGTAACGGCCGGAGCCGTTTGTCTATGGCTTCTCTTGCCCTGAAGATACGGCTACGGACGGTACCCACCGGGCAGCTCATGACTTCCGCAATTTCGTCGTAACTCAGTCCCTCAAGCTCTCTCAGAGTTATAGCCAGCTTGAGTTCCTCCGGCAACTCGTTCAGCGCTGATTGAATCGTTGCCGCCAGCTCATCGCTCAAGACAGCGGCTTCAGGCGTATCGACATCCTTTAGACGAGAGCCATTCTCGAATTGTTCCGCAGATTCGACATCAAATTCATCTTCGCTGGGCCGACGCGAACGGGTGACGAGATAATTCTTTGCCGTATTGATCGCGATGCGGTAAAGCCAAGTGTAGAACTGACTGTCCCCGCGGAATCCCGGCAATGCCCGGTAGGCCTTGATAAAGGCCTCCTGCGCCACATCCAGGGATTCGAACGGATCCTTGATGTAGCGAGAAATGAGCTGGGTGATCTTGTATTGGTACTTTCTGACGAGTAGGTCGAAAGCTCTCTTGTCGCCGCGCTGTACCCGCCTGACGAGCTCGTCGTCCAGTTCTTCACTCATCTCCATTCCACGCATCGCCTTGGACATTACACCACTTCCTTCCGGGAAATCCTCGGAACCGCGGACATTCACGATCCCCTGCTGGAACGGATAGGCGGAAACAGGGCTTTGATTATCTTACGTTCGGAAGCGCGCTTCAACGCAATGCCGATTTACTGTAACATGCCGTTAACACGACGATACCATGGACCAGGACATCACCTACGACGCGCTCATCATCGGCAGCGGCGCTTCCGGCCTCAGCTTGGCCTTGCGGCTCGCCGATCGTGCGCGGGTTGCCGTCCTGTCGAAGGTCGCCTTGAGTGAAGGCAACACCCGTTACGCCCAGGGCGGTATTTCCGCGGTGCTCGATGCCCAGGATTCCCTCGAATCGCATATCGAAGATACGCTGGTGGCCGGGGCCGGCCTGTGCGATTCTGGGGCGGTACGCTTGGTGGTATCCCAGGGGAAGGAGTGCATCGACTGGCTGCTCGAGCACGGCGTAGCCTTCACCGAAATCGAAAGCACCGACGGCGCCCATCATCTGCACCTGACCCGGGAAGGCGGCCACACCCACCGGCGGGTCGTGCATGCCGCCGACGCCACCGGTCGGGCCGTTGAGTCATCGCTCGAGCAACATGCCCGCGCCCATCCGAGCATCGATCTGTTCGAGCACCACAACGTCATCGACCTGATCACCTCGCGCAAGCTCGGCCTCGCCGGCCCGCAGCGCGTGCTGGGCGCCTATGCGCTGGATACGCGAAGCCACCGGACCCGCACCTTCCGCGCGCGAGTCATAGCGCTGGCTACGGGCGGCGCTAGCAAGGTTTATCTTTACACCAGCAATCCCGACGTTTCCACCGGCGACGGCATCGCCTTGGCATGGCGGGCCGGCGCCCGGGTGGCGAACATGGAATTCATTCAATTCCACCCCACCTGTCTCTACCACCCTCACGCCCGGTCCTTCCTGATCTCCGAGGCAGTGCGCGGCGAAGGTGGCCGATTGCTGCTACCCGACGGCAGCCCCTTCATGCAGCGGTTCGATCCCCGCGGTGAACTGGCTCCCCGCGATATCGTGGCGCGCGCCATCGACCACGAAATGAAGCGGCTGGGCGCCGACTGCGTCTACCTCGACATCAGTCACCGCCCCGCCGATTTTATCCGGAGCCATTTCCCAACGATTCATGCGCGCTGCCTGGAATTGGGAATAGACATGACCCGGCGGCCCATCCCAGTGGTACCTGCAGCCCATTACACCTGCGGAGGCGTAGTGACCGACCGGCAGGCGCGGGCGGATATCTCAGGCCTTTATGCGGTCGGCGAGGTAGCCTGCACCGGCCTGCACGGCGCCAACCGCATGGCCAGCAATTCTCTGCTGGAATGCCTGGTCTTTGCCAAGCAGGCCAGCCTGGACATCATGGAGCGCCTGGGCGACATTCCTCCTCCCCCGCCGCTGCCGAACTGGGACGAGTCGCAGGTTACGGATTCCGACGAAGAGGTCGTTGTGTCTCATAACTGGGACGAAATCCGGCGCTTCATGTGGGACTATGTCGGGATCGTGCGGACCGACAAACGGCTGCAGCGCGCCCTGCATCGGGCGGAACTGCTCAAGCAGGAAATCGCCGAATACTATGGCAACTTCCGCGTAACCAGCGATCTGCTGGAACTTCGTAATCTGGTGATCGTCGCCGAACTCATCATCCGTTCGGCCCTGCAAAGGAAGGAGAGCCGCGGGCTGCATTTCACGCTGGACTATCCGGAACGGGACGAGACTCATCCGCCGCAAAACACCATACTCGAGCCCACTGGGCTCCAAGCTCAGGCCGCCCGGCCGTACATGCGAACCTGATGGGCCAGGTGGTCGGCGTGCTCGTCGCGCAGTTGGGTCCAACCGAAACGCCAGTTCCAGTTGTCGCCCACCGTGCCCGGCGTGTTCATGCGGTGCCCTCCTCCCAGCCCCAGTACATCCTGCATGGGAACAATTGCCAGCCTCGCGACTGAAGCCATGGCGGCTTGAACCAGCGCCGCCGGCATGGGGAGCCCGGACCGGCCCAGGTAGTCGTAGACATAGCCCTGCTGATCCGGCAACAGTCCCTCGAACCAGGACAATGTCGTGTCGTTGTCGTGGGTGCCGGTGTAAACGACACTGTCAACGGCATGGTTGTGGGGCAGATAGGGATTCCTGGGACCGCCGTCGAAAGCGAACTGGAGTATCCGCATGCCGGGGATGCGGAAACGCCGCCGCAATGCCTCGACCTCGGCGGTGATGATGCCCAGGTCCTCGGCAACCAGGGGCAGGGTTTCGCCGAATGTCTCTGCGCAGCAGGACAGCAGTGCCGCGCCGGGAGCCTTGACCCAGCGCCCTTCCATCGCCGTTTCGGAATAGGCGGGAATTTCCCAGTACGCTTCGAATCCCCGGAAGTGGTCGATGCGAATCAGGTCATACAGACTTAGCTGGGTGCGCAACCGATTCAGCCACCAGGAGAAACCGGAGCGCGCCATGTTTTCCCAATTGTAGTGGGGATTTCCCCAGCGCTGCCCCGTGGCGGAGAAATAGTCCGGAGGCACACCGGCAACGACGCGCGGCTCACCGTCTTCGCTCAGCTCGAAATAGTCCCGCCCGGCCCAGACTTCCGCACTGTCCGAAGCGACGAAGATCGGCATATCGCCGAACAGCAGCACTCCGAGCCGCCGGGCATATTCGTGCAGGCCGTGCCACTGCTCGAAGAACACGAACTGCTCGAAGCGGACCCTGGCTATGATGTCGGCATACAAGGCGCCGGCCGAAGCCAGGGCATCGGGTTTGCGGTCGCGCAAGGCCTTGGGCCAGGCCTGCCAAGGCAGGCCGCCGTTGACCTCCTTGAGCGCCGCATACAGGGCGTAATCGGCCAGCCACCAGTCGTTCGCGCTCACGAAGTCGCCGAAAGCAGAACACAAGCTATCGGAAGTTCCCCGGCGGCGAAAGGATTCGAAGGCCCGCTGCAGCGCCTGATGCCGAACCGTTTTCGCATCCTCGGTGGAGGAAATGACATCGACTTCCAGCAATCCACGCTCGACCAGCCAGTCCAACCCTATCAGGAGCGGATTTCCGGCATGCACGGAGGTGCACTGGTAGGGTGAACCATCCTCGTGGGTCGGATTGATCGGCAGCGTCTGCCATACCGAAACGCCCGCCGCAGCGAGAAAATCCACGAACCGGAAGGCATCCGCCCCCAGATCCCCATTTCCCGGCCCGCCGGGCAAGGAACTGATGTGGAGCAGAATACCCGCGCGGCGCCGATCAAATATTCCGTGAGCATCCATGTGGCTATGACACCGAAGACAGCGGGTGGAGCGACAGTCCGGCCGGCATGCCCCGCCCGCCAGACCGGGAGGCGTAGCGTCCGGCCGGCACTTTCAATTCTCGATCAGCGGTGGAAATGCAGACGCTGACCGAGGCAGTCGGGGGTCACCAGGACGATGCCTTCCGGGCTGACGTAAAAGCGCTTGCGATCGTCCTCGAGATTTTCGCCGATGACGGTATTGGGCGGGATGCTGCATCCCTTGTCGATCACCGCCCGGCTGATCCTGCAATGGCGCCCGACGTTCACATCGGGCAGGATCACGGAGTCGTGCACGCGCGAGAACGAATTCACCCGCACATTCGAAAACAGCAGGGAGTGGCGGACTTCGGCGCCGGAAATGACGCAGCCCCCAGAAACCATCGAATCCACCGCCATGCCGCGCCGGTCGTCGTCGTCGAACACGAACTTGGCCGGCGGCGTCTGGGCCTGATAGGTCCAGATCGGCCATTCCTGGTCGTACAGATTGAGTTCAGGATCGACACCGATCAGCTCCATGTTGGCTGCCCAGTACGAGTCCACCGTCCCCACATCGCGCCAGTAAGACTGCACGCCGCTCTGAGCGTTGCGAAAGCGGTAGGCGAAGACGCGGTATTTCTGGATGACCTGGGGAATGATATCCATCCCGAAATCGTGGTTCGAACCGGGGGTATCGGCATCCTTGATGAGCTGCTCGAACAGGAATGCCGTATTGAAGATGTAGATTCCCATGGAAGCCGCGGCGTGATCGGGGCGGTTCGGCATGGCGGGCGGATCGGACGGTTTCTCGACGAATTTCTGGATACGCTGCTCGCCATCCATCTGCATGACGCCGAACGCCCTGGCATCGGCGAGCGGCACCTCCATGCAGCCGATGGTGAGATCGGCCTTCCGTTCCACGTGGTAGGCCAGCATGAGGCCGTAGTCCATCTTGTACACGTGGTCGCCCGCCAGGATCATGATGTATTCGGGATCGCGCTGACGGATGATGTCCAGATTCTGGTACACCGCGTCGGCCGTACCTGCGTACCAGCTCTCCTGCAGACGCTGCTGGGCGGGCATGATGTCGACGAACTCGCCGAGCTCTCCGCGCAGAAAGCCCCAGCCTTGCTGAATGTGGCGGATCAGCGAATCCGCCTTGTACTGGGTCAGCACACCGACCTGGCGTATCCCGGAATTGACGCAGTTGGACAGAGGGAAGTCGATGATCCGGAATTTGCCGCCAAACGGCACGGCTGGCTTGGCACGCCATTCCGTCAGTTTCTGCAGTCTGCTCCCCCGCCCGCCCGCCAGGATGAGGGCCATGGTTTGCCGGGTCAGCCGACTTACGAAACGGGATGATGCGTGCATCGACTCGGGCATATGGGACTCCTATTCCTGTTCCTGGCTGGGGCATACGCGGTGGGAAATCTGGTAACATCCTGCCGCAGACATCGCATTTTCCGGCACCAACGTGCCGGCATTGTACTATCAGAATTCCAGCAAAGTGAATCCGAACGGGAGGGATGCGGTTTGACGGACAGATCGACCTTGGCAGAACTCTCGCAGGATTTCCAGCGGCTCATCGAAGCCCGCCATCACGATCCGTTTGCGGTGCTGGGCCGTCATCGGCGGGAAGGCAGGGACCTCGTCCGTGCTTTCCTGCCCCGCGCCGAAGAAGTGCGCGTGGGGCCCGACGGACTGGTAATGGAGCGCGTCGCCGGTACCGCCATTTTCGAACGCGAAGTCGAAGCGGGAGCCACCGACCCCCATTACAGGCTGTATTGGACCGACCAGACGGGCCAGACCCACAGTTTCATCGATCCGTACACTTTCCCTCCCCGGCTTTCCGACTTCGATCTCTATCTTTTCGGCGAAGGCCGGCACTGGAACATTTATCGTATCCTGGGTGCCCATCCGCACAGTGTCGACGGCATCGACGGCATTCTGTTCGCGACTTGGGCGCCCAATGCCGAGCGCATCAGCGTGGTCGGGGAGTTCAACGGCTGGGACGGCCGCCGGCATCCCATGCGAGTCCGCGGCGGCAGCGGCGTGTGGGAGCTGTTCATCCCCGAACTGCAGCCTGGCCTGCTATACAAGTTCGAGATACGCAACCGGCCGCACGGCACCATTCACCTCAAGACCGACCCCTACGGACGCCAATTCGAGCGCCGGCCGAACACAGCCTCGATCATCACCTGCGAGAGTGAATACGCCTGGAACGATGACGCCTGGCTAGCACAACGCAAGGACTGGCCGTGGCTGCACCAGCCGCTGTCGGTATACGAGGTGCACGCCGGCTCCTGGAAGCGCGATCTCGAGGGCGGTTATCTTAATTATCGCGATCTCGCACACGAGCTGGTGGACTACGTCAAATCGGCGGGTTTCAGCCACATCGAGCTGATGCCGGTCACGGAGCACCCGCTGGACGCCTCGTGGGGCTACCAGACCACCGGCTATTTTGCCCCTACCAGCCGGTTCGGTACCCCCGACGACTTTCGCTATTTCGTCGATCATTGCCACCAGAACGGCATCGGTGTGATTTTGGACTGGGTGCCCGCGCATTTTCCCAAGGATGCCCATGGCTTGGCACGCTTCGACGGTACCGCACTGTACGAACACGAAGACCCTCGTTTAGGCGAGCACCGCGACTGGGGTACGTTGATCTATAACTACGGCCGCAACGAAATCAAGAATTTCCTGCTGGGCAGCGCACTATTCTGGCTAGAGGAATTCCACCTCGACGGCCTGCGCGTCGATGCCGTCGCTTCGATGCTCTATCTCGACTATTCTCGCCAGGCCGGCGATTGGATACCCAACAAGTACGGCGGCAACGAAAATCTCGAGGCCATCGCCTTCCTTCGCGACCTCAACACCGTCGTACACCAGCAGTTTCCAGGCGTATTGGTCGTGGCGGAGGAGTCCACTGCCTGGCCCCAGGTCACCCGGCCCACCTGGACCGGAGGCCTGGGCTTCTCAATGAAGTGGAACATGGGCTGGATGCACGACATCCTGGTCTATATGAGCAAGGATCCGGTGCACCGGCACTACCATCACGACCAGCTCACGTTCGGCCTGTTGTACGCTTTCACCGAAAACTTCGTCCTGCCCTTCTCCCACGACGAAGTCGTCCACGGCAAGGGCTCCATGCTGGCAAGAATGCCGGGCGACGACTGGCGGCGCTTCGCCAACCTGCGCGCGCTGTACACCATGATGTTCACCTACCCCGGCAAGAAGCTGTTGTTCATGGGCTGCGAATTCGCCCAGACCGGTGAATGGAAGCATACGGCGGCGCTGGATTGGCAGCTTCTCGAATCCAATTTGCACAAGGGCATGCTGCACTTGGTAAGCGACCTGAACCGGCTGTACCAAGGCACCTCCGCGCTCTATGCCTACGACTTCGAAAGCCAGGGCTTCGAGTGGATCGATAGTCACGACGCCGCGCAATCGGTCATCAGCTACCTTCGCCGCGACGACGACAGTCACGTGATCGTCGTCATGAATTTCACTCCGGTGCCACGCCATAATTACCGCATCGGCGTACCGGAGCCGATTCAATACCGGGAAATTTTCAATTCCGACGCCGAATGCTACGGCGGTGCCAATCTTGGCAACTGGGAAATCGAAACCCAAAGCGTGGAATGGATGGGGCGGGCCCAGTCCGTCGTGCTGACTCTCCCGCCCCTGGCCGGCATCGTGCTGGCCCCCGCGGCATCGTTGGCCGGTTCCGATACCGGGACGCCGACCGACGAATGAAAATCCTGTTCGTCTCCAGCGAGGTCTTCCCCCTGATGAAGACCGGCGGCCTCGCGGACGTATCCGGCAGTCTGCCGGCGGCTTTGTCCGCACTGGGCCATGACGTGCGCATCCTGATGCCCGCCTATCCGGAGGCCATCGCCGCTGCGGACACGCCGAAGGAACAGAGTCTGCGCCAGTCGGGCAGCCAGCTGACCCTCCTGTCGACGCTGTTGCCGGGAACCGCTGTTCCTCTCTGGCTGCTGGACGCCCCGGCCTCGTTCGGCCGCTCCGGGAATCCTTATCTGGCGCCCAACGGCGCGCCGTGGCCCGATAACGCCGAACGCTTCGCCCTGCTCGCGCGCGTCGCCGTCGACCTGACCCAGGATCGGCTCGGCCTCGGCTGGAAACCCGACGTCGTCCATTGCAACGACTGGCAAACCGGCTTGATCCCGCCGCTCTTGAGCGACGAGCCGAACCGGCCAGCCGTCGTGTTCACCGTTCACAATCTCGCCTACCAGGGCCTGTTTCCTCACGATACGTTCCAGCAACTGGCGCTGCCTCCCCGGCTCTGGAAGATGGAGGCGTTGGAGTTCTACGGCCAGCTGTCCTTCATCAAGGGCGGCCTGGTATTCGCCGACCGCATCAACACGGTGAGCCCGAGTTACGCGGAAGAAATCCAGACGCCGGAGTTCGGCTGCGGCCTCGACGGACTGCTGAGAAGCCGTAGGTCATGCCTGAGCGGGATTCTCAACGGCATCGATGACGTGGCCTGGAATCCTGCTACCGATCCGTACCTGCCCGCCACCTACGGCCTGGATACGCTGGAGAGGAAACGGGTCAACCGCACGGCGCTCAGGCAACGGTTCTGCCTGCCGGACCATCCGGAGGTCGCCGTTCTGGGGGTGGTGGGGAGGATGGTCGAACAGAAGGGCATCGATCTCCTGATCGACATTCTGGACGACCTGCTCCAACTGCCGATCCAGCTCGTCGTCCTGGGCAGCGGCAACAAGGAATTCGAGCGCACCCTGGAACGGGCAGCTGTGGCCTGCCCGGAACGCATCGCCGTCACCATCGGCTACGACGAACCGCTGGCCCATCTCATCGAAGCCGGCGCCGACATCTTCCTGATGCCTTCCCGCTTCGAGCCCTGCGGGCTGAACCAGCTCTACAGCCAGCGCTACGGCACCGTACCGATCGTGCGCAAGGTCGGCGGACTGGCCGATACCGTCGAAGACGCCACGCCCGAACGCATTGCAGCCGGACAGGCCAGCGGAATCGTGTTCGAGCCGGCGAAGCCAGCCTTCCTGCTGGAAGCCGTCTACCGGGCCCTGGCGCTGTACCGGAAACCTGAGGTCTGGCGGACTATCTGCACATGCGGCATGGGCAAGGATTTTTCGTGGCGCAAGAGCGCATCCCAGTATGTCGAACTCTACAGCGAGGCGCTGGCCGACGTGAACGCCGGCCGTCCCCTCGCGGACCCCCGCTGTGCCGCTTGATCCGCCCCAGCCGAGTCAGGCTGCCCCGTAACACATCCTGAGGCGTTCCCGGTTCAGCGCCAGCCACTGCAGGCCGATAATGGGGATAGCCGAGCGGATCCGCCCCTCGCCGAGCAGGACCATCGCTTCGGCGAAATCGACCACGCTGACCAGGATGTCCTCATGCTCTTCGGCCAGGCCATGGATTCCGCCAAGGCCGACGGAATCGATGATGCCGCAATAGAGGGCGATGCTTTCGGAACAGCCGCCCGGCGTAGTGAAAAACTCGGACACCGGGATGAGCTCGCGGATCCGGCTTCCGGCCTCCTCCATCGTCTCGCGGTGCGCCACCTCGTCCGGGTGTTCGCCCGGCTCCACGGCGCCGGCGACGATTTCCAGAAGCCAGGGATTTTCCCCTGACTTGAGCGGGCCGACCCGGAACTGTTCGATCAGCACCACCCGGTCGGCCACCGGGTCGTAAGGAACGACCGCCACGCAACTGCTCCTGTGATACAGCTCGCGGGTCAGGACCTCGCTCCAACCGCCGCCGTGCAGGGTATGGCGCAGATGCATCCGCAGCAGTGTGAAGAATCCGCCGTGGAGCCGCTCCTCCCGCAGAACCTCGAAGTCGCGAGTCATCAGTACAGGCGCGGCGACGAGGCGGACAGGTTTCTCAAAGCCGCCCCCAGACTGGTGCCCAGTTGCTGGGTGATGCGATCCAGCAACGTCTCTCTGTGGGAGTAATTCACGATCTCCTTAGCCCCGATGACCGTCTCGGCCACCTGATGCAATTCGCCGACGGCGTCCACAAGACCCAGTTCGATCCCTTCGGCGCCGGTCCAAACCAAGCCCGAGAAGATTTCGGGCCGGTCCTTGAGACGGTCCCCGCGACCAGCCTTTACCGCCGCAATGAACTGCTGGTGAACAGCGTTCAGCAGCTGCTGCACATGCTGTTTTTCGGCCGGATCCACGGGGCCGAACGGATCGAGGATCGCCTTGTGGTCGCCGGCAGTCATCACCCGACGCTCCACCCCCAGCCTTTCCAGCGTGCCGACGAAGCCGAAACCGTTCATGATGACGCCGATCGAGCCGACGATGCTGGCCGGGTTCACGAATATCCGGTCCGCGGCCGAGGCGATGTAATAGCCGCCCGAGGCGCACAGGTCCGACACGACGGCGTAAACCGGCAGAGCCGGATGTTCCTTCTTGATCCTCCGGATTTCATCGTATACGTAGGCCGATTGCACCGGACTCCCGCCCGGCGTATTCATCCTGAGCACGATGCCTTTGACGCCCTCCGCCTCGACCGCCTCACGCAACCCTTCGATGATTGTGTCGGCGTCGATCTCGCCGCCTTCGGCGATGGTGCCGATGACGTCGACCACCGCCGTGTGCACCTTTCCGGCTCCGGGCAGCCCTTCCTGTGACAGCGGTCGGAACGCCAGCGCGAAGCCGAGCCCGACCGAGGCGATCAGAAAAGCCCTGAACGCCAAGCTCCACCGCCTCGCCTTCCGCTGCTCCACCAATGCCTCGAGCAGCAGCTTTTCCAATAGCTCACGCTCCCAGCCGGAGGCCGGGCGGGCCGGTTCGGTCGATGACTGGGGTGTCGAATCCTCGTTCATAGTCTTTAAACCTTGTGGAATTTTGAGACGGAAGACAAGAGCGCCCGAGAATTCGGGCCGGGGAAGGCTTTAAGGCCTGACGGCCGTCAGAAAGTCCGCGAGATCGGGTTCCAGTGGCGATTCGACGCGGACCTCCCTACCGCTTCGCGGATGCGCGAATGCGAGCGTAGCGGCATGGAGGAACAGCCGCTTCAAGCCCAGCTGGCGGAAAGCTTGATTGAGCGAAGAATCGCCGTAACGCTCGTCACCCGCCAGGGGATGGCCCAGCGACTTGGCGTGCACACGAATCTGATGGGTGCGGCCGGTAACCGGACGGGCTTCCACCAACGTGGCGCCGGAAAGCGATTCCAGGCGGCGGAACTCCGTGATCGCCGCTTTTCCCTCCGCGGAGATCCTCACCATCCGCTCTCCGCTCTGCAGCACGTTCTTGAGCAATGGAGCGTCCACGACTTGGTGCCGACGCGCCCAGACACCGCTGAGCAGCGCCAGATAGCTCTTTTCCACACCGTCCCCCCGGAATTGCTCGTGCAACTGGCGCAGCGCGGAGCGCCGCTTTGCAATCAGCAGACAGCCCGAGGTGTCGCGGTCCAGCCGATGTACCAGTTCGAGAAACCGAGCCTCCTCACGTGCCGCCCGCAGACCTTCGATCACCCCGAAACTGAGGCCGCTGCCGCCGTGCACAGCCATCCCCGGAGGCTTGTTGATGACCAGAACCTCGTCGTCCTCATACAGAATCCGGCATTCCAGCCGGTCGCGCAGCCACGGCGCAGGCACTTGCGCGTCCTGCACCTGCGCGACGCGCACGGGTGGGACGCGAACCACATCGCCGGCGCTCAGCCGGTGCTGCGCCTTGCTCCGACCACCATTGATCCGTACCTGACCGGTCCGGAGGATTCGGTAAACATGGCTCTTCGGAACGCCCTTCAGGCGCGAAAACAGGAAATTGTCGATGCGCTGGCCGGCAGCCTCGGCGTCGACTTCGATCAGGCGAGGCGGGTTCGAGTCTTGCGGGAGAGATTTCATCATGAAAAATGATATCAGTTTTACACCTTAAATTGATGCGATTGCTGAAGATTGCTATAGTCTGTATGGCACTTCGCCGGGTGTGCGCTTGGCAGCGCGACTCACCCTCGGTGAAAGCCCCAAAGAATTGTTGAACGAATGAACCGGTGCATCGCATGAACACGCGGTACGCCAGACGCGGTTCCCGCGCGGGCGGCGTCGTCGTTAGGCGGCGGTGCCTGCCGGAATCCGATATACAAGTCATAACCCAAAAGTTTGGATGCTCGACCCTTGACGAGCTCAAGAGTTGCGTTTTCGGACAAAATTAACATCCGCCGGACCGGCCTTCGGGCCGAGCGGACTGGCCGTGTTTTCGCACGGTATGAAAGTGGACGGGCCACGACGAAAAACCTCGCAGAACGCGGGTTCACGGCCGGCATGACACAGCATACCGTTCGCCGAATGGGACCGGCGCAGGAACCACCCGGTTCCCCGGCAACCCATCCTTAACACAGGGCATCGGGATACCCATCATCCGATCGATCACTTCGATATCGCGAACCTGAAGAAGAGCATTCGCATGACAGAAGAAACAGAACAGGAAGGGATGTTGGCGGAATCCTGCGGCACCACCGGTTCAGGCGGTTCTCCAGCAAGAACGCCCAAGGAATCCATTGATGAAAAGAATGTTGATCAACGCCACGCAACCCGAGGAATTGCGGGTCGCGCTGGTCGATGGACAGAAGCTTTATGACTTCGACATAGAAATCCCTTCGAGGGAGCAGAAAAAAGCCAATATCTACAAAGGACTGATTACCCGCGTCGAGCCGAGCCTCGAGGCGGCATTCGTGAATTTCGGCGCGGAGCGGCACGGCTTCCTGCCGTTCAAGGAAATCCTGCCGAAATATCTCAGCGCCAGCGGCGAGGAGTCCGTCTCCCGCCGGGAAATCAAAGACGTCCTCAAGGAGGGCCAGGAAGTCGTCGTCCAGGTCGAAAAGGAGGAACGCGGCACCAAGGGTGCGGCGCTGACCACCTACATCAGCCTGGCCGGCAGCTATCTCGTGCTGATGCCGAACAACCCCAAGGCGGGCGGAATTTCCCGCCGCATCGAGGGCGACGTCCGGTCCGACATGAAGGAGACGCTGAGCCAGCTCCATATCCCTGAAGACATGGGGGTGATCATCCGTACGGCGGGGGGCGGCAAGACGGTTGAGGAATTGCAGTGGGACCTCAACTATCTGCTGCAGCTGTGGGAAGCGATCGAACGCTCGACGCGGGAAAAGCCGGCGCCGTTTCTGATTTTCCAGGAAAGCAACGTCATCATCCGTGCCCTGCGCGATCACCTGCGTGGCGATATCGACGAAATCCTGGTCGACAACCCTTCGACTTTCAGGCTGGTCCACAGCTTCCTGCAGCAGGTCATGCCGCAGTTCATCAACAAGGCGCGCCTGTACCAGGACAACGTGCCTCTGTTCAGCCGCTACCAGATCGAGAGCCAGATCGAGACGGCATACTCCCGCGAAGTACCCCTGCCCTCCGGCGGCGCCATCGTCATCGACCACACCGAGGCCCTGACGACCATCGACATCAATTCGGCGCGGGCCACCAAGGGCGGCGACATCGAAGAAACCGCACTGAACACCAACCTCGAGGCAGCCGACGAGATCGCCCGCCAGATGCGTCTGCGCGACCTGGGCGGATTGTTCGTGATCGATTTCATCGACATGATGGCCGCCCGCAACCAGCGCGCTGTGGAAAACCGTCTGCGCGACGCTGTGCGCGTCGACCGGGCACGCATCCAACTCGGCCGGATCTCCCGCTTCGGCCTGATGGAAATGTCACGCCAGCGCCTGCGGCCTTCGCTCACCGAAACCGCACTGTTGACGTGCCCTCGCTGCAAGGGCCAGGGAACGGTTCGCGGCGTCGAATCGCTGGCCCTGTCCATCCTCCGCGTCCTGGAGGAGGAGACGATGAAAAAGAACACCGACCGCATCATTGCCCAATTGCCGGTGGAGTCGGCCACCTACCTGCTGAACGAGAAGCGCGCAGCGATCCAGCAGATCGAGACGCGGTACAACGTGTCCATCACCATCGTCCCCAATCCTCACCTCGAAACGCCCAACTACGACATCCAGCGGATCCGGAGCGGCGGAGCCGGTGCGGAGGAGGACACGCGCAAGAGCAGCTACCAACTCATTTCTGATAAATCGGCCGAGTCCCATAAGCCCATGCGGACACCCGGTGCAGCGGCAGAAGCTCCTGCGGTGCGAGAATTTATCCCCGCTGCGCCGCAGCCCCGCGGCGGCGATCAGCGTATCCAGGCACAACAACCGGGTCAGCCCGGCGGCGGGCTGATCAAACGTTTCCTCAACATCCTGACGGGACAGCGCATCGACGACCAGCCGTCATCCTCCGACGCGGCTCAGCCATCCGTGGGTCTGCCACTGCCCGCACCTTTCGTCCAGCCGGTCAGGACACCCAGCGAACAATCGGGAACCGGCGCAACTCCAGCGGAAGAAAGCGAACGCCCCGGCGGCCAGCGCCGCCGCGACCGCGAACGAGACGGCGGCAGGCGCGGCGGTGGCAGTCGCCGGAAGCATCCTGCACAGCGGGACGATACTGCCGACAAGCACCGCAACGAGGTATCGGCGGAAGCCGAAGCTATCCAAGACATCGCGACGGAGGAGCCGCCTCAGACCGCGGCCGCGCAAGAGAACCGAACGAGGGCCCAGGAGAGTCGTGGCCGCCGGCGGAATGGCCGGGGACAGCGCCCCCGGGCTGCCGCTCAGCCAAAGGCTGAATCACCAGCGGAAGATTTCGCCGACGAGACGGCAACGGCGGAATTACCGGCAGACGCCACAGATTTGAAGGACTTGGTGCCCACCGCCTCCCCCGTCGATTTCGGGGAAACTCCCGATCAAAGTGATGCCGGCAGCGCAGAAACCGCCGATGGAGACGCTGGGGAAGCGGAATCCCGCCCGCAGACTTCACGGTCGCGCCGGGGTGGCGTGAGACGGCGGGGACGTGGCAGGCGGGATCGCCGACCGGCAACGCCGGGCGAACCTGAGGGGGGCGAAGCTTTCGAACCGATCAGTCTCGATTGGGAAAACGACGTATCTGAACGCAATGTCGCGGAATCAAACTCCGAGCCAGCCGCGCAGCGGGATACCGGCGATCGCCGCAGTGAGCCGCCCGCCTCCGGGGCGGAGTCAGCCCCTGCCGAACGGGAAGCACGCACGGAATTCCGTCCGGAACCTCAATATCGGGCGCCCGGTCTACCGCCCAAGGCATGGGAAAATCCAGAACCCGATCAAAAACCGCGGGACGATCGTGCTGATCCCCCCTCTCCTGCCGAACACGGAACCGGTTCTTCCGAGTGAGCATAGCCGTCGGGCATGGAGAGATGATCCGTGCCCGGCGGCGCAACTAAAAGACAACTATCGGTCGCTACACACCTAGCCTCGGCTGCGAACGGCGCCCGTCCCCCCTTATCCGGTGATGCCAGCTCGTCGCTTTGTCAGCGCTGGGGTAATACCCGCTGCGACCATAGCTCCCGCAGGCGCTTAGCGGAAACCGGATATGCCGTTTTCATCTGCTGGGCGAACAGCGATACCCTGTATTCTTCCAGGAGCCAGCGGAATTCGTCGCGCTCGGGCACGGGGGGCACCCTGCCCTGCTGCACAGACTCCCAATAAGTTTGCCAGAATGGGACGAGATCGCTCTGAAGCTTGGCGTCACGGACAGGGTCCTGACGGCATTTTTCCAGACGGTGCAGCAGCGCTTTGAGATAGCGAGGGAAGTGCTTGAGACGCGGGTACGGCACCTTGGCCACGAATCCCCCGTACACCAGGCGGTTCAACTGGTCGGCCGAGTCGCCGGCGGCGGAACGGCCGGCGAGAGCGGACAGGGCTTTGCGGCACTCGGCGTAGAGTCCCAGCACCTGCTCGACCGCCCGTCCCACTTCGTCGGCTTTGAGTACCAGGTCTCCCTTCCCCTGTTCGCGACGGGACTCGAAGGCTTGGCGTGTCCGCAGTTCTGGCCGGTCGTCGAGGAACAGAGCCGCCATGAGCTGGTCCAGCACATCCTCCCGCAGATCGCGTCCAGCCGGCTGCAACTGGCGGTAAAGCAGCTCCGCCGATGCAGTGAGCGGAAGATTCTTGCGCAGATATTTGATCTCCCTGGCCAATGTCAGCCGGAACAGCCGGATCAAGCCAAATTCATGCTGTACCCGTGCCTCCTCGGCCAAGTCGTACACTCGGACCCCAACGCTCTCGCCTTCGTCGACGATGGCGGGAAAGCCGTGCAGAGCCTGGCCGTCGATCAGTCCGCTGTAGGCCACCTGCAGATCGTCGAAATCCCAGGCCCGCCGTCCGGTCACGGCAATCTCCTGGCGGGCGATGTTCTGGAAATTTTGGCCGGCCTCGGCGCCGTGCCGGGTGCGCAGCTCGGCCAGGTCGCGCGAGCGGGCGATCACTACGTTGTTTTCGTCGACCAGGGCGTAGTTCATGCGCAGGTGCACCGGCAGCGCGGTTTCGTCAAAAGCTGACACCGGCGGCGCCACGCCGCCGATTTTCTTCAGCGCCTTAGCCAGCTCCGCCGCCAGCGTGCCTTGCCGGTAGTCCAGCATGGGCAGGGCACGGTCGGCGAAATCGGGGGCGGGCACGAAATGGATGCGCCAAGTCTTGGGCAAGGACTTGATCAGGGCCACCACCTTCTCCCGATACAGCCCCGGCACCAGCCAGCGCAGCGGCTCGGGATCGATCTGATTGAGCACGTGCAGCGGCACGATGGCGGTGACGCCGTCGTCCTCGTGGCCCGGCTCGAAGCGGTATTCCAGCTTCAGGCGCACCGGCCCCAAGGCCAATTCGTCCGGAAAATCGGCCGCCGCCCCCGCTACGCTGCTATCCAGCGTGATGTCTTCCCGCGACAGCATCAGCAGCCGGGGCTCGCGCCGCTCGGCGGCCTTGCGCCAGACTTCGAAGCTGGCGCCGTTGACCACCTCGGCGGGCACTCGCTCGTCGAAGAAGCGGTACAGGGTCTCCTCGTCCACCACCAGGTCCACCCGGCGCTCCTTCTGCTGGGAGTATTCCGCCTCCTCCAGCAGCTTGCGGTTCGCCAGCAGGAACGGCGCCTTGCTGTCGTAGTCCATGCGCACCAGGGCCGAACGGATGAACAGCTCCCGCGCCCCGGCAGGGTCGACGTTCTCGTAAGGCACTTTGCGCCCGTTCTGCACGGTGAGGCCATACAAGGCGGTGCGCTCGAACACCGCGCCGCGCGCGGCCTTGCGCTCCCAGTGCGGCTCGTAATAGTGGCGCTTCAACAAATGGGCGCCGCACTTTTCGATCCATTCCGGCTCGATCTTGGCCACGGTGCGGGCATAGACCCGGCTGGTCTCGACCTGCTCGGCCGAAATGATCCATACCGGCCGGGCCTTGAACAGGAACGAACCGGGGAAGATCTGGAACTTCTGCCCGCGCACCCCGACGTATTCGTTCTGGTCCTGGCGGAAACCGACATGGCACAACAGCCCGGTCAGCAGGGCCCGGTGGATCTCGCCGTATTCGGCGGGGACCTGGTTCATCCGGAGGCTCAGTTCGCCCTTGATGACTTCCATGATCTGCTGGTGGATGTCGCGCCATTCGCGCATCCGCAGGGCCGAAAGGAAATTGTCGCGGCAATACTGGCGCAGCTTACTGCCGGAGAGATGCTCGCGCTGCTCCTCGTAGTCCTTCCACAGCGCCAGAATCGCCATGAAATCCGAATCCGGATGGCGGAACCGGGCGTGCTTCTGGTCGGCGGCCTGGGCCTTGTCCGCCGGGCGCTCCCGCGGATCGGGCACGCTCAGGGCGGCGACGATGATGCAGACCTCGTTCAGGCAGTTTTCGTCCGTTCCGGCCAGCAGGATGCGGCCCAGGCGCGGATCGACCGGGAGCTTGGCCAGCCGACGGCCCAGCTCGGTCAACCGGCCCTGGTCGTCCAGCGCATTGATTTCCTGCAGGGTCTTGAGGCCGTCCCGCACCAGCCGCTCGTCCGGCGGCTCGACGAAGGGAAAGGCGCGGATGTCGCCGAGGTTCAGCGCCTTCATCTGCAGGATGACGGCGGCCAGGTTGGTGCGGAGGATTTCCGGATCGGTGAATTCTGGCCGGTTCAGGAAATCCTGTTCTGAATACAGCCGGATGCACACCCCCGGCCCCACTCGCCCACAGCGGCCGGCACGCTGGCTGGCCGAAGCGCGGGACACCTTCTCGATCGGCAAGCGCTGCAGCTTGCTGCGGTGGCTGTAACGGCTGATCCGGGCATAGCCGGCGTCGATCACCCCGCGGATGCCCGGCACCGTCAGCGAGGTCTCCGCCACGTTGGTGGACAGCACGATACGGCGGCGGCCGTGCGGCTTGAATATCTTCTCCTGGTCGGATACCGCCAGCCGCGAGTACAACGGCAGCACCTCGCAGTCGGCGGGATGATGCTTGCGCAAGGACTCGGCAGTGTCGCGAATCTCCCGCTCTCCGCTCAGGAAAATCAGGATGTCGCCGGTGTTCTCCCGATGCAGCTCGTCCACCGCATTCAGGATCGCCTGCTGCTCGCCGCGGTCGGTCTCGTCGCTCTCCTCGTCGGCGAGGTCGGGCGGTCGGTAGCGGATTTCCACCGGGTAGGTGCGCCCGGAGACGCTGACGATAGGGGCATTGTCGAAATGGCGGGAGAAACGATCGGGGTCGATGGTGGCCGAGGTGATGACCAGCTTGAGGTCGCGCCGGCGCGGCAGCAGCCATTTGAGGTAGCCCAGCAGGAAGTCTATGTTGAGGCTGCGCTCGTGGGCCTCGTCGACGATGAGGGTGTCATACTGGTCCAGGAAACGGTCGGCCTGGGTCTCGGCCAGCAGGATGCCGTCGGTCATCAGCTTGATGAGGCTGTCCGGGCGGGTCTGGTCGTGGAAGCGGACCTTGTAGCCCACCGTCTCCCCCAAGGGCCGCTTCAGCTCGTCGGCAATGCGCGCGGCCACGCTGCGGGCGGCGATGCGGCGGGGCTGGGTGTGGCCGATGTAGCCCTTGATCCCGCGCCCCGCCTCGAGACAAATCTTAGGGAGCTGGGTGGTTTTGCCGGAGCCGGTCTCGCCGCACACGATCACGACCTGGTTTTGTCGGACCGCTTCGGCGATCTCCCCTCGCCGCTCGGACACCGGCAGCTCCTCCGGATATTCCAGCGCCGGGAGAACCGCCGCCCGCGCCGCGCACAGGGTGATCGATGCCTCGATCCGTCGGGCTACCGCTTCCAGCTCCCCTTCCGGGGTGTTCCCCTTTCCAGCGGAAGTTTTCAGACGTTGCAGGCTGCGCCGCAGTGCAAACCGGTCCTTACCGAAACATTGATCCAGCGATTGTTCCAGCCGGGTGATGCGATCGAGCATGAGAGATTATTGCGTCAGCCTGCGCTCAAGGCGCCAGATGGCAAGGAAAATCGCCGGCACGGCAAAAGCCAGCAGCGCCGCGGCATGCCGAAGCACGCCAAGCTCAAGGTTTCCGGCCAGCAGCGGCCGGATTGCTTCGACGACATGAAACAGCGGCAAGCATTCGGCGCCGGCCCGGACGGCGGGAGGAAGGCTGCCAGACGGAAAGAACACCCCGCTCAGAAGTATCATCGGTGTGATGCCCAGCGTGATGTAGTACACGAAGAAGTCGTAGCTGCGGGCGAAGGAAGTCACTACCAGGGCGATACTGCCGAAACAGACGCCGGCCAGGAAAGCCAGAGGCAGCAAGCCGAGCGCGGCCCAGCCGGTGGCCAGCCCAAAGCCGGCCAGTACCGCCAGGATCAACCCGGCGCCGATCACGCTCTTGGTTCCCATCCACAGTACCTCCCCGCACACGACGTCGGCCAAAGATAGGGGCGCGGCCAGCATGCCATCCCAGGTCTTCAATACCGCCATGCGGGTATAAGCCAGGTACAGTCCCTCGAAGGTCGCGGCATTCATAGCGCTGGTCGCGAGTATGCCGCCGGCCAGGAAATCGAGGTAGGGCAGACCGGAGACCCGGCCGACGTAGCTGCCCAGTCCGAAACCGAGCACCAGCAGATTGAACAACGGCTCGACGAAACCGCCCAGTAGCGCCGTCCGCGCACCTTTGCGCCAAACCCAGGCGTTGCGGCGCCACACGGATTTCCAGCGCTTAGCGGCTTCAAGCATCGCGCAGATCCCGTCCGGTGAGTTTCAGAAACACGTCCTCCAGATTGGCGCGGCGGTAGACGTAACGGACGCCGTCCCAGACATCCAGCGATCGGACCAGGACCTCAAGATCTTCCCCGTAGTGAAAGATGCTCTCGCCGATACGCTCGCAACGCTGCCCGCCCGCCAGGGCCAGCGAACGGCGCCAGCTGTCGGCATTGGCGCCGTGCACCTCCAGCACGTGCGGTTCGATATGATCGCGAATCAGGGCCTGCGGGCTGCTGTCGGCCAGAATCCGCCCGCGGTCCATCAGGATGATGCGTCCGCACAGGCGCTCGGCCTCTTCCATGTAATGAGTGGTCAGGACGATCGTCAGTCCTTCGTTCTGCAACTGGCGCAGCATGCTCCAGATGTTGTGCCGAACCTGGGGATCGAGACCCGTGGTCGGTTCGTCCAGCACCAGCATTTCGGGTTCGTTGATGAGGGCGCGGACGATCGACAGCCGCCGCTTCATGCCGCCGGAAAGCTGGCCGATCCGGGCTTGGGCCTTGTCGGTAAGAGCGGCGAGATCGAGGAGTTCAGGGATCCGCGCCCTCAACCTCTTCTCGCTCAGGCCGAAATAGCCGCCGTAGATCCGCAGGTTCTCCATTACCGTGAAATCAATGTCGAGATTGTCCTGCTGCGGCACGACACCGATTCTCGCGCGCATCGCCCGCCCCTCGACCGGGATGGCAAAGCCGAGCACTGAAAGTTCGCCCGACCCCGGCGGCGTATTGCCCACCAGCATCCGCAGCGTCGTGGTCTTGCCCGCTCCGTTGGGACCGAGTATGCCCACGCATTCCCCG